>CAYXJD010000221.1:0-5383 GCA_964465225.1 uncultured Actinomycetota bacterium
GTTTCCGGGGTGTTGTGCACCCGGTCGCGGGCAGGGTGGTTGCGGCTGGCCGCCGAGCTCAGCTCAGCCGGTGGTGACCGCCAGCTGGGCCCGCAGCCACGTGAGGTCGGCGGCCTGCTCCGTGGCGCCGCCCGGGGTCTCCACCACCGCCGGCGCCTGCGCGAGGTGGACGGTCTCCACCAGCGCCTCCTGGTCGATCCGGCCGGCGCCCAGGTTCTGGTGTCGGTCGCGTCCCGAGCCGGGGTCATCCTTCGAGTCGTTGACGTGGACCAGATCGATGCGACCGAGCAGGTCCAGCAGCCGCTCGGTGCCGGCGACCAGCGCCTCGCCGGCTGCGTGCAGGTGGCAGGTGTCCAGACAGCAGCCGAACGGGGTCGCGACGCCCTCCAGCCCCGCCCACAGGCGCGCGATCCGCTCGATCGTGCTGGCGACGGCGTTCGGGCCTCCGGCCGTGTCCTCGATCAGGATCGGGACCGTCGTGTCCAGCCGCTCAAGGGCGTCCCGCCACCGCGACGGGCCGAGGGCGGGGTCCTCGCCTGCGCCCGTCTGACCACCGTGGACGACGACGCCCAGGGCACCCACGGCCTCAGCTGCGACGCACGTGTCCTGCAACAGCACCTGCGAGCGTTCCCGGACCTGCGGATCGGCGGACGCCAGGTTCAGCAGATAGGGGCTGTGCACGTACAGAGGTAGCCCGCCGGCGCGCAACGAGGTGGCGTCGTCACGCGAGGTCGGTGACGCCCAGCGGCGCGGCGAGGACAGGAAGATCTGCGCGACCTCGGCACCCCGGGCGGCAGCTTCGCCGAGGGGATCCGCGGTGGGGACGTGGGCACCGAGCAGCATGGCGGGGAGGCTAGTGGCCACGCTCGGCTCCGGCGGCGCCCCGGCAGCGCCCCGACTGGTACTCAGGCGACACCCGGGCGGCACCCCGGCCGTACCCCGGCGCCACCAACCCGTCGTGTGCGGTCCCGGGCCCCTGTTCGACCTCGCGGCGTCGGCCTGGTTCGATCGCCCATGGAACCGACCACCGGTCCTCTCCCGCGCCGCGACCCTGGCGCGGCCTCTGCCCGGGAGCTGCCGTGACCTCGCCCCGACCCACCGTCGTCCACCTCCTCGAGGACCGGGCGGAGTTCCACCGACGGCACCTCGGGGTCGGTCCGATCGACCGTGCGGCCATGTTGGCCACGCTCGGCTACGACCGTCTGGGTGACCTGATCGAGGCCGCGGTGCCGGGCAGCATCCGCGACGACAGCTCGCTCGGGTTGCCCGCCGCCGCCCCGGAGCATGAGGTCCTGGCGGAACTCAGGGACATCGCCGCCGACAACGCGTCGGCGACCCCGATGATCGGGTTGGGCTACCACGGCACGATCACCCCGGCCGTGGTGCGGCGCAACGTGCTCGAGGACCCCGGCTGGTACACGGCCTACACCCCGTACCAGCCCGAGATCAGCCAGGGCCGGCTGGAGGCGCTCCTCACCTTCCAGACCATGGTGACCGACCTCACCGGCACCGAGCTCGCCGGGGCCTCGCTGCTGGACGAGCCCACCGCCGCCGCGGAGGCCGTCCAGCTGTGCCGGCGGGTGTCCCGCAAACACCTCGCCGACGACGCCGGCCCCGAGGTGGTGCTGGTCGACCGGTCCTGTCATCCCCAGACGATCGCGGTCGTCACCGCGCGGGCCGCGCCACTCGGCGCCGAGGTGGTGCTCGCCGATCTCCGGGCGGCACCACCCGCACCTCTCGCCGCGGCGGACACGGGGCGACCAGCGGTGGTGACCGCCCTGGACGGCAGCGAGATCGCGCTCGAGCGCGTGGCGGCCGCACTGCTGCAGTCACCCGACACCGACGGGGTGCTCCACGACGACGCGGCGCTGATCACCACCCTGCACGAGCACGACGTGCTGGTGAGCGTGGCGACCGATCTGCTGGCCTGCACCCTGATCGTGCCACCGGGGGAGCAGGGCGCCGACGTCGTGGTGGGCTCCTCGCAGCGGTTCGGGGTCCCGCTGCTGGCTGGCGGGCCCCACGCCGCGTTCCTGGCCACCCGTGAGCGCCACGCCCGGCAGCTGCCAGGTCGCCTGGTCGGCGTCAGCCGTGACACGGAAGGGCGCGAGGCCTACCGGCTGACGCTGCAGACCCGTGAACAGCACATCCGCCGGGAGAAGGCCACCTCCAACATCTGCACGGCCCAGGTGCTGCTGGCCGTGGTCGCGGCGGTGTACGCGGTCCACCACGGCCCGGAGGGTCTCACCCGCATCGCCCGCCGCACCCACGCCCTGGCCAGTGCGCTCAGGGGCGAGCTGGTCGACCGCGGCTTCGAGGTGCTGGGCGACGCCTGGTTCGACACCGTCACCCTGGAGGTCCCCGGGCGCACGGCGGCGCTGGTGGCCGCCGCGGCCGCGGCTGGCTACGACCTCGGCGTCCGACCGGGTCCCGATGGCACGCTGGATCCCGGTGACCCGGACCACGTGCGGATCGCCCTCGACGAGACGACCACGATCGCCGAAGTCGCGATCGTCCTGAGCGCGATCACGGGCAGCGAGGTAGCAGAGGAGGTGATCGCCCGGCGGGTCGCCGCCGCTGCCGGCCCCCGCGGGACGTCCACCGATGGGTTGCCGGCCGCCCTGACGCGGACCAGCGAGTTCCTGACCGACCCCCGGTTCCATGCCTACCGCTCGGAGACCGAGCTGGTGCGCTGGCTCCGGCAGCTGAAGGCCAAGGACATCGCGCTGGACCGCGCCATGATCCCGCTCGGCTCCTGCACGATGAAGCTCAACGCGGCGGCGGAGATGGAGGCGGTCACCTGGCCGGGCTTCGCGGACGTCCACCCCTTCGCGCCGCTGGAACGCAGCGCCGGTACCCGCCGTCTCATCGCGGACCTGGAGACGTGGCTCGCCACGATCACCGGCTACGACGCGGTCAGCCTGCAGCCGAACTCCGGCGCCCAGGGCGAGCTGGCGGGGCTGCTCGCGATCCGCGGCTACCACCGGTCGCAGGGAGACGGGCACCGTGACGTCTGCCTGATCCCCTCCTCGGCCCACGGCACCAACGCCGCCTCCGCGGTGATGGCCGGGATGCGGGTGCGGGTCGTCGCCTGCGACGACGACGGGAACGTCGATGTGGACGACTGCAAGCGGCTGGTCACCGAGCACGCCGACGAGCTGGCGGCGCTGATGGTGACCTACCCCTCGACCCACGGGGTCTTCGAGACGACGATCGCCGAGCTGTGCGCGCTCGTCCACGACCACGGCGGGCAGGTCTACCTCGACGGCGCCAACCTGAACGCTCTGGTCGGGATCGCACGACCGGGTCGTTTCGGGGCGGACGTCAGCCACCTGAACCTGCACAAGACCTTCTGCATCCCCCACGGTGGTGGTGGACCGGGGGTCGGGCCGGTGGCCTGCGGCGCCCACCTCGCCCCCCACCTGCCGAGCCACCCGCTGCAACCGGCCAGCTGGCACCCATCGAGCCACGACCTCGAGCCGCAACGGCGGACGGGCCCGATCAGCGGTGCGCCGTGGGGCTCGGCCGGGATCCTGCAGATCAGCTGGGCCTACGTACGATTGATGGGCGGCAGCGGGCTCAAGGCGGCGACCGAGACCGCGATCCTCAACGCCAACTACCTCGCCACCCGGCTCTCCGAGGGCTTCCCGGTCCTCTACACCGGCGCCAACGGGCTCGTCGCCCACGAGGCGATCATCGACGTGCGCGGCGCCCAGCAGCGGGCAGGCGTGACCAACGAGGACGTGGCCAAGCGCCTGATCGACCACGGCTTCCACGCGCCGACGATGTCCTGGCCGGTGGCGGGCACGCTCATGATCGAGCCGACCGAATCGGAGTCGAAGGCCGAACTGGACCGCTTCTGCGACGCGATGCTCGCGATCGCCGAGGAGATCGCGCTCATCGAGCACGGCACCTGGCCGCGGGAGGACAACCCGTTGGTCAACGCGCCGCACGTCGCCGCGGACCTGTTGGTGGCCACCTGGGAGCACGCGTACCCCCGTGACGTCGCGGCCTACCCCTCGGTGGGTGCGCGTGCCGACAAGTACTGGCCACCGGTCAGCCGCATCGACAACGCCCACGGGGATCGCCACCTGGTGTGCGCCTGCCCCCCACCCGGCGCCTTCGAGGACCGCTGAGCCGGCAGGAGAGCGCCCGCTGCGCCGCCACCCACACACCGGGTGGGCTCCGAAGGAGCGGTGAGCGGGGAGGCAGTTCCGGCGAGTCGTGGAAGGTCGTGCCCGTGGATCTCGAGCAGTTGATCGCGACCGGTATCGGCCGGCGCGCGACCGACGGCCGCTGCAGCGCGAGCAAGGGTGCCCTGTTCGCGGTGTCACGGTCGATCGAGGCACTGGCCGGGCAGTTGGCCGACGGCGGTGACCCCTTCGCGATCGTGGCGCTGTTCGAGGATGCGAGCTACTTCGAGTTCGAGCGACGCCGTTACGCCCGCCTGGCCGCTGCCGGCACCGTGATCGTCGGCTTCGTCGGCGCCGGCCGGGAGGTCGACCTGCCGGAGGGGGTCCACCACCTCGATGTCGATCCGAGCACCCCGCTCAGCCAGGAGTGGTCCGTGCTGGTGCTGGCACCCGCCGTCACGGCCGGCTTGGTTGCCACGGACCTGCACACGACCGTCGCTTCGCGGTCGCTGGAGCGTGGTCGGCTGTTCAGCCCGCAGGTCTCCTCGGATCCGGGCTGGGTCCTCGAGCAGGCCGAGCGTCTCCTGCCGGGCGTGGACCCCGAGGTCGCGGCCGCCACCTTGGCGCTCGGGCAGGCGGCGGCCGACCGCGAGCCGAACCGGGGAGAGGCCGTCCTGCGTGAGGAGCTCGAGTCGGGCTGGTGGCGGACCCTGACCGCCACGGCGGCGCTCGAGGACTCGGAGCGCCAGGCCCTGACCGATGCCCTGACCGGCGCCCAGGATCGCCGGTTCCTCGACGGCTACCTCTCGCGCATCGGCACCCGGGCGCCCGACCTCTCGGCCGCGCTGTTCGACCTCGACGACTTCACGGCGGTCAACGACCGGTACGGCCAGGCCGTCGGGGACACGGTCCTGCGAGCCTTCACCGGCACGGTGCGCCGGCACGTGCGACGCAGTGATCTGCTGCTGCGCCTCGGGCCCGACGAGTGGCTGTTGCTCCTGCCGTGCACACCGCTGGACCGTCTCGAGGAGCGGACCGCCGCGATCCTCGGAGCCTGGGGTGCGACCCGGCTACCGGCCCCCGCAGAGGGGCTCCAACTCGCGGCGTCCGCCGGCGTCGGACGCTTCCCGGCGGCCGGGCTGGACCTCGACGCGCTGACCGGGGCCGCAACGCGGGCCGCGGCGGCCGGCGGTGGGTGCTGGACGACCCTGCCGCCATCGCTGGGCTGACCGACACCGCCATCACGGGGC
>CAYXJD010000222.1:0-5378 GCA_964465225.1 uncultured Actinomycetota bacterium
GGCTCCTACCCTCACCGGTATGCCGACGATCACGCTCCCGTACGGCGTCTCGGTGCCCGAGGCGGAGCTCGAGGTGCGCACCGCCCGCTCGAGCGGACCCGGCGGGCAGAGCGTGAACACCACCGAGTCGAAGGTCGAGCTGCGCTGGAACGTCGCTGCCTCGGCGTCGTTGTCCGAGGCGCAGCGGGCCCGTCTGCTGGAGCGTCTGGCGAGCCGTCTGACCACCGACGGCGTACTGATCCTCACCGGCTCCGAGCACAAGAGCCAGCACCGCAACCGCGAGGCCGTGCTCGCTCGCTTCAGATCGATCGTGGGGGAGGCGCTGCAACCCCCGCGGCAACGCCGGCGGACCCGACCGACCAGGGGGTCGAAGGAGCGGCGGCTCGAGCACAAGAAGCGCCGGGGTGAGCTCAAGCGTCTGCGCAGGAACCCGCCTCCGGCCAGCTGAGCCGCACGCGTCACCGCCGCTCGAGGCTCACAGCAGCGCCGGTCGCTGGAAGGGCTCCCCGCGCAGGTGCTCGGCCAGGAAGGCGAGCACCGTGGCGTACCACAGCCGGGCATGCTGGGGCTTGAGCACCCAGTGGTGCTCGTCCGGGAAGTACAGGAACCGGGCTTCGACGTCGTGGCGGACCAGGTCGGTCCACAGGGTCAGCCCCTCGCTGATCGGGACCCGTAGATCCCGCTCCCCGTGGATCACCAGCATCGGGGTCGTGATCCGGCTGACGTGGCGGTCGGGCGAGTTCTCCACGTACCGGTGCGGGTCCTGGTAGGGATCCCCGAACTCGCGCTCCCAGAGCAGTCCGGCGTCCGTGGTGCCGTGGAAGCCGGGGAGCGACCACAGGGAGGCGTGGGTGACGATCGCGCGGAACCGGTCGGTCTGCCCGGCGATCCAGTTGACGAGGTAGCCGCCGAACGACCCCCCGGCGATCGCCACCCGGTCCCCGTCGATGTCGGCACGGGACGCGGCATGCTCGACGGTGGCCATCACGTCGGTGAAGGGCGCGTCGAACCACCGGCCCCAGCCACGCTCGATGAACGCGCGCCCGTAGCCGGTCGACAGGGCCGGATCCGGCAGCAGCACCGCGTAGCCGGCGGCGACCAGCACGTGTGGGTTCCACCGCCAGTGCCAGCCGTTCCACGACGACAACGGCCCGCCGTGGACCAGCACCACCAGCGGCACCGGCGCGGACGCCTCCGCCGCACGCGGGGTGAGCAGCCACGAGCCGATCTCGACGCCGTCGCTGGCGGTGGTGACCAGTCGCTCCACGTGGGCGACCGCCGGATCGTCGCCGGCCGGACTGGGCAGGGCTGGTGGAGCCTGGGCGTCCCGGTCGGTGGCGACGAGGACCGGACGCGGCGGCGCGTCGATCGCGGAACCCAGCGCGTGCAGCGTGCCGTCATCTGCGACGACGGCGTCGCTGAAGGCGCCGCCGCCGGTCAGCCGCGTCACCCGGCCGTCGGCCACATCGAGACGCAGGAGGGGGCGGTGGCCGTCGTCGTCGATCGCGCAGATGACGGCGTCACCGCTCGGCAGCCACTTCGGCGCCGATGGCCAGCGATCCAGCTGTGGGGCCAGGTCCTGGCTGCCGCCCTCGGCCAGGTCGACCACGACCAGCGTGTCCTCCTCGGCGCGGTCCGGGGCACCCAGATCGCTCGCGACGCAGACCACCGACCGACCGTCGGCGGAGATGTCCGGGTGGTCGTGGTCCCGTCCGTCCGCGAGCAGGACCCGTCGCTGTCCGGACGCGACGTCGATCGCGACCAGGTCGCTGGCCAGGTCGCTCGGGTGCCGGCGGGCACCGGTGCGTCGCCAAGTGGTCACCAGCGTGGTGCCGTCCGGGCTGAGCGCGAAGCTCGCGCCCTCCAGCGCCGGGCCGCGGGCCAGCAGCCGGACGCCCTCCTCGGCCGGCCGCGCCAGGTCGAGGACCCACAGCGCGGGCTCGCGCGGGCCGAGCCAGTGATCCCAGAAGCGGATCGGGTACTCGCCGCGGTCGTAGAGGTGCGCGGTGACCCCCGCGTCGCGCCGCGCCTGGTCCTGCTCCGCGTCGGCGGTCAGGGTGGCAGCGCCGCGGTGCAGCCTCGCGGTGAACACCGCCACCTCGGCGTTCCGGGCCGCCACGACCTCGCCGACACCGGCCCTGGGTGCCACCTGCAGTTCGGCCTCGCCACCCGCACGGGGCAGGCGCCACAGCGCGCTCGGGGGATCCTCCGGGGTGTCCTCGGCGTCCGGGTCCGGCCGGGCGGAGGTGAAGAGCAGGTCACCGCTCGTGGTGAAGGTGGCCCCGCTCTCGCCCGGCGCGGCCCGTGTGAGGCGGCGTGGTTCCTGTTGGCCCGCCGGGTCCAGACCCCAGATGGACGAGCGGTAGCGCTTGCCGTCCGGGCTCGGCGTCGCCACGGCCACGGCCAGCAGCGAGCCGTCCCGCGCGCCCGCCAGCCCCGACAGACGGGGTGCGGCGAGCAACCGTTCGAGTTCCGCCGATGCACCCGGTGCGCCCGTGGTGCCGGCGTCGTCCGGGGGGAGGGAGGGATCGGTTGGGGTGGGCACGGTGCCTCCGCTGCGGTGGGGTCGCGCGTCTACGAGCCGTTCCGAGCGCGACGGTAGCGATGCGCCGGACCGGCGGAGCACCCCGCTTTGCATAATCCTGCAACTTCCTGCATCCTTACGCGGACCCTGACCGACCACCGCGGACGGAGCCCGCTGTGCAGCACCGCCTCGGCGTCGTCGGCGCCTCCGGTTACGGAGGCGCCGAGCTGCTGCGCCTCCTCGATGCCCACCCGGCCATGGACGCCGAGGTGGTCGCGGCTCGCTCGCAGGCCGGGGAGCCCGTCGCCTCGCTGTTCCCCAACCTGGCCGGCGGACGCACCTTCGACCCGATCGACCTGGAAGCGCTCGCGGAGCTCGACCTGGTCGTCCTGGCCACCCCGCACGCTGCGGCGTTGGAGCTCGGCGCTGCCCTCTACGACGCCGGGACGCCGGTGGTGGACCTGTCGGCCGCCTTCCGGCTCAGCGTCGACGGGTTCACCACCTGGTACGGCGAGCCGCATCCGCGTCCGGAACTGGCGGCCGGGGACGCGGCGGTGGCGGCGGACGTGGCCTACGGGCTCCCCGAGCTGGCGCGCGACCGGATCATCGGTGCGAGCCTGGTCGCCAACCCCGGGTGCTACCCGACCGCGACCCTGCTGGGACTCGCGCCTCTGGCCGAACTGCTCGTGCCCGGCACGATCGTGGTGGACGCCAAGTCGGGGACCTCGGGGGCGGGTCGGGCCGCCAAGGACCACCTCCACTTCGCTCACCTCCACGGCAGTCTGAGCGCCTACGGCGCACCCGGCCACCGGCACACCGGGGAGATCGAGCGATGGCTGCCCGGCGCGCTCGGCGCCATCAGCTTCACCCCGCACCTGGTACCGATGAGTCGGGGTCTGCTGGCGACGTGCTACGCCGTGCTGCGTGAGGGTGTCGGCGCCGACGAGGTCCAGGACGCGCTCGTCGGGGCCTACGCCGGCGAGCCGTTCGTGCACGTCCTCGCGCCCGGGACCTTCCCCCACACCAAGGCGCTCGCCGGCTCCAACGGCTGCCAGCTCAGCGCGGTCGTGGACCCCCGTACGGGCCGGGTCACGGTCACCTCGGCGATCGACAACCTGGGCAAGGGCGCTGCCGGTCAGGCCCTGCAGAACGCGAACCTGATGCTCGGTGAGGAGGAGACCCTCGGGCTCACGCCGGTGGGGGTGTACCCGTGATCGCGGGCTGGGGACCGGTCGATCGCACCGGGCTGGTACCGATCCTCGGTGGGGTCACCGCGGCAGCGGGGTTCCGCGCGGGCGGCGTGGCCAGCGGCGTCAAGCCCTCCGGCAAGCCCGATCTCGCGCTGGTCGCCGCCGACGCAACGGCCGGCGCCGCCGTGGTGACCACCACCAACCTCGTCAAGGCCCCGGCCTGCGAGCTCACCGAGCGCCACGCCGCCGACGGCACGGCCCGGGCCGTGGTGATCAACTCCGGCAACGCCAACGTGTGCACGCCGCAGGGCGCTGAGCACGCCCGCTCGATGGCTGCGGCCACCGCGGACCACCTCGGCGTCGCGGTCGAGGACGTCCTGGTCATGTCCACCGGCGTCATCGGGGTCCCCCTGCCGCTGGACCGGATCACCGGGGCGTTGCCGGCGCTGGTCGAGGGGTTGACGCCGACGGCCGGAGCCGTCGCCGCCGAGGCGATCCTCACCACCGACACCCACGTCAAGCAGGTCGCCTTCGAGGTCACCGATGGTGAGGGGGGCCGCTGCGTGGTCGGCGGGATGGCCAAGGGCGTGGGCATGATCGAGCCGGCGATGGCCACCCTGCTGGTCGTGCTCACCACCGACGCCCCGCTGGCCGGACCGCTGGCGGATCGCCTCCTGACCGGCGCTGTCCGCCCCACGTTCAACCGCATCAGCGTGGATGGCGACGGCTCCACCTCCGACACCGTGGCCCTGCTGGCCAGCGGACGGGCGGCACGACCCCCGCACCTCGAGGTGGTCGGGCGTGCGCTGCACGCGGTCTGCGCCGACCTCGCCGAGCAGGTCGTCGCCGACGGCGAGGGAGCCAGCCGCGTGGCGGCGGTGACGGTGGCCGGCGCCGCCACCGAGTCGGAGGCCGAGCGGCTGGCACGGGCGATCGCCACCTCACTGCTGGTGCGGGCCGCGATCCACGGCGCCGATCCCAACTGGGGCCGGATCCTGATGGCCATGGGCAGCGCCGGCGTGTCGTTCGACCCGCGTCGGGTGACGGTGACCTGCGGGGGGATCACCGTGTGCCGCTTCGGGGTCGCCACGAGCTTCGACCGGGGCCAGGCGGCCGCGGCCATGGCTCGGCCACTGGTCGAGATCGGCGTCGACGTCGGCTCCGGCGACGCCCGGGCCACGATGCTCACCTGTGACCTGACCCCGGAGTACGTCCGCTTCAACGCCGAGTACACGACATGAGCCGCGAGCAGGAGCCGATCGTGTCCGAGTCCAGGACCGTCACACCGAGGATCGGGGGCCGGCGGATCACCACGGCCGAGCACGTCTCCACCGAGCGCGTGGAGGCCGCCCAGGAGAAGGCGGCGGTCCTGCGTGAGGCGCTGCCGTGGATCACCCGCTTCCACGGTCAGACGATCGTGATCAAGTACGGCGGCAACGCCATGGTGGACGAGCAGCTCAAGCGCTCCTTCGCCGCCGACGTCGCCCTGCTGCACTTCGTCGGGCTGAAGCCCGTGATCGTGCACGGCGGCGGACCCCAGATCAGCGAGTTGGCGACCGCGCTCGGGGTCACCTCCCGCTTCGTCGGCGGCCTCAGGGTCACCGACACCGCGATGATGGACGTGGTCCGCATGGCGCTGCTCGGCAAGGTCAACCCGGAGGTCG
>CAYXJD010000223.1:0-5360 GCA_964465225.1 uncultured Actinomycetota bacterium
ATCCCCTCGGTGACCGTGCCCACCACGGTGTACAACGGCGGGAGCGGGGTGTCCTCCCACACGATGAAGAACTGCGAACCGGCGGTGTCGGGGCCGGCGTTGGCCATGGCGACGGTGCCGCGCTCGTAGCCACCCGGGATCAGGGCCAGCAGATCCTCGTCGGTCGGTTCGGCCGGCAACCCGAGGTCCTCGGGGTCCACACCCGACTCGATCAGCTCGTCGAGCTCTGCTCGCAGCTGCGGCAGGAGCTCGTCGCCGACCCTCTCCGACATCGCTTCGGCCCCGGCGAGCTCGTCGGCGATCGTGAACCCCGGGAAGGACGGCTCGTCGGCGGTCTCCGCCGTGCAGTCCTGGCGACCGCAGCCGGTCCCGGCCGGGTCGCCGCCCTGGATGATCGGCGGCGTCTGCGTGACCCGGTGGAAGATCACCCCGTCGTAGTAGCCGTCCTCTGCCAGATTGACCAGGTTGTTCACGGCGATCGGGGCGTCAGCGGTGGCCAGCTCCACCACGATGTCACCACAGGTGGTCGCGAAGGTGGCCACGTGGGTCGCACCGGTGTCGATCGTCAGGTCGAAGGGCTCGTCGTAGCGGGTGCTGGTGACCTCGGGGACGTCGTCGGGCGTCTCTCCACAGGGCCCGACGGTCTCCTCGGGTTCCTGTGGCTCCTCGGGTGCCGCGAGCGGGTCGTCCGCATCGTCGGGCGTCTCCGGCGCCGGGGTGGTGCTACCACCACCGAGAGCGAGCCCGAGCGGCACGGCCACCAACGACAGCCCCATCAGCACCGCCATGACCAGGATGATCTTGCGGTTGCGTGCGTTCCGACGGTCGAACTTCGACCCGCCGCGGTTACCGCCGGAGCGGGACGACTTGGACTTGGCGGCCACGGAGACCTCGGGGAGCCGGTGGAAGGGAGGGCGGGAACACGAGCAGCGGAGCACGACCTCTCAGGTTATCCGCCCGCGTCCGGCCGCGATCCGCCAGCAGTGCAGATGCCAGTGGCGACGCTCCTCGGCCTGCTCCTCGGGCCAGGCGACCACGTGCCCGAGCCCCTGAGCGATCCCGCCACCGCAGGACGGACAGACGTAGGCCTTGCGGGCCTGGAAGCCCGGGACCCGACGCACCGTGAACCCGGCCAGCTGGGGCAGGGTCGTGTCGAAGGGCGCCGGCTCCCCCACCGGATCAGCCGTAGACGTAGAAACCGCGCCCGGCCTTGCGGCCGAGGAAGTCGGCCTCGACCATGTGTTCGAGCAGCGATGCCGGCGCCATGGAGGGCTGACGGAACTCCTCCTGGAGCCGCTCGAGGATCGCCAGCGTGACGTCGAGGCCGACCACGTCCATCAACTCGAACGGCCCCATCGGGTAGCCACAGCCGAGCTTCATGGCGGTGTCGATCTCCTCGGCGGTGGCGTAGTGGGAGTCCAGCATCTTCACGGCGTCGTTCAGGTAGGGGAACAGCAGGGTGTTGACGATGAACCCGGCCCGGTCCCCGCAGAGCACCCCCGTCTTGCCCAGGCGCGCGACGAAGGCTCGGGCCAGCTCGGTCACCTCGGACGTGGAGCGGACCGTGGTGACGATCTCGACCAGCTGCATGACGGCCGCGGGGTTGAAGAAGTGCAGTCCCAGCACCCGGTCGGGGCGACGCGTCGCCATGGCGCACTCGACCACGGGCAACGACGAGGTGGTCGTCGCGAGCACGGCCTGCTCACCGAGGACGGCATCGAGCGCCGCGAACAACTCGCGCTTGATGGTGAGATCCTCGGCGACGGCCTCGACCACCACGTCGCAGTCGGCCAACTCGCCGAGCTCGGCGACCGGGTCGATCCGCGCCAGGATCCGGTCGCGCTCCTCGGGCTCGAGGCGTCCCTTGTCGACCTGACGGGCCAACGAGGAGGCGACCTTGGTGTGGGCGGCCTGTGCCTTCTCGGCGCTGCGGCCGCGCAGCGCGACCTGGAAGCCGGACCGAGCGCAGACCTCGGCGATGCCGGTGGCCATCGTCCCGGTCCCCACCACCCCGACCCGTTGCCAACCGGTGACCAGCGCCTCGTCGGGTGCCGCCCGGGTATCGCCGTCGGCGACCGTGCGCGAGGACCCGGGCTCCTCGTAGCGGTAGAAGCCACGTCCGGCCTTGCGGCCGGTGTAGCCCGCGGAGGCCAGCTGGCTGAGTACCGGACGGGGCGCGAAGCGCTGGTCGCCGAACTGGGCGTGCATCGCGTCCATGATGCCGACGAAGGTGTCGATGCCGACGAGGTCGGCGAGCGCGATCGGGCCCATCGGCAGACCCGTCCCCAGCCGCATGGCCGTGTCCACGTCCTCCTTGGTCGCGTAGCCCCCCTCGACCATCCCGACGGCCTGGTTCAGGTAGGGGAACAGCAGCTGGTTCGCGATGAAGCCCCGGCGATCGCCCACGACCACGGGGACCTTGCCGATGCGCTCGGCGAACGTGCGCGCCGTCTCGACCACGGACTCGTCGGTCACCACCGTGCGCACGAGCTCGATCAGCTGCATCACCTGGGCCGGGTTGAAGAAGTGGAACCCCAGCACCCGGTTCGGCCGCTGCGTGACGACCCCGATATCCATCACGGGCAGCGAGGAGGTGTTGGTCGCGATGATCGCGTCGGGCCGCACGTGGGCATCGATGGCCCGGAAGGCGGCCTGCTTGCGCTCGAGCTCCTCGGGCACGGCCTCCACGACCAGATCGCAGGGTGCGAGGTCGCCGTGGTCGGCGCTGACGGTGATGCGCGACAGGATCTCGTCCTGCTCCGAGGTGGTGAGGCGCTCACGTCGGACCTGACGCTCCAGCGAGGCGACGATGCGCTCGTGACAGGACGCGGCCGCCTCCTCGTCGACCTCGACGACCGTGACCGGTATCCCCCGCCGCGCGACGAGTTCGGCGATGCCCGCGCCCATCGTCCCACCACCGACGATCCCGACCTGTTCGATCTGCACCGTGCTCACGTCCGCCACCTGGTGACCTCCCGGACCGGCTCGGACCACGTCCGTGGCCCGGCGCGAGCCTAGGCGCCAGAGACGCTGCGACCGACGGTGGCGGCCGCACGGTCGAGCGCGACACGGGTCGTCGGCTCCGGGAAGGGTGACATGGCCAGCACGCTCGCCAACGACCGGACACCGCCGACCGCTTCGCGGAGAAGGGCGGCGAGGTGCGCGTGCTGCTGACGCCGGATGGCGAGCAGGGCGGCCGAGGCGGGAGCCCCGTGACCAGGGACCACGACCTCGACATCGAGGGCCTCGAGCCCGGCCAGTGTCGCCGGCCACTCGAAGGGGTACGCGTCGTCGAAGGCCGGGGGTGCGCCGACCTCCACCAGATCGCCGGCGAGCACGGTGACGGCATCGGGGACGTGCACGACCAGATCATGATCGGTGTGTCCGTGCCCGAGCAGCCGCAGCTCCACGTCGCGGTTCCCCAGGTCGACGCGGTGGCGACCCTCGACCAGGTGGTCGGGCACCGGGATCGGGCTCGCCCGCAGGTGGACACCGTGCTCCTCGGGCAACCACGCCAGCCACCGCTCCCGCTCCGCGACCCCATGACGGGTCAGGGTCTCACGGCAGCCCCGGCTCGCGTACAGCGGAACCCCGGGGAACGCCGTGGCGCCCAGGCTGTGGTCGAGATGCGCGTGGGTCAGGGCGACCGCCGTCGGAGCTTTGACGGGCAGCTCGGCGAGGTGGTGGCGGAGTTCCGCCGCCTCGCGCAACGACGTCCGGGTGTCCACCAGGAGCACCCCGTGCTCACCGGCGATCACCGTGACGTTGACGTCGAAGGGGTCGTAGCGCCGGACCCAGATACGGTCGGCGACCTCCCGCCAGGCGGTCACGGCCGGCATCGTCAGACCACCGCGTCGAGGAACCGGTCGCCGTCGTGCGGTCCGAACGGACCGACCAGTGCCAGCCCCCGGGGACCGGGCAGCACCCGGCGGGCGACGGCACGCACCGCCTCGAGATCCACGGCGGCGATGCGCTGCAGCGCCTCATCGACGTCGATCAACTCGGCTCCGGTGACCAGCTGGTGACCGAGACGGGACATGCGTGAGCCCGTGTCCTCCAGCCCGAGGACGGTCCCGCCCGTCAGCGCACCCTTGGCGCGGGCGACCTCGGCCTCGGTGACGTCGTCGACGATCCGGTTGAGCTCGTGGGTCAGCACGTCCACCACCTCGTCGACCTTGCCGGGCGCCGTCCCAGCGTAGGCACCGACCAGACCGGCGTCGCTGTAGGCCGAGGCGTAGCTGAATGCGGTGTAGGCCAGCCCCCGACGCTCGCGGATCTCCTGGAACAGCCGCGACGACATACCGCCACCGAGCACCGTGTCGAGCACGCGCATCGCGTAGCGGTCGGCATCACGGTGGTGCAGCCCGGCGCCCCCCAGCACGATGTGCGCCTGCTCGCTGGGACGGTGCAGGATCCGCACCTTCCCGGTGTGGTAGCCCTCCACCGCCGTGCGGGACCGGTCCGCACCGCCGGGCCGGCCGAGGTCGCCGAGCAGCTGCTCGGCGAGGGCGACCACCCGATCGTGCTCCACGTTGCCGGCAGCAGCCACCACCAAGCTCTCCGGGCGGTACCGGTCCAGGTAGTAGTCGTGGATCGTGTCGCGGTCGAGACGACTGATGGACCAAAGCGTTCCGAGCGTCTCCGCCGCCAGCGGATGCTCCCCCAACAGCAGCTGACAGAACTCGGTGTGGACGAGCTCGTCCGGCGCGTCGTTGAGCGCGTCGAGCTCGGAGAGCACGACCTGCCGCTCCGCCTCGACGTCCTCGGGTCGGTTGCGCGCGCTGACCAGCATGTCGGCCAGCACCTCGAAGGCGACCGGCAGCTCAGCGTCCAGCACCCGGGCGTGGAAGCAGGTGAGCTCCTTGGAGGTGAAGGCGTTCAGCTCACCGCCGACGGCGTCCAGCGCCTCAGCGATGTCGCGGGCCGATCGGGTCGCGGTGCCCTTGAACAACGTGTGCTCGAGGAAGTGGGAGCAGCCGAGCTGCTCCGGGTGCTCGTCCCGTGAGCCCACGGCCAGCCACAGACCGAGTGAGACCGAGCGGACCGAGCGCATCGTCTCGGTGACCACGCGCACACCCGAGCGCAGCGTGGTGAGCTCGTAGGACACCGACGACCTCGCTGAGCGACCGGGGATGGGGGTGCCAGCCTACGCACAGCTCCGCGCCGGCGCCGGTGGGGGCCGCGACGGCGACGGGCGGCCCGTAGGCCGCCCGTCGCGTTGCTGGCGCAGGTGCTCAGTCGCGGTCGCGCGACCGACTCCGGGTCCGGGTGCGGGTCCGGCCACCGCCGCCCTCGCCACCACGGTCCCCGCCGTCGCTGTCACCGCCGCTGCGGTCACGGTCACCGCCGCTGCGGTCACG
>CAYXJD010000224.1:0-5314 GCA_964465225.1 uncultured Actinomycetota bacterium
CGGCAGGACTTGGCGTAGTTCTGCGGCTCGTTGCGCAGGAACAGCTCCTGCAGCAGTCCGACCATCCCGGCATGGACCGCATGCGACTGCGGTGAGACGGCGCCGGCGAGCCAGGGCTCGACCAACCCGTCCAGTCCCTCCTGCTCCACGAGTTCCGCGCGAGCGCGGTACGCATCGGCGGTCGGTGGTTGGAAGTACGAGATACCACCGAGCAGCACCAGTTGGTCCACGGCATCGGGCGAGCTGTGGGCGAGCTGCTGCGCTACCAGGGAGCCCATCGAGTGTCCCACCACCGTGACGGCTGGCAGCTCGAGGTGCCGCAGCAGCTTCTGCACGTCCTTGGCCCAGCCCTCGATCGTGAACTTGCCCCGGCCCTGGCTGCGACCGTGCCCGCGCAGGTCCAGCGCCACGCAGTGGTGGTGCTGCTGCATGGCCTGCATCACCCCGTGCCACACGTTGGCCGATCCCCCCAGGCCGTGGAGGAACACCACGGGGGGGCCCTCCCCGTAGCTCACGTAGTGCAGGGTGTTGCCGTCGATATCGGCGAACATCTGTCGACTCCTCGAGGTCGTGGAGACCGCGGGGTCGCAGCCGGTCGGCGCGCGCACGGACCGCGGTCGTCGCGCGCAGACTAACGGCCCGGCTCCCCGGTTCCCTCCGGCTCGCCCCCGTTCGCTGCGGCTCGCCCCGTTCCCCTTGAGCCCGGGCGTGGTCGGAGCGCGCGCAGCGGTGGTCTTCGGTTCGTCCGGAGCCGGGTCCAGGCGCGAAACTCGCGGCATCCCCTTCTGGAGGTCCCACCTTGCGTCTCGAACTCGTCCAGCAGGTCGCCGCACCGCGGGAGGTCGTGTGGTCGGTCCTGACGACCTGGGAGCGTCAGGCCGACTGGATGCTCGATGCCAAGGCCGTGCACGTGCTCACACCGCAGCGCACCGGCGAGGGCGTGACGCTGCGGTGTCCCACCAACCTCCTGGGTGTCACCGTGCAGGACGTGATGCGCGTCACCGGTTGGCAGGAGCCGTCCTACCTGGAGGTCACCCACCTCGGCCGGATCATCACCGGGACCGGTGCGTTCGAGCTGGCCGAGGACGGGCCCGAGGCCACCGTGGTCACCTGGTGGGAGGAGGTCGACCCACCGCTCGGCGCCGTGGGGGAGTGGGGTGCGAGCACCCTCGTACGACCGGTCCTGCGCCGTATCTTCGCGCGCAGCCTCGGCAACCTGGCGAGGTTGGCCGAACAGGATGCCGCCGCGATCGCTGGCTGAGCTCAACGGGTCGACGGTCAGCGATCCTGCACCGCCACCTCGGTGCTCGCGTCCGATGTCGCGTGGCGCGGCAGACGCGTCGCTGGCGGCGCCGAGCACGAACCCCGCTAGGACGGGCGCCGTGTCCCGAGCAGGGTCTCCACGGCTCGGCGGAGTGCCCCTGGCTCCTGTCCCCCCAGATGGACGGCGGCCGCGACCGCGTCCGCATCGGCGCTGGTCGGATCCTTGGGGGTGGCACCGGGCGGCCCCATGGCCGTGAGCACGATCAACGGGTCGGCAGCCCGGTTGTCGATGCCGTGGACGGTGTCGGCGGGGACCAGCATCGCGCCGAGCGGGTCGAGGCCCACCTCGCCGTCGTCGGTCACGAACCAGGACCGGCCGCCGATCACCGTGTAGGCCACGTCCTGCTCGGGGTGGTGCAGGACGCCGCTCGAGGCGCCCGGTGCCAGGCAGAGCAGGTCGAGCGCGAGGTGCTCCGAAGCGAACACCCGCACCCGGGTCGCGGGACCGCGCCGGAAGTCGGCGTAGTCCCGGAGATCGACGGGGCGAACCCGTGGCGCGATGTCGTCATCCATGGGATCGAACGGTACTTCCTGCGCAGCTCGCTGTGGTCGAGCCACGGGGGCCAGCGGCCGGGCCGCACTCAGTAGGCTCGGCGGCACCGACCCGAGGAGCCCGTCGTGCCCACCGTTGACGTCGTGACCGCGCCGCTGGAGGCCAGCGCCTCCGATCTCCTGGCCATCGGTGTCTACGCGCCCGCATCGGGTGAGCGCGGCGACCCCGTCGAGCCCACGGCGGCAGCCCTGACGATCGCGGACGCTGCCGGCCTGGACCTGGTCGACGAGCTCGCGGCCGCCGGCTTCGAGGCCTCGGTCGGTGCGAGCATCAGGGTGCCCACCCGTGGTGCGTTGCCGGCCGCCAGCCTGCTGGTCCTCGGCCTCGGATCACAGGCATCGGCCACCACCTCGACGTTGCGACAGGCGGCAGCAGCGGCCGCGCTGGCCTCGGAACGCTCGGAGACCCTGTCGATCGCGCTCACCGACGCGATCGGATCGGTCGGCACCGAGGCAGCGGCCCAGGCCGTGGCCGAGGGTGTGCTGCTGGGCGCCTACCGGTTCGTGCGGTACCGCTCGCAGGAGCTGCCCCTACGCCTGGCCACGGTCGGGGTCCAGGCCGATGCCACCACGGCCGCCGATGCCCGCAACGGTGTGGCGATCGCACGTCTGACCGCCGCGGCCCAGTGCCTGGTGCGCGATCTGGTCAACACTCCGCCGCAGGACAAGCGCCCGCCGGCGCTCGCGGAGCGCGCCGTCGAGGAGGTCACCGGGCTGCCGATCACGGCCAAGGTCCTGGACGTGGAGGCGCTGGCGGCGGGCGGCTACGGCGGCATCCTGGGGGTGGGGCAGGGGTCCGAGGCACCGCCCCGGTTGGTCGAGCTGCGCTACGCCCCCGATGGGGCGAGGCGCCACGTCGCCGTGGTCGGCAAGGGCATCACGTTCGACACCGGCGGGCTCTCCCTCAAGCCCTCCGAGGCCATGATGACCATGAAGATGGACATGGCCGGTGCGGCGACCGCCCTGGCGGTGGTGAAGGCGGCGGCCGAGCTCGAGCTCCCGGTGGCGGTGACCGCGGTGCTGGCCTTGGCGGAGAACATGCCGTCCGGATCCGCCACCCGGGTCAGCGACGTCCTCACGGCCAGGAACGGCACCACCATCGAGGTGACCAACACCGACGCTGAGGGACGCCTGGTCCTGGCCGATGCCCTGGTCCACGCGGCGGAGCTGGAGCCGGACGCGATCGTCGACATCGCGACGCTGACGGGGGCGGCGATCGTGGCGCTGGGGGACCGGATCGGGGTGCTCATGTCCTCCGACGACGACCTGGCCGCGGCGCTCACCGAGGCCGGGACCACCGCCGGGGAACCGCTGTGGCGCCTGCCCGTGGCGACCGAGGCGTACGGCGATCGCCTGGAGGGCGCGATCGCGGACGTGCGCAACACCGCCGGCAAGGAGGCGGGCACGATCTACGCCGGGCTGTTCCTGCACCACTTCGTGCCGGATGGCCTGCCCTGGGCGCACCTCGACATCGCCGGGACGGCATGGATCGAGGAGGCACGCGCGGAGTTCAGCAAGGGCGCCACCGGGACCGCTGCCCGCACGCTGCTCGCCTGGCTGCAGACGCCGTGACACCGGCCGCGCCGGCGTGGGTCCTGGCCGCGCGCCGGGAGTGATCGGCAGCGCACGGCCAGGAGATCGGCCGGCCGTGGTCAGGGGATCGGGGCCGCTTCGGCTCGGTCGCCGAGGGCCGCGAGGACACGGCTGCGGGCCTCGCGGCCGTCGGCGGCTGCCAGAGCATCGGCGGCGAGTTCCTCGCACTGCGCGAGCGTGACGGCGGCGAGCCCGGCCCGCACCTCGGCCACGGCGTTCGCTGACATGGACAGCGAGGTGCAGCCCAAGCCGGCCAGCACGAGCGCGAGGTTCGGGTCGCTGGCCGCCTCGCCACAGACGCCGACCGGGACACCGGCTTCCCGTCCTGCCGTCGCTGTGCGGGCGATCAGCTCCAGCACCGCCGGTTGCCACGGGTCCAGGAGCTCACCGAGCTCGCCGACCAGCCGGTCGGCGGCGAAGGTGTACTGGGAGAGGTCGTTGGTGCCGATGGAGACGAAGTCGACCACCGCCACCAGCCGTTCCGCCTGGAGGGCGAGGGCGGGGACCTCCACCATCACCCCGGCCGTCTCGATACCGGCGGCGCGTGCCAGGGCCATGAAGTCCGCGGCTTCGGTCACGGTCGCGATCATCGGCGCCATCACCCACGCCTCACAGGACGCGGTCGCCGCCGCCGCGGCGATGGCGGCGAGCTGGCGCTCGATCAGACCGGGGTTGTTGGCGATCAGCCGCCAGCCACGCAGGCCCAGCGCCGGGTTGTCCCCAGGGCCCGGCTCGACGAAGGGCAGGGGCTTGTCGGCACCGACGTCCAGGGTGCGCACGACCACCTTGCGGCCGGTGAACCCGGTGAAGACCTCGCGGTAGGACGCGGTCTGTTCCTCCACCGTCGGCTCGCTGGTGCGGTCCAGGAACAGGAACTCGGTCCGCAGCAGCCCCACACCTTCCGCGTCCACCTCCTCGGCGGCTCCGGCGGCGGCGGAACCGATGTTGAGCAGCAGCTGTACCCCGTGACCATCGGCAGTCGTGCCGGGCCCGGCGGAGGTGGCCAGCAGCGCCTCGCGGGCGGCTCGACGTCGTTCGGCCCCCGCGATCTCGTCGTCGTCGGGCTCGTGCGTGACCCGCCCCGAGGACCCGTCGACGATGACCGGTGTGCCGTCCACCACGTCGTCGATGCGCGCACAGCCGACGATACACGGCAGCCCCATCGCCTTGGCGATGATGGCGGTGTGGCTGGTCGGGCCGCCCCTCTTGGTCACGATCGCGAGGACGTGCCCGGGACGCAGATCCACGGTGTCGGCGGGTGCCAGGTCGTCGGCGGCGAGCACGAAGGGATCGGCATGATCGGGGATCCCCGGCATCGGCAGGTGCAGCAGGCGCGCCACCGTGCGGTTGCGCAGGTCGATGAGATCGGCCGCCCGCTCGGCGAGGTAGCCGCCGGCGGCCTCCAACATCGCCCGGAAGCCCGCGATCGCGGCATCCACGGCGTGGGGTGCGGGGCGGCCGGCATCCACCTCCGTGGCGATCGCGTCGATCAGTGCCGGATCGCGGGCCAGCATCGAGAGGGCGTCGAGGACCGCGAAGGCGTCGCCCTCCGCCCGGTCCCGTCGCTGCTCGAGGTCGCGCGCGACCTCATCGAGGGCGCGCTGGGCCCGGCCGAGCTCGACGTCCGGCACACCACCGCTCACCGGTCCGGGGAGGTCGGCGATCGGGGCACCCATGTGCACCAGCGGGCCGATCGCGATGCCGGGGCTGACGCCCGTGCCCTCGAGCACCCGGCTGCTCGTCTCAGCGGCGACCACGATCAGGACTCCTCGTCGAGGTTGGAGGCGAGCAGGGTCACCATCGTGGCCACGGCCTCGGCGGCCTCCGGGCCCTCTGCGCTCACGGT
>CAYXJD010000225.1:0-3800 GCA_964465225.1 uncultured Actinomycetota bacterium
CCGTCCGATGGTCACCCGATCACGGCCCCCGCCGGTGCCGCGTACTGCCACGATGGAAGGCCGATGGAAGCCCCCGGGGCCGGTGAGGGTTGCCCCAGCCGAGACGAGTTGACGCTCGTGAATCGTTCCGTGATCCATCGTCTGGACCTGCGACCGGTACGAGGAGCCCACCATGTCCGCCGAGACCACCTACGACGTGATCGTGATCGGGGCCGGTTCGACCGGTACGAACGTGGCCTGGTACGCCCGGGACAACGGACTGTCGGTGGCCGTGATCGAGACCGGGCTCGTCGGCGGTGAATGCTCCTACTGGGCGTGCATCCCGAGCAAGGCGCTGCTGGGCCCGCCGGATCTCGTCGCCGCTGCCAGACGCGTCCCCGGTGCCGCGGCGGCGGTCACCGGCGAGGTGGACATCCAGGCCGTGCTGCGCCGACGCGACGAGTGGACCTCCGATCTGGACGACGGGGGCCAGGCGTCCTGGGTCGAGAGCATCGGGGCGACGCTGGTGCGGGGGCGGGGCCGGCTGGCCGGTGAGCGCCGTGTCGAGGTGGAAGCCGACGACGGTGTGACACGGACGCTGATCGCCGAGCGTGCGGTCGTGGTCGCCAGCGGTTCACGTCCCAACCTGCCCCCGATCGACGGTCTCGACCGTACGCGGGTGTGGACCAACCGGGAGGTCACCCAGTCGGATCGGATCCCCGGCCGGCTGCTCGTGCTCGGTGGCGGTGCCGTGGGGTGCGAGATGGCCCAGGCCTACGCCCGGCTCGGCGCGGCGGTCACCGTGATCGAGATGGTGGAGCGGCTCCTGCCTGCGTACGAGCCGGAGGTCGGTCGGACCCTGGGCGCCGCGTTCGAGGAGGAGGACATCACGGTGGTGACCGGCACCACGGTCACCTCGGTCGATCGCGAGGGACACGAAGGACAGGTCACGGTCACGACCGAGGACGGGGACGAGTTCGTCGGTGACGAACTGCTGGTGGCGATCGGTCGGCTCCCGAACTCAGACGATCTCGGGCTGGAGACGGTCGGGCTGGAGGCCGGGGACACGATCGAGGTCGACGACCGTCTCGCCGTCCGCGGCGTCGACGGCGACTGGCTCTTCGCCGCCGGTGACGTCAACGGTCGTGCGCTGCTCACCCACCAGGGCAAGTACCAGGCACGGATCGTCGGTGACGTCGTCGCCGGCCGCGACGTCGAGGCCTGGGCGGACCACGGCGTGGTCCCCCAGGTCGTGTTCACCGACCCCCAGGTCGCCTCGGTCGGGCAGACCGAGGAACAGGCCCGCGACGCCGGGGTCGAGGTCCGTGCGGTGCGATCGGATCCCAACGGCGTCGCTGGTGGTGCGTTGCACGGCCACGACCACGGCTACGCGCAGTTGGTCATCGACCAGCACCGCCGCGTCGTCATCGGTGCGACCTTCGTCGGCCCTGGCGTCGGTGAGTTGCTCCACGCGGCCACCATCGCGATCGCGGGCGAGGTCCCGCTCGACACGCTCTGGCACGCGGTCCCGGCCTTCCCGACCACCAGCGAGGTCTGGCTGCGGCTGCTGGAGGCCGATCGCGGCATCAGCTGAGCCGGGCCTGACCACCTACCTGCCGGGATCGACCACCTCACGAGGAACGCCATGAGCGACCGTCCGATCGGGGACCATGCCCTGCTGTCCGACTCCCACAGTGCAGCGCTGGTCGACCGACGGGGGTCGGTGGAGTGGCTGTGCCTGCCGTGCTTCGACAGCCCATCGGTGTTCGCGCGGCTGCTCGACGGGTCCGCCGGCCACTTCCGCGTCGGGCCGACCGGCGACGCCGAGGTGTCACGCCACTACCTCGAGGGCACCCTCGTGCTGGTGACCACCTTCCGCACGCCCACCGGGACCCTCGAGCTCACCGATGCGCTGGCGATGGGTGATGGCCCGCACGGGCACGACCTCGGCGCCGGGGCCCCACATGTGTTGCTACGTCGCGCCCGGTGCACGCAGGGCACGGTCGGACTCGAGATCGACTTCGTCCCGCGCTTCGAGTACGGGCTGACGTATCCGTTGATCGAACCGCTCGATGGTGGCCTCAGCGTGCGCGGGGGTGCGGACCGGCTGGTCCTGGCCGCCAGCATCGAACTGGATGTCGACGACGATGGCGCACGCGCCCATGCCCGCGTGGACCTCGAGGTGGATCGGACCGTGGAGCTCGCGATGCAGCACACCTCGAGCTGGTCGCCGTCGCCACCGCCGTGGAAGCGCGAGCAGATCGCCGCACGGCTGGACGACACCGTCGCGGCATGGACCACCTGGCATGACCATCATCAGCGCTACGACGGGCCCTACGCCGCGCTCGTCGATCACTCCGGACGGGTGTTGCAGGGCCTGACCTACCAGCCGTCGGGCGCGATCGTGGCCGCACCGACCACCTCGCTGCCCGAGACGATCGGCGGGGAACGCAACTGGGACTACCGCTACGCCTGGATCCGCGACGCCAGCATGACCATGGACGCGCTGTGGGTCGCCGCGTGCCCCGACGAGGCCGGCAACTTCCTGAACTACCTGACCACCGTCGCCACCTCCACCCACCGGACCACGGACCTGCAGATCATGTTCGGGGTCCAGGGTCGGCGCGACCTCACCGAACGTACGCTCGGGCACCTCGATGGCTGGCGCGGCAGCCGGCCGGTGCGGATCGGCAACGGGGCCTGGACCCAGACACAGCTGGACGTGTACGGGGAGCTGCTAGCCGCCGTCCACCGGCTCTCCGAGCAGATCGGTGAGCTCGGGGCGGCCGAGCGTCGCTTCCTGGTCGGGCTGGCCGACGCGGCGGCACGCCGCTGGCGGGAGACCGACCAGGGCATCTGGGAGATCCGTGGCGAACCGCAGCACCATGTCTACTCCAAGCTGATGTGCTGGAAGGCGCTCGCCTGCGCGGTCGACCTCGCTCCCGCGTTGCAGGCCGAGGACCGCGTCGAAGGGTGGCGATCGACGGCGCGGGAGATCCGGGCCGCGATCCTCGACGAGGGTTGGAACGAGGAGATCGGCGCGTTCACCCAGACCTTCGGTGGCCAGGTGCTGGACGCCTCGGCGCTCATGCTCCCACTGGTCGGTTTCCTGCCCCCCGACGATCCACGCGTCCTCTCCACGATCGAGGCGATCGAGGACGGCTTGACCGACGAGCACGGGCTCGTCTACCGCTACCGATGCGACGACGGACTGGAGGGCGAGGAGGGCACGTTCCTGCTGTGCACCTTCTGGCTCGCCGAGGCGTTGGCCCGCGCGGGCAGGGTGACCCGGGCCCGCGAGGTGTTCGAGCGTGCGGTGGCGTTCTGCAACGACGTCGATCTGCTCGCCGAGGAGGTCGATCCCGCCAGTCGGGAGTTGCTCGGCAACTTCCCGCAGGCGTTCAGCCACATCGGTCTGGTCAACGCCGCGTGGGCCATCGACCGCGCCGAGCACGGCGAGCGGGACGTCCGGGCATCCGGGCGCTGACATCGCGGTCTGCGTGAGCGCGCTGGGCTCGACTCGAGTGAGCGACGTGCTGCTGCGCGGCGCCCTCACTCGTTGGGCGGCGCCGCGCTGATCTCGCCGAGCACCGACTCGGGGTCCTGAGTCTGAGCGAGGTCGCCGAGGGAGAGGATGCCCACGGCAGCGCCGTCCTCGACGACGGGGATCCGACGGATCGCCTGTTCGCGCAGCACCCCGATGGCATCTGCGATCGTGTCGTCGGGGCTCAAGGTGACGAGATCCGCACTGATCGTCTGGGCAAGGGTGATCTCCTCGGGATCGATGCCGTCAGCCAGCGCCCGCACCACCAGGTCTCGGT
>CAYXJD010000225.1:3810-5296 GCA_964465225.1 uncultured Actinomycetota bacterium
GGCTCCGACATCGGCGTCTCGCATCCGCTGTGCGGCAGACCGCAAGCTCTCGGTGACCTCCAGTACGACCGGATCCGGGGTCATGACGTCCTTGACCGTTGTCATGCTCATCTCCCTTCGTCGAGCCCTGGGCGGCGGTCGCCCCACGCGCCGACCCCATGTCGCGGTGCAGCGCCGGCTCGGTCAGCAGACTCCACCCTCTGCGGCACCCCCGGGGCCGCCGAGCACCCTCCGGACGGCCGGGTCCATGCCGGCTGGCTGCAGCGCCCGCCGGACCCCTCCGTTCGTCCACGCCCCATCATCGGCGACCGCTTACCGTCGATGACGTTCGGTGGAGGAGGCCAGCGTGCCGCGGCAGGATGTGGAGCTCGAGGTCCCGCTGGAGTGGCTGGGCATCGTCGATGAGCAGGGGCAGGTCGACGAGGAGCTCGACCCCGGGCTCGATGACGAGGTGCTCGTCGCGTTGCACCGCGCCATGCTGCTCAGCCGGCGTTTCGACCAACGCCGCCTGCAGCTGCAACGCCAAGGCCGCATCGGGACGTTCGCGCCGGCGATCGGGCAGGAGGCGACCCAGCTCGGTGCCATCAGTGCGCTCGGCGAGGACGACTGGTTCGTGCCCTCCTACCGCGAGACCCCGATGTCGCTGTGGCGGGGGACGCCGTTGTGGGGTGTCCTGCTGTACGACGCGGGCTACAACGAGGGGGCCGAACCGCCACAGGGCAGCAAGGATCTGCCGATCGCCGTCCCGGTCTCCTCCCAGGTGCCGCACGCCGCGGGCATCGGGTACGCCGCCCGTCTGCGCGACACCGGCGAGGTCGTACTGGTCTCCTTCGGGGACGGCGCCACCTCCGAGGGCGACTTCCACGAGGGGACCAACTTCGCGGCCGTGCACGAGGCACCGGTGGTGCTGCTGTGCCAGAACAACCAGTACGCGATCTCCACCCCGATCGAGCAGCAGATGGGGTCCTCGACGATCGTGCAGAAGGCGGCGGCGTACGGCATCCCGGGTATCCGGGTGGACGGCAACGACCTCCTGGCTGTCCATGTGGCCGCCACTGAGGCGGTCGAGCGCGCCCGGTCCGGCGGTGGGCCCACGTTGATCGAGGCCGTGACCTACCGACTGTCCGTGCACACCACGGCCGATGATCCCTCGACCTACCGCGAGGAGGAGGAGGAGGAACGCTGGCGCGAGAAGGACCCCATCGAGCGTTTCCGGCGCTACCTGCTCGATCGGGACCTGATGGCCGAGGATGACGTTGACGGGCTGGAGGAAGAGGTCGCCGAGCGCATCGACGAGGCGTGGGAGCAGGCGGAGCAGCGCATGGCCGAGCTGGGTGACCCGGTCGACATGTTCGACCACGTCTACGCCCAGCTCCCGGCCTACCTCGAACAGCAGCGCGATGCGTTCCTGGCCGAGCGCGGGGAAGGCGACGACGATGGCTGAGCTGACCATGATCCAGGCGCTGAACCTGGCGCTGCACCAGGA
>CAYXJD010000226.1:0-5278 GCA_964465225.1 uncultured Actinomycetota bacterium
GAGGGGGCGCACCGCCTCGGTGTCGGGGTGCAGACGCTGCTCGTCGCCGACCGAGTCGGACCCTGAGCCGTCGGGCCACCCGGTCCGTGTTCGTGACCTTCCGCCAGGTCGGCAGGCCGAGGTCATAGGCTCCGGCCCGAACGTGGCGGATCGTGCACCGGAGGGGTGAGGCATGGGCTTGGGTGCAGCGGTGCGCCGGCGGCTCGGCGCCGCCACGGCGACCCAGCGCGCCGGGCGCATCATCGCCGCGTCGGGGCTGTTCGATCCCGTGTGGTACGGCGAGCAGACCGGTCTCCCCACCGCACGCGCGACCCTCGACCACTACCTCGCCGAGGGAGAAGCGCGCGGTTGGAGCCCCCACCCGCTCTTCGACGTGGTCTGGTACCGCCGGCAGGTCAAGGGAGCCGCGCGGTCACAGCTGGGTGCCTTCGCGCACTACCTGCAGCGCGGAGCGGCGCGGGGTGACCGACCGCACGAGATCTTCGACCGGGACTGGTACCTGGAGCGGGCCCCGGACGCGCTGCGGCATCCCGCGGGCCTGCTGGGGCACTACCTCGAGGTCGGCGGTCCCGCTGGCATCACCCCGAACCCCTGGATGTCGCCGCCAGCCGTGGGAGGAACGGGCGGCGCCGGCCGAGCCGGCGAGCTCCCCGCAGTCGCCGTCGTCCGCAGGTTCGCCGAGCTCGAGCGTTCGGCCGGCCCCGCGCAGGAGGCCTCCCGCTCGTCGCCGAGCTTCGACCGTCGCACCACCGACCGGTTGCTGAGTGAGGTCGTCGCGCCGTTCCACGCGGCGTGCGGCACGCCGCCGCTGGTGTCCGTCGTCCTGCCGACCTTCGACCGCGCCGAGCCCCTGCGACGGGCGATCGCCAGCGTGATCGGACAGACCTACGAGCACTGGGAGCTGATCGTCGCCGACGACGGCAGCACCGACGACACGCCGGCGGTGGTGGCCTCCTTCGCCGATCCCCGGATCCAGCACCTCCGCCTCGCGCGCGGTGGCGTCTGCCGGGCGCGTAACGCGGGGCTCGAGCGAGCCCGAGGACGCTACGTCGCCTACCTGGACTCGGACAACGCCTGGGAACCGCGGTTCCTCGAGGTGATGGTGGCCTTCCTCGGGGCGAGCGAGTACCGGGCGGCCCACAGCGCGCTGCGTTTCGCGGAGGAGGGCCGCACCCTCTACCGCACCGGGCCGTTCGACCGGGCGCACCTGCTGCTGCAGAACGCCATCGACTGCAACACCATCGTCCACGAGCGCGAGCTCGCCGAGGAGATCGGTGGCTGGGACGAGGAGCTGCGCCGCACCAACGACTGGGACTACGTCCTGCGGTTGACGGCCGTCACCCCGCTCGCCTACGTCCCCTACGTCGGGGTGGACTACGAGCACGACCGCCGCAAGACCGATCGCATCACCATCCGTGAGCCGGTGGGCTACCGGATGAAGGTCAGGCACAAGCACCTGCTCGACTGGTCGCAGCCGGCAGCCATCGAGCCAGGGAGCGTCTCGGTCGTCATCGTCGCGGCGACGCCGCTCGAGCTGCTCGAGACCTGCGTCACCTCGGTGCTCGAGCGGTCCGAGCACCCCGCGCTCGAGGTGGTCGTGGTCGACCCCGGTCTGCCGCGCGGCGACGGCCTGCGGGTGGCGGGGCTCGAGCTGCTCGATGCACGCGTGCGGGTCCACCGGTTGGCCGGTGAGCTGCACGAGGTCATCCCGCGCAACGCCGGAGCGCTGCAGGCCCGTGGGGAGCACGTCGTGTTCCTGGCTGCGGACCTGCAGGTCGCTGCCGGCTGGCTGCCGCCGCTCCTGGAAGCGATGGACGACCGCGCGGCAGCCGCGCAGCCGCTGGTGCTCGACCACGGTGGCGTCGTGATCTCCACCGGACTGTTCTTCCCGGTGAGCGGGCTGCCCTACCTGGCGTGGGCCGGATCGGCGGAGCACTCGCCCTGGGTCCGCGGTTCCGCGCGACGCCGGGCGTTGACGCGCCACTGTCTCGTGGTGCGGGGGGAGGACCTGCGGCGCGAGCGGGGGTTCGATCCGCTGTTCCTGCGGTCGCTGTTCGATGCGGACCTGTGCCTGCGGCTCACGGCGGCAGGAGGGCACGTCAGCTACGTCGCCGACAGCCTGGTCGTGCAGCAGTTCGACCGGCGCCGTCGCAGCGTGCGGGACGCGTCCCACAACGACCGGACGGTGTTCGAGGAGCGCTGGGACGGCCGGGTGGCCGCCGACGAACCGGCGGCCTTCGAGGCGCACGGCCTGGTGCCCGGCAGGCGGACCTTCGCCGCCGCACCCGATGGTTCGCAGGCAGCGACGTACGTCCCCGCCATCGAGCTCCGGGATCGTCCGCAGGCTCCCCTGCGGTGGGCGATCAAGATCGCCGCCCGTGAGGTGGAGGTCCGCGAGGCCTGGGGGGACTGGCACTTCGCGCGTGCCCTCCGCGACGAGCTCCAGGCCCTCGGTCACGAGGTGGTGATCGACCTGCACGACGCCTGGTACCGGCCGACGGCCGGCCTCGATGACGTGGTGCTCTGCCTGCGGGGCGTGCGGCGCTACCACCCCGATCCCGACCAGCTCAACCTGCTCTGGGTCATCAGCCACCCGGATGATGTGCGCGACGCCGAGTACCGCGGTTACGACCGGGTCTTCGTCGCCTCAACGTCCCACGCTCGCGCCCTCGAGGCGGACCGCGGCGTCCCGGCCGAGGTACTGCTCCAGTGCACCGACCCGGTGCGCTTCCAGCCGTCGACCGCAGAGACCGGTGGGCCGCGGGTGCTGTTCGTCGGCAACTCCCGGATGATCCTCCGCCCGATCGTCCGTGACGCCATCGAGGCGGGCCTGGATCTGACCATCGTCGGAGCGAAGTGGCGGGGGTTGGTCGCGGACCGTTACCTGCTCGCCGAGCACGTTCCCAACGAGGAGCTCCCGACGCTCTACCGCTCGGCCGGCGTCGTGCTGAACGATCACTGGGCGGACATGCGTCGGCGCGGCTTCCTCTCCAACCGCCTCTTCGATCTCGCCGCCTGCGGCGTGCCGATCGTCAGCGACGAGATCGAGGGGCTGGAGGTGTTCGGCGGTCTGGTGCGGACCTACCGGGACCCTCCCGAGCTCGAGGCTGCCGTCGCCGCTGCACTGGCGGCGCGGGACCGCGAGCAGGCAGCCCGCCTGGACCTCGCCGGCGCGATACGCCAACGGCACACCTTCGCCGCTCGGGCGCGGACCCTGGCCGCCGCAGCCACCGTGGCTGCCGATGGACGCAGGACGCCCGCCTGACACCGCACCTCGGTCTCAAGCCCGGCCGGGTCGGTGCCGACGACATGACTGCCCGCCCCGCACCCCTCCTTCGAGCTCAGCAACCGAGGTCCGCATGCTTCTGGGTCGGCTCACCGTCCTGCTCGTCGCCTCCCTGGTACTCACGGTCGTCCCCGTGAGCCCGGGCATGGCACTCGAGCCGGCACCGCCCGAGGTCCGCGCCACCGAGCAGGAGGTGGTGCCAGCGGCCGACGACCCGGTCGGCGGCGTGACCGCAACCGAGGCTCCCGCGCCGGTCGTCGAAGCCGAGCACCCGTTCAACATGATCGGCTTCACGCTCCCCGACGGTGTCGAGGACGTGATGGTCCGCACCGCGGTCACCGGCGAGCCCTGGTCGGAGTGGACCCGTCTCGAGGTCGATGTCGAGGGTCTCGACGGACCCGACCCCGACAGTGAGGAAGCCCGGCAGGCGACGAAGAACGTCACGGCGCCGCTGTGGGCGGGCGAAGCGGACCGGTTCCAGGTGCGCGTCGACGGGGCCGCGCCCGGTGAGGTGACCGCCACGATCGTCGACGCCACTGGGCTCTCGGAGCCCATCACCAAGCGGATCGCACGGCACCTGCTGCCGCGGCAGGCGCCCGCCCAGGCCAGCGTCGGGCGACCCGGCATCGTGACCCGGGAGGAGTGGGGTGCGGACGAGTCGTGGGTGAAGAGGTCGCCGAGGATCGCGTCGACGGTCGACCACGTCGTGGTGCACCACACCGCTACCGGCAACGACTACTCCCGCGAGGACGGTCCGGCGCTGGTGCGGGCCATCTACAAGTGGCACACGCAGGCCAACGGCTGGAACGACATCGGCTACAACATGTTGGTCGACCGGTACGGGGTGGTCTACGAGGGGCGTGCCGGTGGGGTGGACCGCGCTGTGGTCGGCGCGCACGCGGCCGGCTTCAACACCGGGTCCTTCGGGATCTCGGTCATCGGCAACTTCGAGGAGGCCGACATCCCGAGCGCGGCGTACGGGAGCCTCGCACAGAGCATCGGCTGGAAGATGCGCCTGCACGGGATGAACCTGTCGCCGTCTCGGACCTTCACGAAGAACAACGAGGTCGTGAACACGATCAGCGGGCACCGGGACGTCGGGTACACGGCGTGCCCCGGTCGCTACCTCTACCAGCGTCTCGACGCGCTCCGGGTCCAGGTCGCGACGGCCGGGATGCCCGGAACCGGGGGGACGCCGGTGGTCGGGGACTGGGACGGCGACGGTGTCGACACCCCGGGGATCTACGCCGAGGGGACCTTCTACCTGCGTAACAGCAACACCGCCGGCTACCCGGAGTTCGTGGTGCCGTTCGGCAAGCAGGGCGACCGTCCCATCGTCGGTGACTGGAACGGCAACGGGGTCACCGGGATCGGGGTCGTGCGTGGCGGCACCTGGATGCTGCGGGACACCGTCACACCCGGCCCGCCGAACCGCGAGTTCGTCTTCGGGCGGGTGCTCTCGGGCGACCGGCCGATCGTCGGGGACTGGAACAAGGACGGGACCGACGGGATCGGGATCGTCCGATCGGGCGGGGAGTGGCACCTGCGGCACCGGCTGACCGCCGGGTACGCGGACCTGATCTTCGTCTACGGCCGTGTCGCCGGTGGTGACTTCCCCATGACCGGTGACTGGAGCGGCAACGGCCGCACGACCGTCGGCATCGTCCGGGGTCCCGATTGGATGCTCAAGAACGGCAACGCCGCCGGGGACGCCGACCGGGTGATCCGCTTCGGTCGGGACGGCGACGTGCCGGTCGTGGGCGACTGGAACGGGGACGGTCGCCAGGCCATCGGTGTGGTCAGGGGCCGTACCTGGTACCTCAACGACGGGATCACCGACGGCTACGCGGAGACCACCTTCAGCTTCTGAGCTGCCCGGTGGCGGGCCCGTGCGCCAGAGGTCCGTGCGCCGGGGGCCCGTGCGTCGGGGGCCTGACGCCGGCTCGGGTCCGCATCGGGCTCAGCCGAGCCCGCGCAGCACGCCCAGCAGCG
>CAYXJD010000227.1:0-5230 GCA_964465225.1 uncultured Actinomycetota bacterium
CCGGCGGCGGCTCGACCGCCACGGCCGCAACCGCATCCGCGAGAGCGAGCGGATCAGCGCGTGGCGGATCCTGCTCGATCAGTTCACCAGCCCGCTGGTCTACGTGCTGCTGGCTGCGCTGGTGGTGACCGTCACGATCCAGAGTTGGGCCGATGTGATCGTGATCGGCGCCGTCCTGGTGATCAACAGCACCATCGGCTTCGTGCAGGAGTACCGCGCCGAGTCCGCTGTGCGATCGTTGATGGAGATGGTCTCTCCGGAGGCGACGGTGGTCCGCGACGGCCAGCGCCGCACCATCGACGCTGAGGAGCTGGTACCCGGGGACCTCGTCGAGGTACGGCAGGGTGTGATCATCCCCGCCGATGTCCGGCTGATCGAGATCGAGAGCCTGCAGGTCAACGAAGCCGCACTCACGGGCGAATCGGTGCCCGTCGACAAGCTCACCGCACCGATCGAGGACGACGAGCACCTCCCGCCCGCCGAACAGACCAACATGGGGTTCATGGGTACGGCCGCGACCAGCGGCAACGGGCGGGCCGTGGTCGTGGCCACCGGGGCCGCCACGGAGATCGGCGAGATCGCCGAGCAGGTGGAGGAGGCCGAGGAGACCGAGACACCGCTCCAGCTGCGCATCGACCGGCTGGCACGCTCCATCGCTGCGGCCATCCTGGCCGTCGCAGCTGTCGCCTTCGCCGGGGGGGTGCTGGCCGGACGTGACGTGTTCGAGATGCTGCTGCTGGGGGTCGCACTCGCGGTCGCCGCGATCCCGGCCGGACTCCCGATCGTGGTGACCGTGGCGCTGGCGATCGGCGTGCAGCGGATGACACGACGCCAGGCGGTGATCCGCAACCTGCATGCCGTCGACACCCTCGGCAGCTGCAGCACCATCGTGTCGGACAAGACGGGGACGCTCACCCAGAACCAGATGACGGTGCGTGCCGTGCTCGCCGGCCGCCGCCGCTACGACGTGACCGCTGAGCGACAGGACCGCGAGGAGCGGGACACGCACGGCCCGGTGGTCACCCGAGCAGGCGCCGAGGTTGCGGCGGACGAGGACCCGTTGCTGGAGGAGGTGCTGCTCGCCGGTGTGCTGTGCAACGACGTCGAGATTCCCGAGGACGGCGACGTCGAGGGGTTGTCGGGCGGGGATCCGATGGAGGTCGCGCTGATCGTGACCGCTGCCCGGGCGGGCCTGTCACCGATGGAGATGCGTGAGGCCTACCCGCGCCGCGGCACGGTCCCGTTCCGGACCGAGCAGCGCTACATGGCCACGATCCACGCGCATCCCGATGGCGGCGATCCCCTGGTGGTCGTCAAAGGCGCGCCCGAACGGATCATCGGGATGTGCGGTCATCAGCGCGCGTCGAACGCCGAGGACGAGCCGCTGGAGGCCGACGCCGCGATCGAGCGCAGCGAGTCGCTCGCCGGTGAGGGGCTCCGCGTGCTGGCGGTGGCTGTCGGCCGCGGCGAGGACCTGGCCGGAGCCGTGACCTCCGACGATCCGCACGGGATGACGTTGATCGGGATGCACGGCCTGCTGGATCCACCCCGCGCCAGCGCGATAGAGGCGGTGGAGCGGTGCCACGACGCCGGGATCAGGGTCGTGATCGTGACCGGCGACCATGCGACCACGGCCGCCGCGATCGGCCGGCAGATCGGCGTCGGCGGCTGGCGCGACGGCAAGGCCGAGCCGTCCTCGCAGAGCCCTGCGTCGGAGGCCTCGGCACCGGAGACGTCCACGTCGCAGAGCACGGCGTCTGGCGCGGGGACGTTGGAGGGCAAGCGGCTGGCCGACCTGTCCGACGATGACTTCGATCGACGGCTGCGGGAGGTCGACGTCTACGCCAGGGTGACACCGGATCAGAAGCTGCGACTCGTCGAGCGGTTGAAGGCAGCGGAGCAGATCGTGGCGGTGACCGGTGACGGTGTGAACGACGCACCCGCGTTGGAGGCCGCGCACATCGGAGCAGCGATGGGCAGCGGGACCGATGTCGCCAAGGAAGCCAGCGACATGGTCGTCACCGACGATGACTTCGCCAGCGTCTACGCGGCGGTCGAGGAGGGCAGGACCGCCTTCCGCAACGTACGCGTCGCGACCTTCTTCCTGTTGAGCACCGGCCTGGCGGATGTGTTGATCATCCTCTCGGCTCTGCTGCTCGGCTGGCCGCTGCCGTTGCTGCCGGCACAGATCCTGTGGGTGAACGTGGTCACCAACGGCATCGCCGACGTCGCACTGGCCTTCGAACCCGGCGAGCGGGCGCTGTTCCGTCGTCCGCCGAGGCCGAAGTCCGAGGGCGTGCTCGACCGCACCCTGATCGAGCGGCTCGTGATCGTCGGGGTCTGGCTTGCGGTCGGCACACTCGGGGTCTTCTGGTGGTCGTGGGAGATCCGTGGCGACGACGTGGACCTGGCCCGGACCATCGCCGTGACGACGCTGGTGCTGTTCCAGAAGGTGCACGTGTTCAACTGCCGCAGCGAGGACGTGTCGCTGTTCGGCAAGTCACCGTTGAAGAACAAGGTGCTCCTCGTCGGTGTCATGACCTCCCTGGCCGTGCACATCGGGGCGCTGTACTGGCCCGTGACCCAGCAACTCCTCCGCTTCCAGCCGCTCGGGGTCGATGCGTGGCTCATCGCCATCGCCATCGCGTTGACCGCGATCATCCCCAACGAACTGCACAAACGCCTGCGGCCAAGGCCGGTGGCGCAGCAGTTGACGGCGGACCAGGCATGAGAGCGATGCCAGCGGCATCGCGAGGTCCACACGTGCTGGCCTCGAGCCCTCACACGACCGCAGCAGGTGGGCACCTCCGACCGCGCGACGCCGGCCGGGTGGCTGGGGGGCAGGGGATCGAACCGCATCGGACGGGTTCCGTTCGGTGCCCATGAGGACCGGATCATGCCGCTGACCAGCGGAAACGCGCCTCGCGCGTACTCGCCCGTTCCGCCCCGTAGTGACCACATCCAGCCCGTTCGTGGTCACGCCGTGGTCACGAGCCGGGATGTCCAGGCATGCCGCCGATCCCCGCTAGCCGCGCCGGATCGTGCTCGAACCCGTCCAGGAGGGCGAAGATCTCCGGGACCTCGTAGAGCCGGTTGCCCTTGCCCGCGCTCAGCTGTTTGACGATGCCGACCGTGACGAGTTCCTCAACCGCATACTGAGCTGCACGCCACGACCGGTCGAGCCGCTGGGCAAGGTCGCGAGCGTGGAACGCCGGCATGTCCGGCAGGATCTTGAGGGCCGCCACCACCGCGGCGTCCGCGCGGGGCCGCCGCGACCCAGCCCTCCTACGGCCCTCGGCGAGCTGCTCCTCCCACGACCGCTGGAGCTGCCTGACCTCGTACGCGAGCCCGATCGTGGCGTTCGCCGCGAAGCTCACCGCCGTCGCGAACACGGTGAGCCAACCGTCGATGTCATCGTTGCGGAAGGCGTTCAGGCCTGCGACGTAGCGCGCTTCGGGGCGCGCGAAGGCGATCGACAACGGGGGCAACACGCCACTGCCCGTCTCGCGTCGGAGCAGCGTGTGTACCAGGCACCGGCCGACGCGGCCGTTGCCGTCGTGGTGGGGGTGGATCGATTCGAACTGGGCATGCGCGAGCCCGGCCACCACCACAGGCGAGAGGTCGCGCCTGCTGTTGACGAACGTGACCAGGTCCTCGAGCAGCCCCACGACCTCCTCGTGGGGAGGACCGACGTACTCGGCGTTCGTCGGGTTGGTCCCACCGACGAACACCGGCCCGTCACGGACCTGTCCGGCGCGGGTGCGATCCTCCTCGACGTTCGAGGTCGACATCAACGCACCGTGCATGGACAGCAGATCCTCGACCGTGAGCGGATCGCTGCGTGCGCCGATGTCCACCGCCACGTCGAGCGCCCGCACGTTGCCGAGCACCCGCCGAGCCTCGTCGTAGCGACCGCCCGGCGCACCCTGCTCCGCCTCCGCCAGACGGCGGTGCGACACGTGCAGCGCCTCGATCCACGACGACGCGATCGCCTCGGATCGCAGCAGCCGACGGGCCAACGCCTCCAGACTCGGGAACGCCGCCGAGCCGTGGGCCAGTCGCGCGAGCGCCGCCTCGGCATCAGCCACATCCGCGGCCGCGACCCCAGACAGACGCACATCGATGTCCGCGATCGACGCCGGCACGAACGCCTCGTAGGACAACCCGGCCTTCGCCGCCCGCCCACCGAAGGCCCCCAGATCCGCCGGCCGGCGCTGCGTCACGTAGCGCCCGCGCTTGAACCTCATCTGGAACCCTCCCTACTGAACGCCTCAGATAGAAGGATAGAGCAATAACCTTCTATCTGGAGTGATGCAGCTCCCCCGTTACCGAGCTCGGACGCGCTGTCTGGATCGGTGCAGTTGGGGGTACAGCTGTTGGCGTACTTCGTCGAGGTGTTGACGGAGACGTCGTTGTTCGTCGGATCGGGTGGGGCTGGTGATGTGGGTGCCGAAGGCATGGTTCGGGTCGGTGATGTTCCAGCGCAGCCGGTGGCGTTCGAGCGCGCGGCCAGTGGCACGCCAGGTGGTGCGGGCGTGCGGGCTGGCCGATGGGGTGCCGAGTTCGGCGATCAGCCAGCGGGGTGGTGCCGTCTCGTAGCGGGCGACAGCCGTGTCGGCACGCTCGTAGAGTTCGGCTCGGAGTTGGCGCAGCCGGGTGTCGGCGGTCTCGATCTGGCTGGGGTCGGGCAGCTCGGCGAGCTGGCGGTCGAGGTCGACCAGCCGTGTCGTGGTCTGCTCGAGGGTGTGCTGCTGCCAGCGGCGTCGCGACAGCAGCCGGTCGCGCTGGTGGCGCTGGGTCAGACCGCGCAGCCCGCGAGGCATCTCGCCCAGCCGCGTGTCGAGGGCGGCAAGGCGGTTCTGCTCGTGGCGAAGGCGGACGGCCGCCTGATCACGCAACTCGGTGAGGTCGCGTTGCCGTTGGACGTCTCCGCGGGTCAGGAAGGCTTCGAGCCGTCGGATGTCCGCGCCGAGCGTGTCGGTCTGGTCGGCGAGCGGGGCTTCGGCACGGCTGCGACGCAGCCGGCTGGTCAGCCTCGCCACCTCGTCAGTGTCGACGTGAACGTGGTGATGAACAGCGCCGTCATCGTCGACCACGGGTCCGTGGTAGAGCTGGTTCGACAGCCGTCCGCGGGACAGTGCGATGTAGCCCCATTCGCGGTACAGGGTCTGGGCGCCGAGGGTGTAGGTGTGGTCGCAGGTCAGCCCCTGGGCCTTGTGCCCGGTGATCG
>CAYXJD010000228.1:0-857 GCA_964465225.1 uncultured Actinomycetota bacterium
AGGACCCCACGCGACGCAGGAAGCGACACGAGAGGCGTGCATCGTGAGCGAGCACGACCAGACGGCCTCCCCCTACCCCGGTGAGGAACCGATCCTGCGCGCCGACTCACTGGTCGCCGGCTACGTCCCGGACGTCAACATCCTCAACGGCTGCGATCTGACGCTGTTCGAGGATGAACTGGTCGGCATCATCGGGCCCAACGGGGCCGGCAAGTCGACCCTCATCAAGTCGATGTTCGGACTGGTGCCGATCTCAACGGGCACGGTCACACTGCGGGACGAGGACATCACGAACCGCCCCGGCCACGAGCTGGTGTCGATGGGCGTGAGCTACGTACCGCAGACCCGCAACATCTTCGCCGCGCTCACCATCGACGAGAACCTCGAGATGGGGATCTACCTCCGGCCCAAGACCTGGGCCGAGCGCTACGCCTTCGTGTGCGAGTTGTTCCCGCTGCTCAAGGAGCGAGGCAAGCAACGCGCCGGGTCCCTGTCCGGTGGTGAGCGCCAGATGGTCGCGATGGGCCGGGCGCTGATGATGGACCCGTCCGTGTTGTTCCTGGACGAACCGTCAGCGGGCCTGTCCCCCGCCAACCAGGACGGTGTCTTCCGTCGCATCGCGGAGATCAACGAGGCCGGCATCTCGATCGTGATGGTCGAGCAGAACGCCCGCACCTGCCTGCAGATCTGCGATCGGGCCTACGTGCTGGATCAGGGTCAGAACGCCTACACCGGCACGGGTGACGAGTTGCTCGGCGATCCCAAGGTGATCGAGCTCTACCTGGGCACGCTGGCCAAGGCGCTCTAGCCACCGCTCGCGTCACGCCCACCGCGGGGTGGCCATGATGGCCAGCGGG
>CAYXJD010000228.1:957-3823 GCA_964465225.1 uncultured Actinomycetota bacterium
CCGACCCCCGGAACTGGGACCCAGCCCAGTTCCCGTCGCCAGCGCCCACCCACACCAGCGGGCCGACCCCCGGAACTGGGACCCAGCCCAGTTCCCGTCGCCAGCGCCCACCCACACGGGCAGGACCGGGGGGCACGGAACAGCAGCTACCCCCGGCAACCCGTCGCGCGCCCGGACGCGGACGGGCCCGGGGCATCTCGCCCCGGGCCCGCCGTTGTCACCGCCTCACGGTGTCGCAGCGTCACCGCCGGTCACCGAGTGGCCGTCGCAGGTCACTCGACCGTGCCGGTCACCGTCGCGATCAGCGTGAACTCGCCGTCGACCCAGCGGCTCACGTCGTAGGCGCCACGCGACGGCTCACCGGAGCCCTCGCGGACCTCCATGAACGCAAGCGCGTCGCCTGCGGCGGACTGGTAGGCGATGGACTCGCCGGCTTCGACGAACTCCATGCACTCCGGGTAGCTGCCGCACTCGTTGTCGCCCACCGTCACCGCGATCATCTGGTCGCGGATCTCGCCGGAGTCCGTGGACCCGGCCGCCGCAGCAGACAGGGCGATGAGGTTGGTGCAGTCGTAGGACTGGGGCGAGAACAGACGGTCGACCAGGTCAGGACGGAACTCATCCATCTTCGAGTCGAAGTCCGAGGACGACTGGCTCGACGGTGCCGTGAAGGTCATCCCGTCCAGCACGCTGGGGTCGTTGGGGTCGACCTCCTCAGCGAACGCCGCACCCGCGATGCCATCCGCGCCGTACATCGCGTCCGGCGACACACCCGCCGCGATCAGACCCTGCACGATCGCCGCACCCTCTGCGAACGCGATGACCACGTGCGCATCGGCACCGGCGTTGACCAGGTCCTCCACGACCGAGTCGAAGGTCTGCGACTCCGGGTCGTAGGTGTCGGAGTAGAGCACCTCGCCACCCTGGGCTTCGAACGCCTCGACGGTCGCGTCCAACAGGCCCTGGCCGTAGTCATCGGCGCGAGCAGCGACCGCCACCGTGGCGTTGCCGTCGGCGATGACCTGCTCCGCGAGCACCGGGCCCTGTAGCGCGTCGCTCGGCGCCGTACGGAAGTAGAAGCCGTCGTCGGGGTAGAACGTCAGTCCGGGACCCGTGTTCGAGGGCGAGCACTGGACGACGCCGGAGCCGGTGACCTGATCGATGATCGCCAGCGTCATACCGGTCGCCGCGGCACCGACGATCGCGTCAACGCCGGATGCCAACAGGCGCGAGGCCTCCTCCGCGGCCACACCGGTGTCTCCGGCCTCGTCACCACTGAGCAGTTCGATGTCGGTGCCGTAGTCCTCGATCTCGCTCACCGCGAGTTCGACACCGGAGATCATCGGGGGTCCGAGGAACGCCAGCTGTCCGGTCTCGGGCAGGATGTACCCGAGGGTCAAGCCTTCACCGGACGGAGCAGCTTCTCCGTCTTCCTCGGTCTCCTCCTCGGTCTCCTCCTCGGTGCCCTCGTCGGACTCTTCGGACTCCTCCTCGTCGTCCTCCTCGACCGTGTCCTCGGGCTCATCGGTGGCGTCATCGCCACCGCACGCAGCGGCGATCATCGCCAGTGCTGCGAACAGCGCGACGGCTTTGCCGCCCGTTCGAATCCTCATAGTGCATCTCCTCGGGTCCAGAGCGGCGCACGTCGACTGACGCGCGCTCCGCCGCGGAACTCCACCTGGATACGGCCTCCGGGACCACATCCCCGCAACGCTCCCACGGTGCTACAACAGTAGTAGCTCCCTGACCGATGTGACGAATGGCCGTGGCCCTGAGGGCGAAGGGCCCGGTGCCGCGTGCGCGGCACGCTCGTGCCGGCTCAGCCCAACCGGGCCGCGGCAGCCTCGGCCAGCGCAGCGCCCCGCTCATCGATCTCGCGGACCAGGGGCGCGAGCGCCGCCAGTCCCGCAACCAGAGCGGCGACAGGGACGTCTCGGACGCTGTGGACCTCCTGTAACCAGCTCGAGAAGCCCCCGAACACCTCGTCGTCGTCCACCACGCGTGCAGCAGCGAGGAACCGGACGATGGCGACGAGGTCGGCACGCATGCGCTCCTGCTGCTGATCGTCCTCGCCGGCCCACGCCGAGGAACCCTGGGTCAGCGCGGACATGGCGCGGTCAGCGAGCACCCTCGCCTGCCGATCGAGCAGCACGGCAGCAGGTTCCAGACCGATCGGGTGAGCACCGACCTCGGGCGGATCCGATCGCCACTGGGTGAGGATCTCGACCGCGTTGGTGACATCCGCGGCCCAAGCGTCGGCCCCGAGGTTGCAGGCCCGGGCGGCGTTCAGTGCTCCGCCACCCGCCAGTACCGGGGTGTGCGTGCGGTGGGCCGCCTCGGCGAGGCTTGCGACGCCCAGGTAGGACAGCGGGAGGCTGCAGGTCACGAGCAGCGCCTCGGGGCGCCGACGCTCGAGCAGCATCGCCACGTCGGCGGCCGGAACCGAGGCGCCGAGGTGGAGGACCCCCTGGCCAGCAGCACGTAGTGACTCGGCGAACATCTGAGACGGGAGCGCGTGCCAGTCCCCCTCGGCACACGCGACGACGACGGTCCCCATGGCGGCCTGGCGGTGGTCGTTGGCCGATATGGCGGTCAGCGCGGCCTGGGAGATGCCGGTCACGAGATGCTCGTCAGCGACGCTCACCTCCGCATGCTGCCACCTGCGACCCATCTCACGCTGCGCGACACCGACCACGGAGTCCAACACCGCCGGCAGGGAGAACCCCTCGTCGAGCAGGTCCAGCGTCAGTCCCACCGCCTGCCTGCGCTCCCCAGCCAATGCGAGCTCCAGGAACGCATCGCTCGCACGGTGCGACAACAACGTGGTCATCGTGTGGTCACCTCACGGTCGAGGGGGAGATTGTCA
>CAYXJD010000228.1:3923-5228 GCA_964465225.1 uncultured Actinomycetota bacterium
GGTCACGCCCGGTCAGGCCCGGGGTCACGCCCGGTCAGGCCCTGCAGGCAGGTGCCGCCGGGGGGCGCGATGCTCTCGGATCGGCAGGCACCTCCTGCGCGAGCGAGCGACGAGATCGGCATGGTCCCTGTCCAGAGTGGTCCATGGTGGTCGTCATGTCGAGGTGGTGACCTCGTCGCAACGCGCACGCGCCACGGTCGTCCAGACCGACGCGGCCGATGCCGGCCACCCCATGACGGTACCGGTCGTCGGGGGGTCTGCACCGTGGATCACGGCACTCGCCCAGAGGACCAGAGTGCGGCATCCGCTGGTGGCTGACGGCGCTGCCAGACCCGTTGCCGCGGTACCTTTCGGGTGGTGCCGCAGGCCAGGCGCGGCCCGTACCCCGACGGCGTCAGGAACGTGGATGCGGCTGATCGGCAACGTGCTCTGGCTGGTGTTCAGCGGGATCGAGATGGCGATCGCCTACCTGATCGCAGGGCTGCTGTCGATCCTGCTCATCGTCACCATCCCCTTCGCCGTCCCGGCCTTCCGACTGGCCGGCTACACGCTCTGGCCGTTCGGACGCGTGGTGGTACGACGATCCGATGCTGGGGCCGGCTCGACGATCGGCAACGTCCTGTGGTTCCTGATCGCGGGTTGGTGGCTGGCACTCCTGCACGTGGTCTTCGCGCTGGTGTTCGCGATCACGATCATCGGGATCCCCTTCGCCGTCGCGCACCTCAAACTGGCCGGTCTCGCGCTGACGCCGTACGGCAAGGACATCGTCGAGGCGCGCTTCGCCGACCAGCACGACGTGGTCCTGTCCTCACCCCAACCACTAGCATCCGGCCGCGCGACCAGGTGAGGGAGCACGACCGCGGTTGATGAGCGGCCGCCTCACCCGGGTCGGGTGAGGCGGCCCTGCGCGGACCCGACGAACGTGTGGCACCGGCCGGGACCGCACCCGGCATCCGCATGCCCCCGAGACCTGACAGGACCCGCATGTCCGCACCCCTGCAACTCATCGTCGCGGCCTTCAACGACGCCGAGGAGGCCGGGCGCCTCCTCGACGAGCTCAAGGAGGGCCGTCGGACCGGCCTCATCGGCATCGTCGATGCCGCCGCCGTCGTCAAGGACGGAGAGGGCCGGCTCAAGATCACCAACGCCAAGCACCGGGGCCGCCGGGGCTTCTTCACGGGGGGCGCGATCGGCGGCACGCTCGCGCTGTTGTCCGGCCCTCTCGGCTGGGCCACTGCCGCTGGCGGTGGGGTGCTCGGGGCGCTGATCGGCAAGGTGAGGAACGTGCCGTTCAGATCCAACGTC
>CAYXJD010000229.1:0-5166 GCA_964465225.1 uncultured Actinomycetota bacterium
CCGAGCGCGAGACCGAACGGGCCGAGCGGTTCACCGAGCGCGAGACCGAACGGGCTGAGCGCTTCGCCGAGGTGGTCGCCGAGCTGGAAGGCCTCGAGGGTGAGGAGCTCACCGAGAAGCTCGAGGAGCTGCACGCCGAGCGACAGGCCTTCCGCGCCGAGCGACAGGCTGATCGTGAGCAGCTCCACGCTGAGCGACAGGCCTTCCGCGCCGAGCGACCGGCTGACGGCGCCGGCCGCGGCGTCGGTCCGCGTATGGGGCCGGACGAGGACTGACCACTAGCCTCCCGGTGAGGCGCGATGACGGGATGCGGCCGACGCATCCGGGCTCGCGGCGACCGACCCGGCTGGCGGGGACCTTGGCCCCTCGTCGCCGGCCGTCGGCGCCGCGACGCTCGTCGCAGGTCATCGCGACCAGGAGGACACCATGCCCGGCGTCAGCTTGAGCGACCCGATCGGTGCGCTGATGGGGAACCCCGTCGCCACGATCCGACCGACCGCGACGCTTCGCGAGGCGGCACACGCGCTGGCGGCCGACGGGGTGGGACTGCTCGTCGTCGTCGACGCCCGTGGCGTGCGGGGGGTGTTCTCCGAGCGCGACGTGGTGAACGCCATCGCCGACGACGTGGACCTCGACGACTCACGGGTGCGTGACTACGCGACCTCGGACGTGGTCCAGGTCGAGGAGGCCAGGACGATCCTCGAGGCCGCCGCGAGGATGAGCGAGGCGCAGGTGCGCCACCTGGCGGTCGCCCGCGGCGGGGTCGTCACCGGGGTGGTCTCCATCCGCGACGTGGTCACGGTGCTCCTCGAGGAGCGCAAGATCGAGAGCGGGACCTGACCGCCCGTCCGCACACGATGGTGGGCCCGGCCCCACGCACCGAGCGCGCAACTCAGCCCACCGGCAGTGGGGCCGTCGCGTCGCTGCTCGGGTCGAGGCTGCTGGGACTGCCGTGACGTGCTCGGTCGAAGCGGTCCCACAGCGCGAGCATGCTGGGTAGGACCAGGATCGATGCGACCACGGAGTAGACGATCGCGTAGACGATCACGTAGCCGAGCTGCTCGAAGGGCACCAGCGTCGAGGTGACGAGCACGCCGAAGCCGATCGCGGTGGTCAGGGCCGAGCCGGCCAGGGCTCCGCCGGTCTGCGACACCGTGCGACGCAGCGCGCTCGAGCCGTCGTCACCCATGCGGCGCTCCTCCAGGAACCGTGACGTCACGTAGATCGTGTAGGGCACGCCGATACCGATCGAGAGCGCGGCCAACGTCGCGGTGACCGGGTTCAGCGGGATGCCGGTCAGCGCCATGGTCCCGAAGGTCAGGGCCAGCACGAGGCCGACGGGCAGGACCGTGATGATGCCCACGACCGGACGACGCTCGGCGATCGCGAAGTGGACGACCAGCAGCGCCATCGCGGCCCCCAGCGCGATGAGCAGCGACGTGATCTGGGAGTCCTCGATGTCCTGGCCGATCCGCGCCTGCACGATCTGTTGGGAGGTCGGCACCACCTCGACGCCGGTCTCGCGCAAAGGGGCGAAGGCCTCGCCGAGCGAGGTCGCCAGGTCCGCCGCTGCGACCTGACCGGCACTGGTGCGCAGCTGGACCCGCGCCAGGGTGTCGGCCCCGTCCGGCGCGAGGACGTCGCTCGCGCCCTCGACCTCGCTGAGCAGCAGGTCGTGGATCGCGGCCACGTCCGCGTCACCGGCCACCGTCAGGTCCTCCTGCACACCGAGCGCTGCCAGCTGCCCGGCGAGTTCCGGATCAGCGAAGGCCTGGCCCAACACCGACAGCACCGAGGTCGCGTCGGGCTGACCGGCCAGGGTCTCCACCTCCTCCACCTGCCCCGCCCGCGCCAAGGAATCGACCAGCGCGTTGTGGGCGTCGGGGGTCGCGAGCTCGCCGCGCAGCAGCACCTCCGTCGTCTCCTCGAAGCCGCCGCCGAACGAGGTGGACAGCGTCTCGAAGACCTCGAGCAGGGGCTCGTCCTGGGGCACGAAATCGGTCAGGTTGAACTCGCTGTCGAGCTGGGTGAACCCGTACCCGCCCAGGACGACCAACGCCGTAGCGGCCAGCAGGGTCGGGGCGGGAGCGTGCTCGGCCAGCCATGAGGTCCGACCGATGACCCTCGGAAGGGTCGCGTCCTTCTGGGTGCCGAGCGCCTCGATCGGAAGCGCGTCCTTGGCCACCGCTCGACGATCGAGCATCAGGCGCACCGCCGGGACGAAGGTCACGGTGAGGACGAAAGCGGCCACGATCCCCGACGCTGCGAGGACCCCGAGCGTGGCGAGGAAGTCGACCGGGCTGGCGAGGTTGGTGAGGAACCCGATCGATGTCGCCGCGGTACTGAGCAACAAGGTCAGCCCCACGGTGCGGTAGGAGATCGCGAAGCCGCCCACCGGCGTCGCACCCCGGCCGACCTCGGCGCGGTAGCGGGCGAGCAGGTGGATGGCGAAGTCGACCCCGAGCCCGACGATCAGGATCGGCACGATCTGGGTCTGCGGCGAGAACCCGCCGATCAGGTCCGCGTACCCAGGTCCGAGCAGGGTCCCGATGCCCTGCATCCACACCACGGACAAGCCGATCACGACCAAGGTGAGTCCGACGTCGGCGGCGGTGCGGCGACCGATCCGTAGCCGTTGACCAGCGTCGGGCTTGACCCAGTAGACGAAGAACAGCACGACGAGGATGATCAGGAAGGCGGTCCCGAACAACCGGCCGATCTCTGGCCCGGGGTCCCCGGCGGTCAGCAGCAGACCGAAGGAGAACGGATCGACCCGGACGCCGTCGGCCACCTCGACGTCGCTGATGACCTCTGCGAGCTCACGCTGGAGCTCCGCGACACCAGCGTCATCGAGCCCCTCGGTCTCCTGGAACACCAGCAGCAGGGCCGAGGTCGGCGGATCCCCCGCTCCGAGCAGACCCTCGAACAGCCCCGCGACCTGGGGTGGCAGCGTCTCGAGCCCCTGGGACTGGAACTCGCGCACCGCCTCGTCGTCGAGCGCCGCGGGATCCACCCCGGCCCGCTCGATGCCAGCCTCCGCAGCGCCGAGGAAGGACGCGATCGGGGGCTGTTGGCCACCCGCGACCAGGGTGTCGGCGAGGTCGCTGGACCTGATGGCCGCCTGGATGTCGAGGCTGGCCTGCAGCGTGTCGACGTTGCGCACGTCGCGTCCGTCGGTCGTCTGCACGACGACCTGCAGCACCGACTGTGGATCGCCGAAGGTCTCGTTGACGGTGGCCAGCGCTTCGGAGAGCTCGTTGTCCACCGCGACGCCGTCCTCCTGCACGCCCTGTCCGGCGAAGGAGGCGAGCCCACCGGTCACGAGCAGCACCAGGAGCACCGTGATGACGGGGCGACGGGAGACGGCGGTGGCCAGACCATCGAAGAGACGACGCACGAGCAGGATCCTTGCGAACGGGTGGTGGGCGCTCGGCGTTCGACGGCCGAACGGTTCCAGTATCGCTTGCACCGTGCAGATAACTCAGTGCTGCGCGCTCTCTGCACACCGGGCCTGGTCAGGCCACCCCCTGCGCGGGCAAGCGCACGGACCGACCACCGCGCCAGCCGACCACCCCGCGACCTGGCGACCACGCGAGCTGGCGACGTCGCGAACCGGCAACCCCGCGACCTGGCGACCACGCGAGCTGGCGACCGCACCCCGACGTCGGGCAGGTCACTCCCGCACGAGCCTGACGTCGCCGAACACCGCCGTCGCCCGGACCTCCAGGGTGCTCGTCACCCGCCCCCGAGGTGGCTCGGGAGCCCAGACGTCACCGAACACCGCCGTCTCCGACAGTTCCACCGCGACGTCCGCTGGCACACGGAGCTGCACGTCGCCGAACACCGCCAGGCACTCGACGATCCCCTCCGCTGCGAGCGACGGCTCCAAGCGCCCTTCGGACGCACCGAACACGGCCACGTAGGACCGTGACGGCGGGCTCCCGTCGGACCCCACGCGCAGGTCGTCGAAGAGCGCGACGGCACCACCACCGAACAGCCACTGCCGCCCACCCGTGGTCCCCCACAGCAGCAGCAGCCCGGCGAGGATGAGCAGGGCGGGACCGACGAAGCCGTCTGGCACGACAGTGAGGACCAGGAACACGACACCGAACAGGCCCAGCGCCGTCCCGGTCACCCGGCGACCCTTGCGGACCAGCCACGCTCCGCCCGCCACGAGCGCGACGGGCCACCAGCTCGCCACTGCCGCAGCGATGGCGGCCGGGAGGACGTCGAGTACCACGAGCATCCAACCCACCCCGAGCACCAACAGCACGCCGCCCGCGATGGTCAGTCCGGAAGCCAGCGGCCGCTGCACGGCCGACAGCGGCGACCCGCCGATCCGGACACCTCGCTCACCTGGGCGTGTCATCGTCCGGCCTCCTTGCGATCCACGTACCTGACGCGCACGTCCCCGAGGGCCACGAGGCCGTGCAGCACGACGACCGGCGACCCGGGCGCAACCGGCCGCTGCGGCGGCAGTGTCACGTCGCCCAGGAGCCGGGTGATGCGGTCCTCGAGACGCCACCCGGAGGGCACCTCCACCCGGACGTCGCCGAACACCGCGGTGGTGGTGACCACGAGTCGATCGGTAGCCCGATCGTCACCATCCAGGACCAGGCGGGCATCACCGAACACCGCGGTCGCGGTCGGACCGGCCAGCCGGCGATCGCTGGCAGCGGACCGGCCCTCGGTGTCGGTCGCCGCCGGTCCGCGGACGGGCGACGGCCCCGCACCCACCTCGACCTGAGCGGCACGCAGCCGCCCACCCGCCTGCAGCAGTGAGCCGCCCACGACCACCAGCAGACCCGGCAGGATCAGCCTGCCGAGCGGGAGCTCGATGACGCCCAGCGTGACCACCAGCAGGATCCCTCCCACGGCCACGGTCGCCAGTCCCGGGGCCGGCGAACCCGTCACCGTCCACCAGGCACCCGCGGCGATCACGGCCAGCGGCCACCACCCCGCGAGGAGCTCGGAGGCGTCCACGACCTCGAGGTTGTCGAGCGCGAGGAGGACCCCCAGTACGATGAGGGCGAGACCGAAGGGCACGGCGCCATCGATGGTGCGGGACCGTGCCGGCGCCGGTCGTGTGGCCATGGGTCGACCTCCGTGAACGGTCCGAGTGGGTGCCGTCACCTCCGGGTGCCGCGACGTGGTGGTGCCGCGACG
>CAYXJD010000230.1:0-5120 GCA_964465225.1 uncultured Actinomycetota bacterium
CACGGCGGTGGCGAACTCCCACCGCACGACCTCACCGGCCAACTGCGCGGGACCGGACCAGGACAGCTGGACGACGGGCACGCCCATGGCCAGCAGCTCGTCGATCTCCAGGTGGTCGCCGAGCGCCACCACGACCCGGTCCTCACCGAAGGTCGCGTTGGCCGGGGTCTCACCGAGCACCGGCACGACCCCGACACCGTGCTTGCCGGTGGACTCGGCCACCAGCTGCTCGATCCAGGACCCGAAGCTGGCGATCTCGTCGGGCAGCAGCAGCGTCAGCTTGTCGCGCCCGACGCGCGCACCGGCCGCCATCACCGCACCGAGCATCGCCGGCGCGTTGGTGTTGGGCTCGACGACCCGAGCCTGAGCGAGCATCTCGCGGGCGGCGGCCAGATGGACGTCGAGGTCCATCCCGAGCAGCGCCGCGGGTAGCAGACCGAAGGGCGTCAGTGCGGAGAACCGCCCACCGACGTCCGGCTGCCCCAGCGCCGGACCACGGAACCCCTCAGCGACCGCGCGCTCGGCGAGGCTGCTACCGGGGTCGGTGATGGGGAGGACGTGTCGATCCGCGTCGTCCCCGAGCTCGTCGCGCAGCCGCGCGAGGAAGCGCTCCAGGTGGCTCAGGGTCTCGATCGTGCCCCCGGACTTCGACGCGGGCACGACCAGGGTGGTCGCCCAGGGCAGGGCATGCTCGAGCTCCAACACCGCGGCGGGGTCGGTGGAATCGAGCACGTGCAAGCGCGGGAAGCCGGGCTCGGACCCGAAGGTGGAGGCCAGCACCGCCGGGTACAACGACGACCCGCCCATGCCCACCAGCACCACGTCGGTGATGCCATCGGCTCGCACCCCCTCGGCCAGGCCCACCAGTTCCGCTTTGGCCTCCGCAGCGCGCTCCGGAGCATCCAGCCAACCGAGGCGGTCCGCCAGCTCGGTCGGATCCTGGGACCAGACGGTGTGATCGCGTTCCCAGATGCGGGGAACGACGGTGAGGGCCTCGGCGGCGGCGGCAGCGACGGCGTCGGTCAGTGGACCCAGGGTCACGGTGGCTCCGAACGTGTCGGTCAGATGCGGTGATGCGAGCGGACAGGTCGAGCCTAGACAGGCCACCGGTAGCCTCGCGGAGGCCGGATACGGCCAGACGGGACCTCGATCTGACAGGACCGCGACGTGAGCGAGCAACCCAATCCCGAACCCGACCCCGACCCCGATGGCGAAGCCAACCCGCAGCCCGCACCGGGCAACAAGCAGGTCCAGGTGGTCGTCCCCGACGACCAGAAGCACGGCGACTACGCCAACTTCCTGGTCGTATCCCACTCCCCGCACGAGTTCACCCTGGATTTCTGCCAGCTGCTGCCGTCGGGCGAACCGGGCAAGGTCAACGCCGAGGTGGTCTCGCGGGTGCGCATCGCTCCGACGATGGTCGGGCGGGTCCTCAACGCGTTGAACACCAACCTGTCGAACTACGAGGACCGGTTCGGTCAGGTCAAGGCGCTCGGATGACGCTGACGACCGCGCTGCCGGCCGGCCTGACCCCGGGAGGCCGGTTCGACACGTGGCAGCCACGGCCCGTTCGCTACGTGGTCTGCGACGTCGACGGCACCCTGATCGGCCCCGAGGAGCTGTCCACGCCGGCGGTCGCCGCCGCGATCGGACGCGCGCAGTCGGACGGCATCCGCGTCGGCTTCGCCACGGGCCGGATGCGTGATGGGGTCAACGAGCTCCAGGCACAGCTCGGCGCCCGCGGTCCCCACGTGCTGCACAACGGTGCGGAGGTCCGAGCCGATGGCACGACCGTCGCCTCGTGGACGCTCACGCGCGCGCAGGTCGATGCGCTGCTCGCGCTCGCGCGTGAGCACGAGGACCTCTACCTCGAGGTCTACGGCGAGACCGGCTTCCACGTCTCCGCGATGGACGAACGCGCGCGACCGCACTGGGATCTGCTGCGGGCCGAGCCGCGCGGCGTGGTGCGCCGCGCCGCCGACCTCGGCGACGTGGCGGTGCCGAAGGCCACCTTCGCCGTCTTCACCGACGCTGCGCTCGACTGGCTCCGGGACCGGCTCGCGAGCATGGACGCGGAGGTCGGCACCGCCGGTTCGCCACGGACCCCGGGCATGGTGTTCACCAACGTCAACCGGCCGGGGGCGACCAAGGGGGCAGCGCTCGCCGCGGCCGCCGAGCACCTGGGGATCGACACCGACGAGGTGGCGGCCATCGGCGATGCCGGCAACGACCGGTCGATGCTGATGGTGGCCGGGACGGCGATCGCCATGGGACAGGCCGAGCCGGACATCATCGCTGCCTCGCACCTGGTCACCCGGTCCGTCGACGAGGACGGGGTCGCGGCCGCACTCGACGCGCTCATCGGCTGGTCGCCGACCGGGCGGTCGGGTGAGTGACGACCTGCCCAGCGCCCGTCGTGTGCCGCTGGTCACGCGACTGGAACCCGCGCACCCGGCCTACGAGCACGTGCTGGCCGCGCACGAGCGAGCCGTGGCGGGGAAGGCCCCGACCTACCCCGATCCGTTGTCGGGCTTCGAGGTGCTCACGGCCACGGAACTGTGGGCCCGTGGCTACTGCTGCGACAACGGCTGCCGCCACTGTCCCTTCGCCGAAGGGCCGCGGGGCCCGAGCCGCGACGTCCCGCCGGCCCTCACCGATGACAACTGACCGGGGCGTGCGGTCACCGGCGCTGGTCGCGGTCAGCCCTTGGTGGGCACCTGGTAGTTCGGCGCCTCGTGGACGACGTCGAGGTCGTGGACGTGCGACTCGGCGGCACCAGCGGCGGTCTGCCGCACGAAGCGTGCACGCTCGGCCAGTGACGGCAGGTCCTGGGCACCGAGGTAGCCCATGCCCGAACGGATACCGCCGGCCAACTGCTGGGTGACCTCGCCGACGGTGCCGCGGTACGGCAGCAGGCCGGAGACGCCCTCCGGCACCAGCTTGGTCAGTTGTCGAGCCTCGGCGGCGCTGCCACCGGCCCGATCGTCCTGGAAGTAGCGGTCAGCGGAGCCCGCGCGCATCGCGTCGATCGAGCCCATGCCGCGGTACTCCTTGTAGCGGCGACCGCCGACCAGCACCAGTTCTCCGGGCGACTCGTCGGTGCCGGCGAGCAGGTTGCCGACCATCACGGCGGTCGCCCCCGCGGCCAGGGCCTTGACGACATCGCCGGAGTAGCGCACCCCCCCGTCGGCGACGGTGGCGACACCGACCTCCTGGGCAGCCTGGGCGCAGTCGAGCACGGCGCTGAACTGCGGCATGCCGACGCCGGTCACGACCCGGGTCGTGCAGATCGAGCCGGGCCCGACGCCCACCTTCACGACGTCGGCGCCATGGTCCGCGCTTGCCCGAACGGCATCGCCGGTCGCGACGTTGCCGACCATCAGCGCCACGTTCGGGTGGCGATCCTTGAGCTTGGCCGCGAACTCGAGGATCCCACTCGAGTGGCCGTGCGCTGAGTCGATGGAGAGCAGGTCGACGCCGGCAGCCGCCAGGGCCTCGGCCCGCTCCTCGCCATCGGGGCCGACACCCACGGCCGCGGCGCACAGCAGCCGCCCGCGAGCATCCTTGGCTGCGTTGGGGTACTTGCGGACCTTCTCGATGTCCTTGAAGGTGAACATGCCCGTGAGCCGACCGTCGTCCGGGTCGACGATCGGGAGCTTCTCCACCCGCGCGGCCTGCATCAGATCTCGAGCCTGGTCGAGGGTGGTGCCCGGTACGGCGGTCACCAGACCGGTGCTCGTCATGTGCTCGCGGACCGCTGTCCCGGGCTCCGCGCCGAGCCGCAGATCCCGGTTGGTCACGATGCCGACCAGCCGAGCCTCGGCGTCGACGACAGGGAAGCCCGAGACCCGGTACCGGGCCATCAACTCGAACGCCGTGTCGACCGGGTCCTCGGCACGCAGGGTCACGGGATCGAGGATGAACCCGGACTCCGAGCGCTTGACGGACTCGACCATGCCGGCCTGGGTGGCGATGGGCACGTTCTTGTGGATCACCCCGAGGCCACCCTGGCGGGCGAGGCCGATGGCCATATCACCTTCGGTGACCTTGTCCATCGCGGCCGACAGGACCGGAAGACGCAGTGCGACACCGTCATGGAGCCGTATGGACAGGTCCACGTCCCGCGGGAGGACAGCGGAGGCCTGCGGCACCAACAGGACATCGTCGTAGCTGAACGCCTCGGTGATCTCGGTCACAGGCAGGATCCTCGGTGAGCGGTGCCCCGAACGGTAGCGCCGCGCGACACCAGCGTTGCCGTCGCTGGGCAAGGCCCACGGTCGGAGCAGCAGGACGGCGGCGCTGGCAGCGCGACGCCCGACCCGCCCGATGGCGGCGCGGCACCGAAGCTCGTCGATGGTGCGCACGACGTTCAGGGTCGGTGTGGCCGGCGCGCTGGCCGCCGGCCTGCTCGCCTGCACCGGACCGCTCGCGCAGGACCGGGTCGGACACGGCTGGCTGCAGCTCGACGGCTCCCGGATCGCACTGGAGGTCCGGGACTGTGCCTTGATCTCCGGTCGGCTCATCGAGGAGTTGCCCGCAGGCGGGTCAGAGGTCTCGCTGATCGCCGAAGGGCGTGACGGCGATGGGCAGCCGGTCCGCGTCGTGGTGCGCCGTGGTACCGATGTCGTGGCACCGCACCGGTTCGACGTGCTGGAGGTCGCGATCGGTGAGGTCGACGGCGACCTCGAGGTGCTGGTGCTCGTACGGGGCTTCGACCGCGACACGGGAGCCTGGAGCCAGATCGATCCCGACGCTCCGGGAGCGCGTCGCGACGTCGATGGTCCCCTCATCAGGGTGGACGGCGCCGGACTCCGGGCGCGTCGCGCCCTCGGCCGCGATGGGCGTGGGCAGCAGGTCCCGATCGCGCTGGAGGCGATGTGTCCCCCGGTGTCGCACGCCGATCCGGGCCTCGCCTGACGACCCGAGCGCGGTTCGCTCCGGGGTCGGGCAAAGCAAGGACACGACCCGGCCGTCCTTGGCGACCATCCGAGGTCACCGCTTCCCGCGAGCCGCACCGGGCGAACCAGCCGGTCATCCCTGACCGCCCACCGATCCCAACGCCTCGCCACCTTGCCACCTCGGTCAACGAAGCGAGTGATGGAAGCGAGGTATCAGATCGC
>CAYXJD010000231.1:0-5088 GCA_964465225.1 uncultured Actinomycetota bacterium
GTCCGTGATCCTTGTGCGCATCGGAGCGACACCGGCACGACGTCCACCCGGGCTGCCATCACCATGGGAGAGCCGGCGGTCCCCACCGAGAACGTCCGCAACGTGCTCGTCCTCGGGCACACGGGCACAGGCAAGTCGATGCTGGTCGAGGCCATGCTCGCGGCCACCGGGCACGGCGCGCCGCACGGTGACGGGTGCCCGACCGTCGACCACGAACCCGAGGAGCGTGACCGCGGACACTCGCTGTCGCTCGCCCTGGCCAGCTGCACCTACGACGGGGTGAAGCTGAACCTGCTGGACGCGCCGGGTGGGGCCGAGGTGCTCGGCGACGTCTACCCGGCACTGTTGGCCGCGGACACGGCGCTGTTCGTGATCGACGCGACCGTGGGGCTGCAGCCCCAGGACGAGCAGCTGTGGCGCGCCTGCCAGGAGCGGGGCATCCCCCGCGTGGTGTTCCTGAACAAGTTCGACGTGGACCGGGCCCGGTACCAGACGAGCATCGACCAGCTCCGCGAGCACTACGGCAAGGCCGTCGCGCCCGTCCACCTCCCGCTCCAGGGACCGGAGGGGATCTCCGGGGTGGTCGACCTGCTGCACTGCTGCGTGGTCGACTTCCCGGGTGGCCAGCGCTCCGACGCCGACCTCGAGGCGTCACGGCGCGAGCAGGCCAACGCCAACCGCGACGCGCTCATCGAGTCCGTGGTCGAGAACGACGACGAGCTGCTCGAGCGCTACCTCGAGGGCGACACCCCCGCCAACCAAGAGATCGCCGAGGTGTTCGCCCACGGGATCGCCGAGTGCGGCTTCTTCCCCGTGCTGTGTGGCTCGGCGACCGAGGGGCACGGCGTCGAACTACTGCTGCAGTTCCTGGTCGAGGAGTGCCCCTCCCCTGCCGAGGCCGCGCATCCGCTCCCGCACGACGGTCCGACGGCGGTCTACGCCGCCAAGACCTTCAGCGATCAGTACGTCGGACGCATCAACCTGCTCCGGGTGCTGTCCGGCGAACTCCACGCCGACGACGAGCTGGTCTGCGCCCGCACCGGGGAGCGGGAACGCCTCCACCAGCTGTTCTCGCTGCGGGGCCGCGAGCAGCTGCCGGTCGCCGGTGCCCAGGCCGGCGACATCGTCGCCGTCGCCAAGCTGCACGACGTGGCCACCGGTGACCTGCTCACCCCCGACGGCCAGGCGCCCGAACTCGAGCTGCCCACCGCACCGCCCGGTTTCCACCGGGTGTCGCTGGAGCCGCTGTCGGCGGGCGACGACGACAAGCTCTCCCTGGCGCTGCAACGCATCCGCGCCGAGGATCCCTCGATCGGCACCGCCGTCGACGAGACCGCCGGCACCCGCACGCTGTCCTTCGCGGGGCCGATCCACGTCGACACCACGGTCGAACGCCTGCGCCGCAAGTACGGCGTCGAGGTGGAGGTCCACCCGGCCCCGGTGAGCTACCTGGAGACGATCCGGCGGCCGGCGTCGGGGACCGGCAAGCACGTCAAACAGACCGGCGGTCACGGCCAGTTCGGGGTCGCCCACATCGAGATCCAGCCGCTCGAGCGCGGCGAGGAGTTCCGCTTCGAGGACGCGGTGGTCGGCGGGGCGATCCCCCGCAGCCTGATCCCCTCGGTCGAGAAGGGGGTGCACGAGGCGATGCGCGCGGGGCCCCTGGCCGGCTACCCGGTGGTGGACGTCGGGGTGCGGTTGCTCGACGGCAAGCACCACTCGGTGGACTCCTCCGACGCGGCGTTCCAGATGGCCGGCATCCTCGCCTTCCGCGACGCCATCGCCCAGGCCGACCCGGTGCTGCTCGAACCGCTGGTGGCGCTCGAGCTCACGATCCCCGACGAGCAGACCGGCGCGGTCATGGCGGACCTGTCGTCGCGACGTGGACGGATCCTCGGTACCGATGCCGCCAGCCACGGTCGCACCCTGGTCAAGGCGCAGGCCCCGGAGGCCGAGCTCGCCACCTTCGCTGCGGAGTTCCGGGCGCTGACCGGTGGCCGGGGCGAGCTGACGATGGCCTACAGCCACCACGAGGAGGCACCGGACGCGATCGCCAAGCGCCTGCTCGAGGACCGTGAGCCAGCCAACGCCTGAGCCACCAGCGCTGATCCACCGGCCCCGGCTCCCGTCGGCAGCCCCCGCCATCCGGCAGCTCGCACACGCGCTGGCCCCCACCCACCTCGCCAGCCGGCACCCAGCCAGGACCCCTGCCACCACCAACCGTCGCGCTCGTGCCCCCCCAAACAAATAGTTGCAGACTACAAGCAAGCGTTGTACCGTCGCCGGCATGACCACCGATCCCTCACCCCACGCGGCCTTGGAACGCGCCCTGACCCGACTGGTGCGACGGGCGTTCCTACCCACCGGTGGTGAGCGCTCGCGCCAGCAGGCCGGGGTGGACCTCGAGCGCGCCGCCTACGGCACCCTGGTGCGGATCGCCGACCTCGACAACCCCCGCCTGTCCGAGCTGGCGGCCGCGCTCGGCCTGGAGGTCTCCACGACCAGCCGGCACGTCCAGCGGCTCGTCGCCGCCGGCTACGTCGAGGTGGCGACCGACCCACGGGACGCACGTGCCCGGCGCTACACCCCGACCTCGGCCGGTCGGGACGCGCTGGAGCGCGTGCGGGCCGCGCGACACACCCACCTCGTCCGCGTGCTCGAGGACTGGGACGCCGACGAGGTGACCGCGCTGGCTCGCGGACTGGACCGGATCGTGGACGCCTTCGAGCGCGAGGAGCGCGGATGACCGCGCCCCAGGCACCACAGCCGCGCACAACGCCGGCGGCCGCATGACCCACCGCGAGATCCTCACGGTGCTCGCCGGACTGATGACGGGCATGTTCCTGGTCGCGCTGAACCAGACGATCGTCTCGACCGCCCTGCCGACGATCGCGGGCGACCTCGGCGGCCTCGATCTGATCGCCTGGATCGTGACCGTCTACCTCCTGGCGGCGACGACGGCGACCCCGCTCTTCGGCCGCCTGTCCGACCTCTACGGCCGACAGCGCGTGTTCCAGTCCGCGATCGTGATCTTCCTGGTGGGTTCCGTGCTGTCCGGCGCGGCGCTCGACATGCCGATGCTGATCGCGGCGCGGGCGATCCAGGGGATCGGCGGCGGTGGCGTGATGGCGCTGACCATGACGATCATCGGCGACCTGCTCTCCCCCCGGGAGCGCGGTCGCTACCAGGGCTACCTCGGTGCGGTCTTCGGCGTCGCCTCGGTCACCGGACCGCTGCTCGGCGGGTTCATCGTCGACCACCTCGACTGGCGGTGGGTGTTCCTGGTCAACGTGCCCATCGGCATCGCGGCGTTGGTGATCACCTCGCGCGTGCTCATCCTCCCGCACCACCGCGTCGAACGGCGGCTCGACCTCCTCGGCGCCGGCCTGCTGGTGACCGGCGTCACCGCGCTGCTGCTGGTGACCGCCTGGGGTGGGTCCGAGTACCCCTGGGGGTCGCCGCTGATCGTCGCGCTCGGTCTGGGCGGCGGCACCCTGAGCCTGCTGTTCGTGCTCCGCCAGCGCACCGCACCCCAGCCGATCATCCCGCTGCGGCTGTTCGGCTCCCGCACCTTCAGCCTGGTCACCGCCGCCGGGTTCCTGGTCAGCGCGGCGATGTTCGGCGCGATCGTGTTCCTGCCGGTGTTCTTCCAGCTCGTCACCGGGGCGAGCGCGACCGAAGCCGGCCTGCTGCTCGCCCCGATGATGGCGGGGCTCGTGGTGACCTCGATGGTCTCGGGCCGGCTGGTGGCACGCACGGGGCGCTACCGCGCGTACCCCATCACCGGCACCGCACTGATGGCTATGGCGCTGAGCCTGATGAGCACGATGGACGTCACCACCTCGCGGTGGGAGGCAGGGCTGTTCACCGCGGTGATGGGGATCGGTCTGGGCATGGTCACACAGAACCTGATCCTGATCGCCCAGAACGACGTCCCGGCCAGTGACCTCGGGGCCGCGACCGCCACGGTCGGCTTCAGCCGCACCCTCGGCGGCTCGATCGGCACCGCGGTGTTCGGCGCGGTCATGGCGGCGGGGCTGTTCCGGCGCCTCGGTGACGTGATGATCGACGGGGTCGCCCTCGATCCCACGCTCGTGCAGGGCAGCCCGGCGACGATCCTGGCCCTGGAGCCGGCGGTCCGCGAGCCCATCGTGGCCGCCTTCACCGGGGCACTGTCGATGGCCTTCCTGGCCGGGGTGCCGCTCGCGCTGCTGGCCTGTCTGCTGCTCGTGCTGGTGCCCTACCGGGAACTGCGGGAGACCCGACACCTCGGCCCGACCCCCGGCGGACCGGACTGAGCCGCGACCGGCACCGCGCCACCCGCGCAACCAGCGCGACCGGCGCAACCAGCGCAACCGGCGCCACCGGCGCCACCGGCGCAACCGGCGCCCCCAGCGCGACCGGCACCCCAGCGCGACCGGCGCACATCTCAGCGGACCGGAGATCCCATCCCGGGCACCGACCTGCGATGCTGTACGGGCAGCGCTGGACGGGAGAGGGGCGCATGGGTTTCGACACCGACGTGGCGATCGTCGGCAGCGGGTTCGGCGGGAGCGTTTCGGCGCTCCGGCTGACCGAGAAGGGCTACCGCGTCACGGTCCTCGAGGCCGGCAAGCGGTGGACCAAGGACACGCTGCCCGACACGAACTGGGACGTGCGCCGCTACCTGTGGGCGCCGAAGCTCGGACTGCGCGGTTTCCAGCGCCTCACCCTGCTCAAGGACGTGTTCGTGCTGTCGGGAGCGGCGGTGGGCGGCGGGTCCGTGGTCTACGCCAACACCCTCTACGAACCGCTGGCGGGCTACTGGCGTGACGGGCTCTGGCCAGCCGGCAACGACTGGCGCGAGGAGTACGCGCCCTACTACGACCAGGCCAAGCGGATGCTCGGTGTCGCCGCGGTGCCGTTCACGACCCCGGCCGACCGGCTACTCAAGGGCGTCGCCGAGGACATGGGAGTCGCCGACACCTACCACCCCACCGACGTCGGCGTGTGGTTCGGCAAGCCCGGTGAGCGCGTCAGCGACCCCTACTTCGGCGGGCTCGGCCCCGACCGGGTCGGGTGCATCCGGTGCGGCAACTGCATGGTCGG
>CAYXJD010000232.1:0-5088 GCA_964465225.1 uncultured Actinomycetota bacterium
TCGGCGCTGGAGAAGGCTGGCCTCGTGCTTGACGAGGACGTCTTCGTCTGTTTCTCACCCGAGCGGGTCGACCCCGGCAACGTGCTGCAGACCGGCGACATCCCGAAGGTGGTCGGCGGCGTGACGGAGCGCTCCGGTGACCTCGGCGCGGCGGCCTACGCCCGGCTGGTCGACAACGTCCACCGGGTGTCCTCGGCCCGGGCAGCCGAGCTCACCAAGCTGCTGGAGAACACCTACCGCGCGGTCAACATCGCGATGGTGAACGAACTGGCGCAGATCGCCCACGCCTTCGACATCGACGTGTGGGAGGTCATCGACGCGGCGGCGACCAAGCCCTTCGGCTTCCAGGCGTTCTACCCGGGACCCGGTGTGGGCGGACACTGCATCCCCCTCGACCCGCAGTTCCTGGCCTGGCGTGCCAAGGAGCTGCGCGTCGCCACTCGGTTCATCGATCTCGCCGAGGACATCAACCTCCACATGCCGGAGTACGTGGTCTCCCGGATCGCCGACGAACTGAACCAACGAGGTCGGTCGCTGGCCGGTGCGAAGGTCCTGGGGGTCGGCGTGGCGTACAAGAAGAACATCGCCGACGATCGCGAGTCGCCGTCGATCGATGTGCTCCGTCTGCTGGAGCGCAAGGGTGTGCAGGTCGGCGTGGTGGACCCGCACGTCGACGAGGAACGGCTGGGCAGGCACGGGTTCGCGGTCGGCGCACTCACGGGCGCGTTGGGCGCCTGGGATCTGGCGGTGGTGCTCACCGACCACGACGCGATCGATTACGACGCGCTCGCAGCCGAGGTCGACATCGTCTTCGACACCCGTGGGGTCTACCGGCGCAAGGGGCTGACGGCCGCCAACGTCGTCACCCTGTGACCGGCAGCCATCGGCCCGAAGCATGATCTCGAGTCCGAGGACATCGTCGTGACCCGCATCGTGAAACAGCGGTTGGTCCTGCTCGGTGCTGGCGTCGTGGCGCTGCTCGGCGTCGGCACGGCGGTCGCGGCGCTGTTCGAGCAGTGGCGGTGGGTGGTGGTCCTGTTGTCGGCGAGCATGATCGCCCTGGCGTCGATCGGCGTCGGCATCTTCATACGGCAGGGGGAGTTGCTACGCCTCCAGCATCGGGAAGCGGCACGAACTCGGCGCGTGGAGGAACGCCGACGGCGCTTCGAGCGGGGGCAGCTCCTCAACCACGTCGACGACGCCGTCCAGCGGGCCTTTCGGCTGCTCGGTGATCGGAGCGACCAGCGGGCGGATCTGCTCGAGCAGACCGTCCTCGCCTCGGTCCAGGTCATCCGCGACGACCTCGCGCGTTCACGTGGGGGACCTGTCGCGGTCGCAGAAGCAGCTGCGCCGGCCATCCCCGGGTCGGGGGGCAACCTCAAGCAGGAATCACCCCGGGCGTTCAGCCGCGAGGTACGGCAGCAGTTACGGGCCCACGAGCAGTTGCTCATCACCGAATCCGATGCGCTGCATCAACTCCACCGCCGCTTCCCGATCGAGGGATCACTACCTCTGCTGGGCGGCTGGGCCCTGTCACCGACCGGCCTGCTCCAGTTGCTGGATCTCGCGGCCGCGAGGTCGGTTCGGACGGTGGTTGAGTGTGGCTCGGGCGTCTCGACGATCTACCTCGCCTGGCTGCTGCGACAGGAGCCGGGAGCCAGGCTCATCTCCCTCGAGCACGAGCCCGACTTCGCCCATGCGATACGGGAGCGCCTTCGCGACCTCGAACTGGACGACGTCGCCGAGGTTCGGCTCGCGCCGCTCCAGCCGGCGACCTTCGGCGCCTGGAGCGGTGATTGGTACGCGCTCGAGGCGGTCCGCGACCTCGACGCCGTCGATCTGCTGCTCGTCGACGGGCCACCCCGCGCGTCGGGCGAGCAGTCTCGCTACCCAGCCCTGCCGGTGTTCGAGCCCCGGATGTCATCCACAGGCATCATCCTCCTCGATGACGCCAACAGAAGCGAGGAGCGGGCGGTACTCGATGCTTGGCTCCATCCCGGCCGCTGGAGGGCTGGGCGTTCTTCGACCGCGCGACAGGCGGTGCTCCATCAGACGGATGCGGGTGGATGATGGCTGACGTCGGAGTTACCGATGCTGCACGTGCCGGTCGCCACGGGCACGCAGCCGAACGGGCGGTGGTGTCCGGCCGGGTTGCTCTGGAAGCATCGGTGCTCCGCTTGCGGTCGCTCGAGGCATTGGATGTCGCGCTGGCACTGGCCACCTCAGGTCGGGAGCGCGACTACGCCACCTGGTCCCGGCGAGTCGTCGCCGGAGTAGGTGCCGATCCGATCGTCGGAGCTGAAGGTGATCCGCAGTGGGCGGCGACCCTTGCACAGATCCTAGCCAGGTCGACACCGGATGCGTCAGCCGAGGCGGTCGCTCTGGCCATCTACCGCGAGACCGCGGCGCGGTTCGGGCTGGTCTCCCTCGAACCCCGTGACGCGCAGGTCTACGGCCAGCTACTGCTGCAGTCAGGCCACCACGAGGAGTTGCGCGCCGTCCTGCCTCACCTCGAGTTACGGCCGGTGATCCGCCGGATGCTGCTGGCCGACCTGGAGCGGGAAGCCGTGGTCGCTGGTCAGAGACCGATGGCTGCCTGGTACGGCGCCATGCAGGAGCTCATGCAGGTCGGATCGCTGGGGTTCGAGCTACCGCACCACAGCGAGGCGTTCCGGTTCGATGCGCTACGCAGCAAGGTCGATGGCGAGCCGGTTGACGGGCCGTTGATCAGCGTCGTCATGCCAGTGTTCGCGCCGGACGCTGGCCTCGTCACGGCGGTGCGCTCGATCCTGGACCAGACCTGGCAACACCTCGAAGTGCTGGTCGTCGATGATGCCTCACCGAGCGAGACGCGCCATGTCTTCGGCGAGGTCGCGGCGCTCGACGAGCGGGTCCGGATCATCAGCAGGCCGCGCAACGGGGGGACCTATGCGGCGCGCAACACGGCCCTGGCCGCGGCTCGTGGAGACTTCATCACGGGTCAGGACGCCGACGACTGGTCCCATCCGGAGCGCCTGGAGCGACAGGTTCGCCCGCTGCTCGGGGACGGTTCACTGGTGGCAACCCTGAGCCGGTGCCTACGGGTCACCGACGACTTCAGGGCGAGTTCCCTCCGGGCATCCGGCTCCTCACCCACACGCATGAACTCCTCGTCGTTGATGTTCCGCAGGACCGAGGTGATGCACCGGATGGGGTACTACGACCTGGTCCGAAAGGGCGCGGACAGCGAGTTCATCTTCCGGATGCGGGCCACGTTCGGGAAGCCGGCAGTCCGTGAGTTGCCGGACTGTCTTGCGCTCGTGCGGCTGGTGACCGGCTCACTCTCGCGCAGTGACTTCCTCCCTGGTTGGCAGCATGAATCCCGCGTCTGGTACCGAGAGCTGTACACCCACTGGCATCGTGAGATCAGACGTGGTGATGATCCGTTCCTGGCGCTCGAGCGAGGTGCGCGGCCGTTCCCCGCACCGGCGAGCTTCGTCTCGAAGGATGCTGGGCTGCTCGAACTCGATGATCTCTTGGTCGCAGACCTGCGCTACCTCCAGACGGAGCAGCAACGTCTGCTGGCCACCGCGCGTCGACTCGCCGCGCAGGGTCGGCGGGTCGCGGTGGCGCATCTCGAACGTTTCGACACGCTCGAGCCGGTGCGGCGCAACCTGCATCCGGCCATCGTGGACGCCCTCTGCGAGGGTGAGTTCGCTCTCGCAGAGTGGTCACGTGAGGTCGCTGCTGAGCATGTCGTGTTCTGGCCTGCCGAGCTCGTGGAGTTCCACGGCGAGCGTCAGGCTCGATGGCGTGCTGGCCGGGTGAGCCTCGTGGTGGAGGAGTCGCTCCCACTCGCTTCTCTCCCGGCCTCGCTGCTGCGGTGGCAGGCGGCGGCATCGTGGGTGGCGAGCAACGTAGGTGTGGAGGACGGCATCGATGTCGTCGCTCTCCCGGATCGTGGTGCCGCAGGTGAACGGCAGCCTGAAGAGCAGCTGCCTCTCCAGCCGGTCGGCTCCTTCGGGCCTTCGTTCGATCACCGCGAGATCGTGCTGGCGGTCGAGTCGATGGACCAGGGGTCGCCACCCCCGCAACTCACGTCGGTCGTGGAAGCATGTGCCGAGCGCGGGATCCGGCTCCGCATCGTAGATGCCTGCGTGGTTGGGGGACCGACAGACACCGACGACAGATCAGCGGAACCTGGGGTGCCAGAAGCCGGGGAGCATGGCCTCTCGGCGCTGGTCACGTTGGCCGCGGGTCAGCGCGGCACGCAGGACCCCGTAAGCGCCCGAGTCGCACGCTGGGCTCGAGGGCATGTCTTCGTGTTGCAGCTCGATCGGGACGATAACAGCGCTGAAAGTGTGCGGTTCCTCCCGAGCGTGCAATCGGACGCCGGAACACGTTCGTCGTCGCATCGGGCTGACCCGTCGCCGCACGTGCCCCGGCAACTGCGCCGAGACGGGGTCCGTGAGGCAGGCCCGCATCCGCTGGCCTTCGTCGCCGTGGCTGAGGGCCTCGGGTTCGCAGAGGCCCCTGGGTGGTCCAGCCATGTGGTGGACGGTGTGCAGTACTGGTTCCCCGTCGAGGGCACTGCGGTCGTCGTTGCATCGGCCACCCTTCAACGCCTCCGCGCGCCCAGCTGTATGGTTGCCATCTGCCGAGGCGATGGAGACGTTTCCGGCCCGGCGGGCGAGTGGTCGCGCTTCGGCACCGAGGATGCCTCGCGCGCCCTGACAACGCTGAGTAGCTCACGTGCTTGGGCGGCACTGGCGATGCACGACGGCCACCATTGGACGGTGCACTCGACCGCTCCCACGGCTGTCACGTACGCCCGCGATCAGGCCGGACACATCTGTGCCGTCGCTACGGACGAACAGGTGCTGGCGAGCTTCGTCTCGACCCTGCGCGGTAGTGACGTGGTGGGCTGCCCGGACCACCAAGAAGGGAACGTCCGACGCCTTCTGCGCGCCGGGCGGCACCCGGTCGGATCGGGATGGTCGCGAGGTACAGCGGTGGCGTTCAGCACGCTCCACGGTTACGCGTTCACGCCCCTGGCTGAACTGGCATCGGCCCGCAGGCTATGAGCGGACGTTGAAGCACACCGGCCCC
>CAYXJD010000233.1:0-4973 GCA_964465225.1 uncultured Actinomycetota bacterium
CGATGATGCTCAGGTCGTAGCTGCACCAGTTCGTCACCAGCACCCGGGAGCCATCCGGCGTCACGGCGACGTACTTGGGTACCGAGCCCACGGGGATCACCTGGTCGATCGCGAGCGTCTCCAGGTCCAGGCGGTACACCGTGCTGTCGTCGTAGCCGTCCTCAGGGCTGCAGGTGTCGGTGCCCTCGCGGTCGTAGCCGGGTCCGTACATGGCGTAGTTGGAGACGTAGGCGTAGCGACCGTCGGGCGTGAACGCGGCCTCGACCGGTGCGCCACGGAGCTCGGCATCGGGGCCGTCGAGCCCGAACTCCCTCGGGTTCACGGTGTCGGGGATCGTGGCGAGGAGTTCGTAGCTGCGGTCGTACACCGTGACCGTGTGGCGGTACATCATGTTCTGGGCCAGGAAGAGCCCACCGGGCGAGGACACCACCGACTTGGGCGAGATGTTGCCACCGATCTCGGTGCGGACCTCGAGCGTGCGTTCATCGGTCGGTGGGCCCGGCGGCAGCGCCGGTGTCGTCGGGGCGGGCGGGTCCTGCGTCGGTGGGTCGTCGCCGTCGGGATCGGTGTCCGTCTCCCCGGCGGGGGGAGCATCGCCGTCCTCGGTGGGCGGGTCGTCGCCGTCCTCGGAGCCCGGGTCGCTCTGTGGGTCCTGCCCAGCCACCTCGCCGGCATCCTCCAGCGGCTCGGTGGCATCGCCGGTGTCCTCGCCCGGGGCCGGATCCGCCAGCGCCGCCCCCTGGTCCGGGGCCGTGGCCGTGAGCAGCACCGGCTCCTGAGCGCCGCTGGACAGCACGATGGCGCCGGCGACGACGGCGACGGCGAGCAGGGACAGCAGGCCCGGGAGCGTCATCGAGCTCAGGTCTGGTCGCATCGGGAGCACCTGTGCGCGGCCGCGGAGGAGGGGAGCGACGCGGCGCGGCAGGATACGCCCTGCGGGCACGTCGGTGCGGCACGTCCGACCAGGATCGTGCGGACACCACCCGCCGCCGGAGGAGACCGGCAGCAGCTAGTGCAGACGCAGCATCGGGGTCACCGACGGCTTCGGGTCACCGTTGCGGTCGAAGCCTTCGGGGCTGTACCGGTCCTGGGTGTCCCGATGCAGACCAGCCCGGTTGAACCCGAAGCGGTCGTAGCCGTCCGGGCCGAAGGTGCGCGGCTCGGGAGGATCGGTGTGACGGTGGATCATCAGGCGCATCGCACCCTCGCTCGCTCGGTGAGCGGCATCATGCGCTATCGCAGGCGCGGCGTCAACGGTCCGAGACGAACCGGCCGTTCCGTGTCGCAGCGGCGCTCGTTCCGGCCGTGCGGCGGCTCATCGACGCAGCGCTCGATCGAGGTCGGCCTGCAGGTCGGCGGGGTCCTCGAGGCCGACCGAGAGGCGGATCACGCCGTCGGAGATACCCATCTGAGCGCGGGCTTCGGGACCGATGCGGTGATGGGTCGTCGTCGCGGGATGGGTCGCCAGGGACTTGGCATCGCCGAGGTTGTTGGAGATGTCGATGATCGAGAGCGCGTCGAGTACGCGGAAGGCACGTTCGGTGCCGCCGGTGACCGAGAACGTCACGATCGAGCCACCGCCGGACATCTGCGCCCGGGCCAGTTCGTGTTGGGGATGGGAGGTGAGCATCGGGTAGCGGACCTCGTCGACCGCAGGGTGATCCTCCAGCCACCGCGCCAGCTCCAGGGCGGTGGCGGTCTGGCGCTCGACCCGCAGCCGCAGGGTCTCCAGGCTCTTGAGCACCACCCAGGCGTTGAAGGGGCTCATGGTCGGCCCCGTGTGCTGCATCAGCGGTTTCAGCTCCTCCTCCATGAAGGCCGTGGAGCCGAGGATCGCGCCGCCGAGCGTGCGCCCGTGACCGTCCAGGTGCTTGGTGGTGGAGTAGACCACCACGTCGGCGCCGAGCTCGAAGGGGTGCTGAAGTACGGGTGTGGCGAAGATGTTGTCCACGATCACCCGCGCCCCGGCGGCCCGAGCGAGACGGCTGACGGCGGCGAGGTCCACTAGTTCCTGCATCGGGTTGGAGGGGGTCTCGAAGAAGACGGCCTTGGTCGGCGTCGCGAGGGCCCGCTCCCAGGCGTCGAGATCGGTGCCATCGACGAGTTCGGTCTCGATCCCCCAACGCGGCAGGAGCTGGTCGAGCACCTGGAAGCAGGATCCGAACAGGGCGCGCGCGGCCACGACCCGGTCGCCGGAGCGCAGGGTGGCGGCCAGCGCGTTGAAGACCGCGGACATGCCACTGGCGGTGGCCCAGGCGGCGTCCGCGCCCTCGAGACGACGCAGCCGCTCCTCGAGCATGGCGACGGTCGGGTTGCGCAGGCGGCTGTACTGGTACCGCTCCTGCTCACCGGCGAACGCCGCTGCCGCCTCCGCCGCGGACCCGTAGACGAACCCCGAGGTCAGGTAGATCGCCTCGGAGGTCTCCTCGAACCCGCTACGCATCGTCCCGCCACGTACCGCGATCGTGTCCGGGTGCCACTCGAAGGGGGGCTCCGCAGCGTGCTGCTCGTCGGACATCGAGGTTCCTGGGTGCGGCGGCGGGAGCGCAGCCTACTGGGCACGCTCGCCGCACCAGCGCTGTTGCGGGCTCACCGAGACGTGCCGCTCGCGGTCAGGGCCGCGCGTACCCGACGGGGCTGCGCCGCGACAGCGAGGAGGTCCGGACCGGGATGCCGCTGCGTGAGGCCTCCACGATGGTGTCCCCGCCGACGTACATGGCGACGTGGCTGATGGGTGAGTTGTAGAACACCAGGTCGCCCGGTTGCAGCTGTGCTCGGCTCACCCTGCGCAGCCCCGAGAACTGCCCGCGTGAGGTCCGCGGGATCGTGACCCCGGCGGCGCGCCAGGCTGAGGAGGTCAGCCCGGAGCAGTCGTAGGCGTTCGGGCCGGTGGCTCCCCACAGGTAGGGCTTGCCCACCTGGGCCAGCGCGGTGGCCACCGCCACGTCGGCGGAGCGGCGGGTGGAGGGAGCGGGCGCCGGTGCGCTGCTCGTGTTCGAGGAGGAACTGCTCGAGGAGGAACCGTTCGATGATGAACTGCTCGAGGACGAGCTGCTGCTCGACGAGGAGGAGCCCGCAGACGACGAGCTGTCCGAGGCGCGGTCGGCAGCTGCGGCTTCCTCCTGCCGGCGCTGCTCCTCCGCCCGGCGCCGCTCCTCGGCCTCCCGGGCTGCTCGTCGCTCGGCCTCGAGCCGGCGGCGTTCCTCCTCGATGCGCTCCTGCTCGGCAGCGACGGCCTGACGGGCCGCAGCCACGGCGGAGGCGTCGGCGTCGACCCGGGCCTGTTGGTCGCTGACCTGTCGGCGGATGCCGGCGAGGGTGTCCTCCAGCGCCTGGAGCTCCTCGGCACGGTCCTCGTAGAGCTGCTCGACGGCGAGCAGCTGGCTCTCGACCTCCTCGGCCTGCGCAGCCGCGGCAGCTTCCTGCTCCACCAGGCGGGCTTCGAGGGCGGCCGCCCGGTCGGTGGCCGCGGACAGCCGCTCCAGGCTGACCTGGTCGGCGCTGATGATCTGTCGCAGGGAGCTCGTGCGGAATCCGATGTCGGCGGGACCGTTCGCGCCGATCACGATCGAGAACTCCAGCGATGGGCCCAGCTTGTGCAGACGTCGGGCATGGTCGGCGACGGCCGCGTTGAGCAGCACGATCTCCGCGTCGAGCCCGGTCAGCTCGTCGAGCGTCGCCTCCAGGTCGGTCTGGACGTCCTCCAGCGCGACGACGGCTTCGTTGTAGCGCTCGACGGCCAGGCTGAGCTCGGCCTCGATCTCCTCCAGGCGGGCCTCGGCCGCGACCTGCTCGTCGCTGAGCTCGCTCTCGCGCGCGTCGAGCGTGCCGAGTTCCGAGCGTCGCTCGGCGGCCTGGTCCTCGAGCTGCTGCAGCTCGCGCTGCAGCTGGCGGAGCCGGGTCGTGTCCGGTTCGGCGTTGGCCACCGGTGCCAGCAGGCTCGCGGACAGCGCGATCACCAACAGGAGCAGGAGACTTCGTCGCGGAGGGCTCACGTCACCTCGTGAGGCATCCCTCTCGGGGACCGGGGATGCCCGGCCGGGACCGTAGTCGGCGGATGGCCATCGTCCCAGCAGGTCGTCGCGCTCGCGCGACACCAGCACACCGGTGGGCGCGAACCGTGCCGATGAGCCGCTGGTCGCCCGCTGGGTGGGCGTGGGAGCCACGCCGGGGCCTCGGAGGTCCGGCGCGCCGGCGTCTGCCGACACCTCGGCGGTGCGGCCACCGTCCGCCCGTCGCCGTCCTGTCGGACCCGACCCGTAAGCTACGCCCCATGGGTCCTGTGGCACGCCTCCGCGAACGTCTGGTCCTGGGTTCCCTGCGCAGAGAGTTCGCCCCTGAGGAGTCGCTGCTCGCGTGGGCGCATGCCCAGGTCCCCGGCGTGCGGCCACCGGCGGTCCTGGTCGTCACCGACCAGCGATGTCTGTTGCACATCGCCAGCCCGAGCGTCGCGGACGTCCACACCCGGCTCGGTTCCCTGGTGCGCTTCGACCTCGACCGGGCCACGCCGGAGACGGTGGGTGTCCGGCTGAACGGGACCGACCAGGAGGTGGTGGCCGAGCTCTCGCTGACCACCCGGGCACGCTCCCGCGCTGCTGGGCGCGTGCTGTCCGCGCTGGTCCGGCAGAACGTCGGGGGACCGGAGAGCTTCGATCCGAGCCAGAGTTCCCCGCTGCCGCCGGTGCCCCGCGGGGTCAGGGACCATGCCCGTCGCGTCTGGGTCACCGTCGTCGGGATCCTCGTGCTGCTGGTCAGCCTGGCGTTCGCGTCACCCTTCGTGCCCGGACCGGGGGCGCTGACGGCCGTGGCGGGTATCGCCATCCTGGCACGGGAGTACGAGTGGGCGCGGGACGTCCACGTCTGGGCGAGCCGCCTGGCGGAGCGGTTCGTGGCCTGGATGGCCGACCTGGTGCGGGGTTCGCGGGCTCCGGGGCGCCCCCGGGATGCGCTCGCTGCTGTGGAGGACGAGGTAG
>CAYXJD010000234.1:0-4922 GCA_964465225.1 uncultured Actinomycetota bacterium
TGATGCGGCGGAGGGAGGGGGATTCGAACCCCCGAGACCCGTAGGTCTACCCGCTTTCGAGGCGGGCGCACTAGGCCGGACTATGCGATCCCTCCAGACCTGCCTGAGCAGGCCGGGCGGAGGGTACGCAGACGGCAGGACCTGCAGCAACCGCAGACCGGTGCACCGCGGGAGCCCGTGCCAGCCGAACGGTCCGGGAACGCAGCTCACCGTCCCCGCCGGCGGGCCGCGAAGAAGCCCTTGAGTAACGCCGAGGAGGCCTGCGCATCGACCCCACGGACCACCTCGACCGTGTGGTTGAGGCGTGGATCCCTCGGGACGTCGTACAGCGCGCCGACCGCGCCGGCCTTGGGATCATCGGCGGCGAACACGACGCGGTCGAGCCTGGCCAGCACCAATGCGCCGGCGCACATCACGCAGGGCTCCAGGGTCACGTAGAGGGTGCAGCCGCCGAGCCGCCAGGAGCCGAGGTGGTGGGCGCCCGCACGGAGGGCGAGCAGTTCGGCGTGCGCGGTCGGGTCCTGGTCGACCTCGCGGCGGTTGTGCCCGCGCGCGATGACCCGCTCTCCGTGGACGAGCACCGCACCGATCGGCACGTCGCCGTGGGCCGGGGCGAGCTCCGCCTCGGCCAGCGCCTCCTGCATCCACCGCTCATGCACGGGCAGGAGCCTACGTCGCTCCCGGTGCCGACAGCTGCGCTGCCTCGCGCGCGAGCAACGCACGCTTGCGGGTGGTCCCCCAGCGGTAGCCGCCGAGGTCACCCGTGGAACGCAGGACGCGGTGGCAGGGGATCAGGGCGGCCACGGGGTTGCGCCCGACGGCGTTGGCGACTGCACGCACCGCGTCCGGGCGCCCGGCGGCTCGAGCTACCTCGGTGTAGGTCACGACCCCGTCGTCGGGGATGCGCAGCAGCGCCTCCCACACCTTGACCTGCAGGTTCGTGCCGACCGCCAGGACCGACACGGGCGCTGGCGCAGCGACGGCGCACGGCGTGATCGCGCTGCCGATCTCCGAGTCCGGCCGCGAGCCGGGGCCGCCGCGGCCATCGACAGGCGCCGTGGGGCTGACGCCGAACAGGCCGGCGAGGTGGTCCGCGACCGAGCGCGTCGCGGCCGGGTCCTCGCGGAGCTCGGCGGCGGACCACTCACCAGCCAGGTCCGCCACCGCCGTCGCGGGCGAGGTCGGCGGGTCGAGGAACCGCAGGGAGAGCACCCCCCGCTCGGTGGTCGCCACCAACGTCGTACCGAGGGGTGTGGGGTGCACGCCGTAGCGGATGGTCAGTCCTGCGCCTCCGCGGCCGAGCTCACCCGGGGTCACGGCGTCCAGGGTCACCGTCAGGTCGTGCAGGCGACCCGAGGAGGACAACCCCGTCGCGGCCACGGTGTCGAGCACCGTCGCACGTTCCCGCAGCAACTGCTTGGCGGTGCCCGCCGTCAACCAACGCAGGAACCGCTGGGGGCTCACCCCGGCGAAACGCGTGAAGGTCCGGTGCAGATGGCCCGACGAGAGATGGAGGGCGGTCGCGAGCTCCGGGACGCTCGGCTGGAGGGTGCGGTGATCGTCGAGCCACGCGATCGCTGCGGCGACGCGGTCGTAGTCGCGGAGCCACCGCTCGGACACGTGCGTGCTGTCCACCACCGACACCATCGACCTCCTGGCAGCGACCCGTGCAGCCGCGGCGAGCCATGTGCTCGCCGACCGTTCCGGGAGTCTGTCCTATCGCGACTTTGGCGGCGACCCGGATCCTGATGGCCTCACCCACGCCACCGTGCGGCGTGGAGGAGGCCGGGCGCTCCAGCCGCCTCGATGCACGACGAACCGTCCGGATCGTGGTTTCGGATAGTGGTACCCCCCTGGGGCATGGCCAGGTAGCCTGCACGCTGCCGCTCGAGGATCGAGGACCCCTGTGCACGGCTACGCCTCCCGCAGCGACGAGCTCCAGGCTCGCCTGCGTCGCATCGAGGGCCAGGTCCGTGGCCTCCAGCGTATGGTCGAGGAGGATCGGTACTGCATCGACGTGCTCACCCAGATCTCCTCGGCGACCAAGGCGCTCCAGGGGGTCGCGACCACGATGCTCGACGAACACGTCCGGCACTGTGTCCGAGACGCGATCGACGAGGGCGCCGACTCCGCAGACGAGAAGATCGAGGAGGCGCTCGAGGTGGTGCACCGGCTCATCAAACGGTGAACGCTTCTGTCGATGAGACCGAGCGGCACCCACGCCACAGGGCTGCGAGCCCCGAACCCTCCCCCGAGAGCACCGAACAGGAAGGTCAGACCATGGCAACCCGCACCTACTCCGTGCCCGACATCTCCTGCGGGCACTGCAAGTCCGCGATCGAGAGCGAGGTGGGCGCACTCGACGATGTCGCCACCGTGCTCGTCAACGTGGAAGCCAGAACGGTCACCGTCGATGGTGAAGCATCGGACGAAGCGATCCACGCCGCGATCGACGAAGCTGGCTACGAGGTTGCCCCCTCCTGACCGCCCCGACCTGAACCGTCCTGACCTGCACCCGCCCTGACCTGCACCCGCCCTGACCCGCGGCCACCCTTCGGCCTCGGCCGGCACCGGCTCCCGAACCCCGACGGCGACGTCGTGCGGGGACAGGGGTCGCGAACCACCGACCATGCTCGACGTGTGGCGCCCCGCCACGCCCCGCCGTGCTCCCGGAGATCGACGATGACCGATGTGGTAGCCGCTGCGTTCACGCCCGAACGAGCGCTCGATGTCCTGCTGCAGCTCGAACCACAGCTGCGGGATGTCGGCGCCGATCGTCGCGCCATCGTCGGCCTACGAGCGGTGGCCGATGACCACGTCGAACTCGTCGACGTCGATCTCGGGGACGATGGCGTGCTCGACCCGACCGGCGCGGCCGGACTCGTCGTCGTCACCAGCGAGGAGGTCGGTGATGACGAGGAGGTCCTGTGCCTCACCCACGTGGTGTGCGTCCTGCCCGACGGTACGGAGGTCGGCATCAGTCGCGCCGACGACGTCGAGGAGGCTCGGGTCTGGCGCACCGACCGGGACGCGACGGATGCCGCGGAGGACCTACGACCACGTGACGTCGCCGCCAACACCGCTCGTCTGGCCTACGGACTGCCGTCGGTGGTAGCCACTCGGATCGGTGTGCCGGAGCTGCTCGGGCGCGTCTGGCTGGTCGCCGTCGCGGGCGAGGCTCTCCGCCGCTTCGATACCCCCGACGGACCCACCGACGTCGAGGTGGAGGACCTGCAGACGGTGGCCGACGCGCCGTTGCTCGGTGGGCTGGTCACCGGTGACGGACCGCTGCCCACCTGGGAGCAGATCCACGCCCACGCCAAGGCGGGCCGTCTGGAGCTCGGACCGTTCCCCGTCGAACCGACCCACGCCAGCTGGCTGGATGAGGACGGCTTCGCCCAGGTGCTGGACACCACCCTGCCGGCGGCCGAGGACCTCCTCGACCAGCTGCGGTTGACGACCGGCGACCGGGGGATGGCGTGGGCACTGGCCGTGCTGCTCGACCGCGGCTGGCACGGCGTCGAGTGAGGTGATCCCTCCGGCGGCGTGACCGGAGACTCCTCCCCAAGGCGGACGAGGCTCGTTCTCTCGGCGTCACGGGTACCGCCTAGCCTGGACCCCCATGCCACCCGTCGCCGCTGCCGCCAGCTTCCCCGGGCCCGATGCGCTCGGCCGCAACGTCGTCGTCGACCGGGACGCGGCCGCGCCCGCCGGGTTCGAGCGTGCTCGGCGTCTGCGGATCGACGAAGGGGTGCTGGCCGACCCGGTCGCCGCCGTGGCGATCCTGCGTGCCCGCTGGCTGGGGCGTCGCCGGACGGTGATCGAGTTGGCCGTCGACAACGATGCGGCTCGCGCGCCCGAGTCGACCACGGCGCCGCCCTACGAGCTGCCGCGTGACCACGCCTTCCACCGCGAGGCACTGCACTTCCTCACCTGGGCCAACAGCTACGACCTACGCGGCGGTGCCCCCCGGTGGTGGCACGGTGTTCTCGCCGAACGTCGGACCGCGGCCACTCGCAGCGATCAGGCGGATCTCGTCCTGCCCGACGGTCGGCTCGCCTTCGTCGACGGCGGACCGCGGGGGCCGCTGCCCGGTCCCCTCGGGTCCGTGACGGCCAGCGGCACCACGCCGGTGCTGGTCCACCGGGAGTCGATCGGCCTCGGCCGGCTCACCGTGCAGGGTGAGGCAGCGCCGAGCGAGGTGCTGGCACCCGACCAGTTGGCCGCGGTCACCCACGCCGTGGGGCCGGCACGGGTCATCGCCCCTGCCGGCTCCGGCAAGACCCGGGTCCTGACCGCGCGGCTGCGCCACCTGCTGCGTGACCGCGGTGTCGAGCCGGAGCTGGTCACCGCGCTCGCCTACAACACCCGGGCAGCGGCAGAGATGCGGGAGCGCACCGAGGACCTCGATGCCTCGATCCGGACCCTGCACTCGCTCGCCCTGCGGATCTGCACGCTGGTCGAGCGCCGACGGATCATCGACGAGCGGGATGTCCGACGGCTCCTCGACCGGTTGGTGCGCACCGCGCGTGTGCCCAACCAGGATCCCTTCCAGGCCTACCTCGACGCGCTCGCCGAGGTCCGACTCGCGTTGCGCGACCCCGCCGAGGTGGAGGCAGAACGCGGCGACATCGACGGGTTCGCCGAGGTGTTCGACCGGTACCGCCGGCTCCTGGCCGATGAGCAGCTGCTGGACTTCGACGAGCAGATCTACCTCGCCATCGAGGTGCTGCTGCAGCGCCCCGACCTGCGGGCCACCGTCCAGCGGTGGGGCACCCACCTGCTGGTCGACGAGTTCCAGGACCTCACCCCGGCCTTCCTGCTGCTCGTGCGGTTGGTGGCTGGACCCTCGCTCCAGGTGTTCGCCGTCGGCGACGACGACCAGACGATCTACAGCTACGCCGGGGCGACGCCCGAGCACC
>CAYXJD010000235.1:0-4885 GCA_964465225.1 uncultured Actinomycetota bacterium
GGGGTGACCAGCAACGCGTTCGGGGACAGGCGGATCTGGGGCAGGTTCGGCGCCAGGTCGGTCATCACGGCCTGGAAGCGCTCCTGCAGCTGGTGCTGCAGCCGGTTCACGATCTGCCCGAAGCCGTCCGTGAACTGCCGGGACGCCAGTTCGCCGGCGACCTCGAGCTGGCGGCGGAAGCGGGACGCGAACTGCTCCAACTCCTCCAGGGTCTCCAGCTGGTTGAGCTCCTTCTTGGCACGCGTGAAGGGGTTGAGCACCAGTCCACGGATGCGCATGCGCAGCGGGGGGACCTCGGTGAGCGCCATCGACACCGCCGCGTCGAAGCGACGCTCCAGGTCCACGATGTTGCGGTCCAGCTGGCGACGGAACCCTTGCAGCTTCTCCGGGTCCTCCAGCAGCTGCTGGCGGACCTGGACCTCCGCTCTTGCGAGCTCGGCGATGCTGGCGATGCGCTCGGCCGAGTCGTCCAGCATCTCCTGACCGGCGTGGTCCGAGAGGTAGTTCTCGATGTCCCGTAGCAGACGGTCCGCCCCGGAACGCTTCCACTGGTCGATGTCGTCGTGCTTGCGTGCTTCCCAGGCCTCCAGCGCACAGACGGGGTAGACCCGCACCTCCCCACTGCGGCCAGCCCGGCGGGACGCCTCGACGATCCGCATCCCGACGTACTCGAGCACCTGCTCCCGGGTCTCCACGTCGTGGAAGTGCTGGGGGTACATGTTGCACACGAGGAAGGTCTTGCGCAGGTCCCGCGCGACGACCTGTTCGAGGAAGCCGAGTTCGGTCGCGCCCACGGTCGGCGGCGACAGGAACAGCACGACGCCGGCATCCACCACATCGAGTTCCTGCAGGGTCCGCTCGGTGTAGACCTCGTCGGCCTCGGCGTCGTCGAGACCCGGGGTGTCGATCAGGCGGGTCCCGTTGCGCAGGAACCCCACGGGCACCTGCTGCTCGACGAAGGTGACGCCGAGGTGGTTCATGGGGTTGGACTTCTGGGAGGTGTAGGCGTGCACGTCCTCAACGGCCACGTGCTTCTGGGTCCCGTCGGCGAAGTGGACGACCGCCTCGGGGTCGTCGCCGTAGGAGACGTAGACCGGCACCGCGGTCTCCGGGGTGACGTGCATGGAGGAGACCTCGCGTCCGATCAACCCGTTCAGCAGGGTCGACTTCCCCCGCTTGATCAGACCGAAGACGCCGACGGTGAACTCGGTGGACTCGAGATCGCGACGGACGTGCGCCATCTCCCCCGCGATCAACGAGTCCGTCTCCGCGGTGCCCTCCACCTCGAGGGCACGCCGCTCCTGGAAGCGACTCCACACCTCCTCCACCTGGGCCAACGAGGACAGCAACGCGTCACGCTCGACGTCGAAGCTGTCGAGGAACTCCGCCACTGCCGACCCACTCTCCGGTCCCGCCACACGGCGGACCTGCTCTCCCATCGACCGTTGATCGCCCCGGCTTGAGCCCTCGGCGCGCTGGCAACGCAGCAGTGGCAACACTGACCACCGAGGCGTCGCCCCGATCGGACCGGCCGAGCGGTGGATCAGACGTCGAGGTGGTAGCGGTCGACCGGCATCAGACGTCGAGGTGGTAGCGGCCGTCGGCCGTGCGATGCAGTTCGCCGCGCGCCTCCAGCAGCGCGAGCAGGGCCGACAACGACGCCGCCGCCGCGGGCCACAGCCGCCGGTCGACGTCCGCGTACAGCCGCGCGACCAGTTCGTCACGCTCGGCCGGACCCGCACCGAGCGCGTGCCGGAGTTGCAGCTCGCGGTAGTGGCGGTGCTCGGCGTAGTACGCCAGGACCGCCGCGGGGTCCTCGACCAGGCTCGGCCCGTGCCCCGGGTGCAGCGCCGACGGGCCCAGGTCGTAGACCCGTCGCAGCGAATCGAGGTAGGCCTGGAGGTCGCCGTCGGGGTGCGCGACCACGCTGGTCCCCCGGCCCAGCACGTGGTCGCCGGTGAGCACCGCACCGCTGCCGAGACGGAAGGCCACGTGATCGCGGGTGTGGCCGGGGGTGGCGATGACGGACACCTCGACGCCGGCGAGCGGCACACGGTCGCCCCCACCGATCACCGGGGCCCCGAGGGCCAGGTCCCCGGTCGGTGCCAGGACCGGGCAGCCGAGGTCGCGAGCCCAACGCGCAGCCGCCTCGCTGTGGTCGATGTGGTGGTGGGTGAGGGCGATCGCGCGCACCTCGCCGTCGAGGTCGGCGACGACCTGATCGACCCGCTGCCGGTGCGCGGCGTCCTCGGGACCCGGATCGACGAGCACCACCTCGCCGCTGCCGCGGACCCCGAGCACGTAGGTGTTCGTGCCGTCGAGCGTCATCGGCGACGGGTTCGGAGCGAGCACGCGCGCCAGTTCCGGCGCCAGCCGCTCGGTCGTCGGCATCGCACCGAAGGCGGGCAGCTCCCAGTCGCTGCGGGGATCCGGCGGGGCGAGAGGAGCCGTCACGGGATCGGGGGCGTCACCCGGTCGCGCCAGGCGGCGAGCCAGCCGGCGGCCTCGCGGTAGGCCGCGTCATCGGCGTGGATGCGCTCGGCCTCGTCGGTGCGACGAGCACCGGACCGGCGGTAGGAACCGAGCACCTTGATGTCCCGGTGGGTGCGCTTGACGGCGGCCAGGGCATCGCCGACCCGCTCGTCGGCGAGGTGGCCCTCGACGTCCAGGAAGAAGCAGTACTCCCCGAGTTCGTCCTTGGTGGGGCGGGACTCGATCTTGGTGAGGTTCAGGTCACGTTCGGCGAAGATCTCGAGCAGCTGCAGCAACGCTCCCGGTCTGTTCGCGTCGATGAAGACCACCACGGACGTCTTGTCCCACCCTGTGGGAGGCGGGACCTGCGCGCCCACCAGCACGAAGCGCGTGCGGTTGCGGGCGGTGTCGGCGATGTCGCGGGCGACCACCTCGAGGCCGTAGCGTTCGGCAGCCAGTGGGTTCACGATGGCGAGGTGGCCCGGTCCGCGCTCGGCGATCAGCTCCGCGGCACGCGCGGTGGAGGCCACGGGCACGCGGTCGGCGCTCGGCAGGGTGGTTGACAACCAACGGCGGGTCGCTGCCAGCGCGACCGGGTGCGAGGTGACCTCCACGATCTCATCGAGGTTCGTCCCCGGGACGCCGGCCGCGATCAGGGTGACCGGCAGCTCCAGCTCACCGTGGATCAGCAGCGAGGTCTCGAAGGCCATGGCATCCAGCGTGGCGGTGACCGAGCCCTCAAGGGTGTTCTCGATAGGGACGACGCCACGGCCAGCCCGCCCCTCCTCAACGGTGCGCAGCACCTCGGCGATATCGCCGCACGGCAGCAGGTTGGGCTCGTCGGTGGCACCGGTGATCAGGCGGGCGGCGGTCTCCGTGAAGGTCCCAGCGGGGCCGAGATAGGCGACCAGGCTGTCAGGCTCGGCAGCGCGGGCGGCATCGGCGTCGCTCCCGGCACCACCGGCGGGCACCGGAACCTGCGGCCCTGGGGAGGATGGTCCGACGTCGCTCACGACGCTCTCCGGCGTCGGCGTCGGGACGGGGGAGGGACCGTGGCCGGGCGGCCGGACCGGGCCGCGTCGATCGCCTCGCACTCCTCCGCACTCAGGGAGTGCTCGCTGTCACCACCGACGACCTGCTTGGCGTAGGACCGGGTCTCCGAGCGCCCGTTGATGGCGGAGATGACGACACCGTCACCGCGCTCGTCCAGCAGAGCCGCGGAGAAGGAGAGGGCGCCGCCCATGTCCTCGAAGGCGTCGTAGCGCACCACGGCGAACCGGGACAGATCGCGGCGCTGCCGTTCCCGCAGCTCGTCCGCGCGGCCATCCAGGGCCACGACACGTTGCTCGAGGGTGGTGAGGAGCTGGTTCTGCTCGGCGAGCACCTCGAGCACGTCCCGTTCCCGCCCACCGAAGGCACGTACCTGAGCGCGTCGCACCACCCGCAGGCGTAGCGCCAGGATGGCCAGCACGACCAGGGCCAAGGCCGACAGCGAGACCGCGACGACGACCAGCAGTGCGACGGTGTCGGCATCCAGTTCCACGTCCGCCTCCGGTGCGCCGGGCACGCATCCGGCGGCGCTGCATCCTACTGCGCGAGCGCGGACGACGAGCCCTGCGCCGATCAGGTCACGAGCCGTGCCCGCCGTCGCGCGAAGCCTCGCGCCCGTTCCGAAAGGGCACGAGCAACGATTGTGCGTGCACTGAGCGCACGGCGTCGCGCGCATCCGCACGCCATCGCGATCGTGAATCGGTTCACATTCTGCTCGCACGGCCCGTACGCGGGCTCTCAAGGCCCTTATCGGCCCTTCGACAGGATCACCCCGGTGGTTTGGCCACCCCGATCGGCCGATCCGATGTCGGCTCGACCTGCGAACATGCCTCGACCCCGCAACACCTACTGCACCGCGGAGGTACTACCCAATGAAGAAGAAGCTCTCTGTCGCCCTCGCGGCAGCCATGCTGGCGGTCCTGCCGGCATCCGCTGCCCTGGCCGACAACCACCCTGCCCAGGTCACCATCGTCCACGGCGTGCCCGGCGCTGACGGCGTCAGCATCCTGGCTGATGACGCGCCGCTGCTCGAGGGCGTGAACTTCACCGACACCGCCACGACCGAGGTCCCCGGCGGCACCTACTCCATCGCCGTCTCGACCTCCGACTCCGTCGACGACGCCGTCATCGGGCCGGTCGACCTGACCTTCGAAGCGGGCGGCATCTACGCCGTCGTCGCGCACCTGGATGCGGACGGCAACCCCACCGCGAGCATGTTCGACGTGAACGACGCCGAGGGCATCTCCGCGTTCCACACCGCCGCATTCCCGGCCGTGGCCATCGTGGCCGGCGGCGAGATCCAGGCCGACGACCTCACCAACGGCAACGCCGCGCAGATCGACGCCCCCGCGGGCACCGAGCT
>CAYXJD010000236.1:0-4871 GCA_964465225.1 uncultured Actinomycetota bacterium
CGGCCGCGGTCTCGGTGACCTGCTCGAGGGTCGGCAGCAGCCGGTCGGTGGTCTCGCGGAGTCCCCGGGTGGCTTCCTCGAGGAGCCCGACGGTCTTGATCAGGGCGTAGGAGGCCATCACGACCAGCGCACCCCAGAAGACGACGGCGAAGACGATGGCCCAGTCCCTGACGGTCACGTGCGCTCCGGACGGTCGGTGTCGTTGGTCGTGGTGCCCGAGCTGGTCGTGGCCTGCGGGTCGTCCGCGGCGCGTGCACCGTCCGCGGAGCTCGGCGCGGCGCTGGAGATCCGCTCGTCCCGGCCCGCCTGCCTGGCCCGCTCCCGCAGGCTGGCGAGGTGGTCGGCGACCGGACCTTCGTGGCCGTGCCCGCTCGGTGTGTACAGCTGCGTGCCGCTCAGCGCGTCCGGGAGGTAGCGCTGCCCGGCCGCGAACCCGCTCGGGTCGTCGTGAGGATAGTCATACCCCGCGCCGTGACCGAGCCGTTGCGCGCCCCGGTAGTGCGCGTCACGCAGATGGGCGGGGACGTCCAGGTTCCCGGCCCGGCGCACGAGCTCGGTCCCCGCGGCCAGAGCTCGGGCGATGCTGTTGGACTTCGGAGCGACGGCCAGCGCGATCGCGGCGTGCAGGAGCGCGTAGCGGGCCTCGGGAAGGCCGACCTTGTCGAGCGCGTCGAAGGCCGCCACCGCGAGCGGCAGTGCCTGGCGGTCGGCGAGCCCGACGTCCTCGGAGGCGAAGATGACCATGCGGCGCGCCAGGAAGCGGGGATCCTCGCCGGACTCGAGCATGCGCAGCAGCCAGTAGGTCGCGGCGTCGGGGTCGGAGCCTCGCAGCGATTTGATGAACGCAGAGACCTGGTCGTAGTGACCGTCGGCGGTCTTGTCGTAGCGGAAACGCTGCATCGCGTCGGCGACGGCGTCGAGGTCGAGTTGGACCACCTCGCTGTCGGTGCCGTCGCCGACCGGAGCACCCGCACCGGTGCCGCGCACGTCGCTGCCGGGACCGGTCACCCCCACCGCGGCAGCGGCGACCTCCAGCGCGCTCAGGGAGGCACGCGCATCGCCGTCCCCGACCGCGACGAGGTGGGTCCGTGCCTCGTCGGTGAGACGGACACGGCCGCCGAAGCCACGCACGGGGTCCGTGCACGCGCGCTCGAGCAGTGTCGCCACATCATCGGCGGTCAACGGCTCCAGGCGCACGAGCTGGCAACGGGAGAGCAGCGGCGCGTTGAGTTCGAAGAACGGGTTCTCCGTCGTCGCGCCGATCAGGGTGACCCACCCCGACTCGACGCCGGGGAGGAGCGCGTCCTGTTGGCCCTTGTTGAAACGGTGGATCTCATCGATGAACAACACGGTGCGCCGGCCGCGCAGCTCGAGGCGGCTGCGGCCCTCCTCGATGACCCGACGCACGTCCTTCACGCCGGCGGTGACCGCTGACAGTTCGGTCCAGGCTGCCTCGACGTGGGCGGCGATCACCGTCGCCAGTGAGGTCTTGCCCACCCCCGGAGGCCCCCACAGCAGCAGCGAACGCAGGTCGCCGCGGTCCAGCATGGCACGTAGCGGCTTGTCCGCTCCGAGGGCGTCGAGTTGGCCGACGTACTCACCGAGGTCGCGAGGACGTAGGCGTGCCGCCAGGGGCATGCCGGCCGGGACGGCCACGGGACGGCTGGAAGCGCTGTCCGGCCCCCCGACCCCGGGTGCGCTGGGACGTGATCGACCCCCCTGGTCGTCGATCGCCCCGGGAGTATCGGCGAAGAGCTGCGGATCGGTCATCGCACCACCGTACCGACGGTCATCGTAGGCTCTCACCCCGACCCCTAGGGTCGAGGGAGCGGCGAGGGCACGCGGCTGGCCTCGCGGTACGTCTCACGGCGCGGGTCTTGCGGGCCTTCACCAGCACCCAACAGCAGCAGACGAGGAGCAGTCACCCATGGCGAGCGACGACGTCCAGGAGCGGATCTCCGGTCAGGCCGAGAAGGCCGGCTCGATGGTCACCGCGGCTCTCGACGGGCTACGGGACCGCACGGCGGATCTCGTCCGTGCCGACGGCGGATCGGTCTTCCGGGAGTTCCACCGGCTCGGCGCACGCATCGATGACGCGGAGGAGCACCTCCACGCCCACATCGAGGCGACGGCCTCCGGCCTGGACGACCAGCTCGACGACCTCCTCTCGGCGTCGAAGCGCACGACCTGGCCGCGGCGCCTGGTGTGGTTGCTCTTCGGCGCGGCGCTCGGTGCCGCTGGCACCTACCTCGCCGACCCTGACCGCGGGAAGGCGAGGCGTTCGCAGCTGAGCGAGCAGGCGGTCGCCCGTGGCCGCGAGACCGCTGACGATCTGGGCAACCGCGCCAGGAGTGCGGTCCAGCAGGCAAAGGGTGAGGCCATCGAGCAGGTCAAGGACGCGCTGCCCGAGCATCCGGAGTCGGATGCGGCCCTGCTCCAGCAGCGCATCAAGAGCGAGGTCCTCGGTTCGAAGGACGACGTCTCCGAGGTCGTGCTCCGGGTCGATGGCCCCGGCGAGGTCGCCTTGAAGGGCACCGTGACGCGGGCGGCGACCGAACGCGAACTGCTCGCGGAGATCGCCGAGGTCGAAGGCGTGACCGAGGTCACCTCCGAGCTCAAGGTCGAGGCAAGCTGACGCGCCCCTGGACGGCCGCACACGGCGGCTGCACGGCCGCAGGGCCGTAACCCGCGGGATCGGGTGCGGAACACCCCGGAAACCGGGGCAGAACGCACCCAACCCGCCAGCGCGAGGCGGCACACGGCCGCAGGGCCGCAACCTGCGGGATCGGGTGCGGAACACCCCGGGAACCGGGGCAGAACGCACCCAACCCGCCAGCGCGAGGCGGCTGGACGGTTGCAGGGCCGTTACCCGCGGGATCGGGTGCGGAACACCCCGGGAACCGGGGCGGAACGCACCCAACCCGCCCGCGCGAGGCGGCTGGACGGTTGCAGGGCCGCAACCTGCGGGATCGATGCGACCGCCCGGGCGGGTAGCGGGTGCGGTCAGTCCTTGACCGGCGGTGGCAAGAGCCGGAGTCCGACCTCGCGCAGCGCCACCGGATCGTAGGGAGCCGGGGCATCGGTGAGGAGGCAGGCTCCGGACTGGGTCTTCGGGAACGCGATGACGTCGCGGATGTTGGTCGCGTCGGCGAGCAGCATGACGAGGCGGTCGAGTCCCAGCGCGATGCCGCCGTGGGGTGGCGCGCCCTGGGCCAGCCCGCGCAGCAGGAAGCCGAAGCGCTCCTCCGCGACCTCGTCACTGATGCCCAGGAACCGGAAGACCCGCGCCTGCACCTCGCGGTCGTGGATACGGATCGACCCGCCCCCGAGCTCGTAGCCGTTGCAGACCACGTCGTAGGCGTTGGACAGCGCCTCACCGGGCGAGTCCTCGAACCGGTCGATCCACTCGGGCGTCGGCGCGGTGAAGGGGTGGTGCACCGGGGTCCAGGCCGTGGTCCCCACGGCCTCACCACGATCGACCACCGGCTCGAACATCGGCGCATCGACGATCCAGCAGAAGGCGAAGCCCCCACCGATCAGCCCCTGTTCAGCAGCGAGGTGGTTGCGCAGCGCACCCATGAGTTCGCGGGCGAAGGTGGTCTCCCCCGCCCCGAAGAAGATCGCATCACCCGGTGCCGCCCCGGTGGCGGTCAGCACCCCGGAGATCTCCGCCTCGGACATGAACTTCGACAGCGGTGAGCGCAAGGCGCCGTCCGCCTCGACGACCCCCCAGGCCAGCCCCTTGGCTCCCCGGCGCTTGGCCCACTCGACCAGGCCGTCGAACTCGCGCCGGGTCAGGTCGCCGCCGCCGGGCAGCGCCAGGGCGACGACCGAGCCGCCCTCGGCCAGTACCCCCTTGAACACGCCGACCTCGGTGTCGGCGAACACCGCATCCAGGGTGGCGAGCTCCATCCCCTCGATCCGCAGGTCGGGCTTGTCGCTGCCGAAGCGCGCCATGGCCTCCGCGTACGTCAACCGGAGGAAGGGGGTCTCGACCTCCACGCCCACGGTCTCCCGCCAGACGGCGGCGAGCACCTCCTCGGTGACGCCGATGACGTCCTCCTGGTCGCCGAAGGACAGCTCGACGTCGAGCTGGGTGAACTCCGGCTGCCGGTCAGCACGCAGGTTCTCATCCCGGAAGCAGCGCGCGATCTGGTAGTACCGCTCGACCCCGGCGACCATCAGCAGCTGCTTGAACAGCTGGGGCGACTGCGGCAGCGCGTAGCTCTCGCCGGGCTGGAGGCGCGAGGGCACCAGGAAGTCACGCGCGCCCTCCGGCGTGGCCCGGGTCAGCATCGGGGTCTCCACGTCCAGGAACCCGTGCTCCTCCATCACCCGCCGGATGACCGAGGTCGTGCGCGATCGCAGCCGCAGGATCTCGGTCATGCGCGGGCGGCGCAGGTCCACGTAACGGTGGGTGAGCCGGAGTTCCTCCGAGACCTCGATGCGGTCCTCGACGGGGAACGGTGGCGTGTCGGACTCGGACAGCACCTCGATCGAGGTGGCTGCCACCTCGACGTCGCCGGTGGCCAGCTTGTCGTTGCGCATCCCCTCGGGACGAGCACGGACCGTGCCGGTGACCGTGATGACCCACTCGGTCCGGAGGCGGTGGGCGGCCTCCAGCGCCCCGGAGGCTTCCGGGTCGGCGACGACCTGGACCACGCCCGAGCGGTCGCGCAGATCGAGGAAGGCCACGCCACCGTGATCGCGCCGGGTGGCGACCCAGCCGGCCAGGGTGACGGTCTCGTCGACGTGCGCGGCACGCAGGGCGCCGGCGCCGTGGGTGCGCAGCGCACCGAAGGGGGTGATGCTCACGGAAGCTCCAAGGATGAGGGGCGTGACAGATGGAACGATCGGGGGGGCGGGCGGAA
>CAYXJD010000237.1:0-4856 GCA_964465225.1 uncultured Actinomycetota bacterium
ATCTACACGTACTGACACACTCTTTCCCTACACGACGCTCTTCCGATCAGCAGCAGCGGTGCCGCGACCGAACCCATGGAGACGCCCGGCAGCAGCCCGAAGCGCATGGGGGTGACGGCGAACAGCCACCAGGCGCCCACGGCGAGCAGCCCGACGCCCAACCAGAACGAGGGTGGCCGGCCGCCGAGCTCGCCAGCGGGCCGAGATGGCGGTGCGGGTCGGGCTGCCCCGGCTTCCGCGGGGGGGATCAGCACCGCCGCGGCGAGGTAGACGAGCAGCCCGAGCCCCTGGGTGATCAGCGTCACGACCACGAACAGCAGCCGCACCAGGGAGACGTCCCAGCCGAGATGGTCGGACAGCCCGGCCGCGACACCGGCGAGGATGCGCCCTTGCCTCGGACGGCGCAGCGGTGGTCGGTCGTTCGATGCCCCCTGATCCGCGGGTGGTGGGGGGACCTGCGTGGTGTCCACGTCGTGCTCCTCGGATCGTCGCCGGTGGTCCGCCGAGGTGCGGACCCTCCGCACCCGGACCCTCCGCACCGTGCACCCCGAGCATGCGCCTCCCGCAGACGCGCCGCGATGGGTGACCACCCTGGTGCGACCCTGAGTCCACCGGGGGTGCGCTCGGGCAACGCCGGCCGCCACAGCGGCGTTTGCTGTGCCACCATCACCACATGTCCGACGCCCGTGCCACCTCGACGCCCCCCACTCCTCCGACGCCCCCCGCGTCGGTCGCGCGCGGCGGCGACCGCGAAGCACGGGCTCGCACCCCCCGCCTCGCGCGGCCGCAGGAGGGGCGCGTGGTGGCCGGCGTCGCGGCGGGTCTCGGGTGGCGCCTGGGCGTCGATCCGGTGCTCGTGCGCATCGCCTTCGCCCTGCTGGCCTTCGCAGGCGGCGCGGGCCTGGTCCTGTACGGGGTCCTGTGGGCGGCGATCCCCCCGGCCACCCAGACGCCACCTCGCCGCCGACCGGCGACCGGCCAGCAGGCCGTCGCCCTCGCGCTGATCGTGCTCGGGGTCCTGCTGCTACTGCGGTCCCTCGGGGTCTGGTTCGGGGACCAGGTGGTCGGACCGATGGTGCTGCTGGCGGCGGGCTCGGCGGTCCTGTGGACCCGTGCGGACACCGATGACCGAGCAGCCTGGTCGCACCTGGCCGGCCACGCTCCCGGCGACGCGCTGCGTCGCGCGGCCATGGCCCCCACCTCGCCGCTGCGGATCGTGGCGGGCACGGCACTGGTCGCACTGGCGATCGGCGGCGCGCTGGCCACCACCGGCTCGCTGAGCGGGGCCCAGGAGCTGATCATCGTGCTGTTGACCGCGCTCGCCGGGCTGGGGCTGTTGTTCGGTCCGTGGTTGTGGCGACTGACCGAACAGCTCGGCGTGGAGCGTCGGGAGCGGGTGCGACAGGAGGAGCGCGCCGAGCTCGCCGCCCACCTGCACGATTCGGTGCTCCAGACCCTGGCCCTGATCCAGCGCGGCGCCGAGGATCCCAAACGCATGGTCGCGCTGGCGCGTCGGCAGGAGCGTGAGCTCCGGACCTGGCTGTACGGCGCCACGGCCACCGGGACGGAGATGACACTCACGGAAGCCGTGCAGGGCATCACCGAGGAGGTGGAAGCGATCCACGGCCTGACCATCGAGGTGGTCGTCGTCGGCGAGACCGCCCTCGACGAACACGCCTGGGCGCTGCTCGCGGCGATCCGTGAGGCCTGCGTGAACGCCGCGAAACACAGCGGTACCGACCGCGCCGACGTCTTCGTCGAGGTGGAGGACGAGCAGGTCGTCGCCTTCATCCGTGATCGCGGGCGCGGCTTCGACCCCGATGGCGTCCCGAGCGACCGGGCCGGCATCCGGGGCTCCATCATCGAACGCCTCGAGCGCCACGGCGGCAGTGCCGCGATCCACACCGAGCCCGGCACCGGCACCGAGGTGGAGGTCGCCGTGCCGCGTCCGGGTCCGACCCGCGAGGACGTCAACGATCGCTCCCGCAGCCCAGGAGGGCAGCACCCATGAGCCGAGCCACCCGGATCTTCCTCGTCGACGATCATGCGTTGTTCCGAGCCGGGGTGATCGCCGAGCTCGGCTCGCAGGTGACGATCGTCGGCGACGCCGGCGACGTCGACGGCGCGATCCAGGGCATCCGTGCCACCCGACCCGACGTCGTCCTGCTCGACGTCCACATGCCCGGTGGTGGTGGACGGGCCGTCCTGGAGGCGATCCGGGAGACCCACCCGGACGTGCGGTTCCTTGCGTTGAGCGTGTCCGACGCCGCCGAGGACGTGATCCAGGTGATCCGGGCCGGCGCCCGCGGCTACGTCACGAAGACGATCTCCTCCGAGGAGCTGGTCCGGGCGATCGTCCGGGTCCACCAGGGCGATGCGGTCTTCAGCCCTCGGCTCGCCGGGTTCGTCCTCGACGCCTTCGCCGGCGAGCTGCCTCCGGGTGTGGAGGGCAACGACCCGGAGCTCGATCAGCTCACCACCCGCGAGAAGGAGGTGCTGCGCCACATCGCGCGTGGGTACACCTACCGCGAGGTGGCAGGCCGGCTGCACATCTCGATCAAGACGGTCGAGACCCACGTCTCCGCGGTGCTCCGCAAGCTCCAGCTGTCCAACCGTCACGAGCTCACGGCGTGGGCGGCGGGCCGCGATCTGCTCTGAACCACCCGAGCACCTCGCGCCGTCCGGGACCGCTGCCGTCCACATCGACCTGGCCCGGAGCTGCAGCGACCAACCCGGCGAGCAGCTTGGGGGCCAGGAGTCCGGCCAGCACCAGCAAGGGGACCGTCCAGCTGCCCGTGCGATCGCGCAGCACCCCGATCGTGACCGGCCCCATCGACGCGATGAGGTAACCGACCCCCTGGACCAGCGACGACAGCGCCGCAGTGCCGGTCGGAGTGGCAGCCCGCAGCCCGAGCAGCAGCAGTGCCAGTGGGAACGCGCCGAGGCCGAGCCCGAGCAGGATGGTCCACAGCAGCGGCAGGGCCGCTGGCGCCAGCAGCAGGCCGGCGTAGCCCCCGGCGGACAGCGCGGCCAGAGCGACCACGAACACCCGCTGGTCGTCGGTGCGGCCCGCGATCCGCGGCAGCAGCAGCGCGACTGGCCCACCGACGACCATCGTGACCCCGAGCATGGCCCCGGCCGAGCCGGCGCCGACCCCGGCGTCGCGGAGGATCGAGGGGAGCCACCCCATCACGACGTAGGCCTCCAGGCTCTGGATGCCGAAGAAGGCCGCGAGCGCCCAGCTCTGGAGCCGCCCGTGCACCGGGGCCGAGGACCGGTGCCCGGCGCGTGACGGGACCGCCGAGGAGGAACGGGACGCAAGATCCTGCGCGGGTCGGGACACCGCGCTCGGCACGGGGGACGACACCGACCGCGGCGCGGCGTTGGAATCCCCCTCACGGACCGAGGTGGGTGCTGGCCCGGCCCGTAGCGCCAGCACCCAGGGCACGACCGCCAGGGTGGCCGGCAGCGCCCAGATCGCCAGCCCTGGTCGCCAGCCACCGAGCGCGGCCGCGAGCGGTACCGCCAGTGCGGCCGGCAACCCGGTGCCCAGCGACAGCGCGATCGCGTACCAGCCGGTCATCGGCCCGACGCGGTCGGGGAACCAGGCGCGGACCGCGACCGGCAGGAGCACGTTGCCGACCGCGATACCGGACAGCACCACCAGGCTGGTGGCGAGCAGCCAGGTGCTGTCGACGATCGCGACCCGCAGCAGCAGGCCGAACGCGATCGCGACCGTGGCGAAGGTCAGCGCTCGGGTCAGCCCCAGGCGGCGGGCGATCAGGTTGGACAGCAGCGCCACCACCCCGAAGCTGACGACGGGCAGGCTGGTGAGGATCCCCGCTCTGAGCGCGCTCATCTGCAGGGCCGCTTGCGCCTCCGGGAGCAGGGCCCCGGCGCTGGTGACGGCCGCGCGCAGGTTCAGCGCCGCGCCGAGGACGGCCAGCAGCAGCCACGCGCTCGACAGGGCAGGGCGCGCGACCTGAGGATCGGTCACCGGTGGACGTCGGGGTCCTGCTGGCGGACCCGGGAACGCACCGTCACGATCGCCTCACCCGACAGGATGCCGGAGCGTCCCAACAACCGCCCGTGTTCCCAGTTGGACAGTCCGAGCTCCGGGGTCCCGAGGGCGTACTGCCCGTCCACCCAGCGCGTGAACCCGTCACCCACGTAGGGGGCCTCCGCCCGGGCCCAGACCTGCTCGTGCTCCGCGGGCTGGTCGCTGAGCAACGACAGCACGAACCGGGGGGAGGCACGGTTGTAGGTGGTGATCGCCTGGTCGAGGTCGTCGAAGAGGAACAAGGAGAGCTCCGGCGAGCGCTCCCACTCCCACTCGGTCCCGAGTTCCTCCTCGGCAAGGAGCTCGGCCTGTGGCTCATCGACCATGCCGGCGGCCCGGTGGATCGGCACGGTGGTGTCGAACCACCGCGGGTCGACGGCGGCACGGTCGCGCTCGAGCACGTGGAGCTTGGGCTCGGTGCCGAGCTCGGCGGCGGCCCGTGTGAGTGCGTCGAGGATCACGGGCACGAGCGTCCCGGCACGCGAGCGCGAGACGCCGACGGTGTTCAGCGTGTTGCACACCTTGCGGTCCAGCGACCGGTGGACCGCCGCCGAGAGTGCGGCAGGGTCGGCGTGTTCGCTCGCCAACAACCACGCACCCCCCGTGCCGTGCGCGGAGACGACGTTGCCGGCCTGCTGCGCGACGGCGCTGAGCTGGCGGACCGCGGCACCAGAGCCACGGGCGACCGCCAGGGCGAGCCGTGGATCGCTGAACAGCGCCCAGCCCGAGGCACGGGAGGGGGCATCGACCAGCGACGCAGCGCCGGGCGGCAGGCCGGCCGCCTGCAGGGCCGGAT
>CAYXJD010000238.1:0-4817 GCA_964465225.1 uncultured Actinomycetota bacterium
CCCGGCGCCCTGCCGCAGCTCGTCGGGCTGACCGTGCTCGACGATGCGCCCGGCCTCCAGGACCACGACCCGGTCGCTGGTGTCGGCCAGCCCGACCCGGTGGGTCAGGACGACCACGGTGCGGGTCCCGGCGAGCGCCGCGATGGCCGTGCGGACCGCCTGCTCCGCCTCCACGTCCAGATCACCGGTCGGCTCGTCGAGCACCACCAGCCCGGCGGGGCGCAGCAGCGCCCGCGCGATCGCCAGCCGGCGCCACTGCCCGGCCGACAGGCCACGACCCCCGGCGCCGATCGCGGTGTCCAGGCCGAGCGGCAGCGCCGCCACCTCGCCGTCCATCGCGACCGACCGCAGGGCGGCCCACACCACCTCGTCGGCAGGCTGCGGGTCGGAGCCCAACGTGACCACCTCGCGGACGGTGCCACGCAGCGGTGCGGCGCGCTGTGGCACCCAGGCGAGCTGGTCGTGCCAGTCGCTCACGGACGCAGCGGCCAGGTCGGTGTCGCCCACTACGACCCGCCCGTCGTCGGGCGGCCGCAGGCCGAGCAGCACCGCGGCCAGGGTGGTCTTGCCGGCACCCGATGCGCCGAGGATCGCCAGCCGCTCCCCCGGCACGAGCTCCAGGTCGACGCCCGCGAGTGCCGGGGTGGCCCGGTCGGGGAACTGCACGGTCACACCCTCCAACCGGACCGGGGCCGTGGCCGGGGCGGGCAGCGAGGGCGCCGCACGCACGGGGGCGTCGGAGGCGGTGGCTCGAGCCGGCTCCGGCTCCTCGAGCATCTCCAGCAGCCGATCGGCGGCGGCCGCGCCGTCCTCGTTCGCGTGGAACTGGGCGCCGACCTGCCGCAGCGGCCAGAACGCCTCCGGGGCCAGCAGCAGCGCGATGAGGACCGGTTCGAAGCCGATGCCGGTCGCCTCGGCGAGGCGGACACCGGCGATCACCGCCACCGTCGCCACGCTCAGGGCGGCCAGGAGTTCCAGCGCCAGCGCCGACAGGAACGCGACCCGCAGGGTCTCGAGCGTCGTACGGCGCAGCCGCTCCGCCGCCCCCCGGACCGCCGCCCCGACGCGGTCACCGGCGCGGGCGACACGGACCGTGGTGAGCCCCTGCAGCACCGTGAGCAGCTGCCCGGACAGGCCGGTCAGCGCACGGAACCGGCGGCGTGTCGCCGCCCGTGCCGCCAGCCCGATCAGCACCATGAAGATCGGGATCAACGGCAGAGTCACGAGCAGCACCACCGCGGAGGTGGGGTCGATCGTCACGACGTAGACCACGATGGTGGCGGGCACGATGATCCCGGACAGCAGGGCCGGCAGGTAGCCCCCGAAGGTGCCGTCCAGGGCGTCGATCCCGTCGGTCAACGTCGCGGCCAGCGCCCCGGTGTCCTGCTCGGTCTGTCCGGGCGGACGGCGGGCGAGCCTGGCGAGAACCGCACGGCGCAGTCGCGACTTGACCCTGGCCGCGGTCCGGTGGGCCAGCAGCTGGGTGGCCCAGGTCGCCGCCGCTCGGACCAGCACCGCGGCGCCGAGCCACCACAGCCACTGGGTGTGCTCCGCCAGGTTCGCGTCACCGAGGAAGGTGCGTGCCACGATCGCGCCGAGCGCCGTGGCCTGGACGATCAGCGCGACGGCGGTGACCAACGACAGCACCGCCCCGAGCGCCAGCAGCCTCGGTACGGCCGCATCGAAGCGCAGCAGCCGGGGATCGACCGGCGGTCGGCTCGCCCGCTCCCGCAGCCGTTGCCCGGGCAGCGGCGCACCGAGCTCGGCCGAGGGGCGAGCGTCTGCCACCTCGGTGTCGGCCTCGTCAGGCGCGGCGGTGGATGCGGTCGGGGCGGTCACGGCCCCGCAGCGTAAGGGTCGGGTGCCGTCTCCGGGACACGCACGCGCGGTCAGGACGCGTCCGGCTCCTCCTGCTCGCGCTTCTTGGCGCGGACCTGGGCCAGGCGCCGGTCGACGACCTGGAGCGGGGTCTCCGACGGAGCCTCCACCGAGTCGCGGCTGATCCGGTGCCGGAACACCCAGTAGCTCCAGGACTGGTAGGCGACCACGATCGGCACGAACACCAACGCCGCGAAGCTCATGATCGTCAGCGTCAGGTCGCTGGCCTTGGCGTTGGCGATCGTGATGTCGAAGGCCGGGTCGATCGAGGACACCAGCAGCCGCGGGTACAGGTTCAGGAACAGCGTCAGGATCACCAGGGCGATCATCGAGGTGGTCGCGGCGAAGGCCCAGCCGTGGAGCCGCTCGCGCACCAGCAACGGCACGGCGATCGCCGCACCCATCGCGGCGACGGGGATGATGCCGGGCACCACCCCGGTGTCACCGAGCGACAGCGCGTTGAGGTAGGTCCAGCCGAGGAAGGCGACCACGCCGACCGCGACCACCACCGACAGCCACTGCGCCAGGGTCTGGGCCCGCTGTTGGATGTCGCCACCGTCCTCGGTCTTGAGCGCCAGGTACATCGCCCCGTGGAGGGTGAACATCAGCAGCGAGGCCACGCCGCCGAGCAGCGCGTAGGGCGACAGCAGACTGAACAGGCTGCCGACGAACAGCCCGTCGGCCTCGATCGGGATGCCCTGCACGAAGTTCGCGAACGCCACCCCCCACAGGATCGCCGGCAGCAGCGAGCCGTAGAAGATCGCCTGGTCCCACCACCAGCGCCACCGCTGGTCGGTGCGCTTGCCGCGGAACTCGAAGGCCACCCCACGGACGATCAGGCCGATGAGGATGAGGAACAGCGGCAGGTAGAAGCTGGAGAACACCGTCGCGTACCACAGCGGGAAGGCGGCGAACATCGCGCCCCCGGCCGTGAGCACCCACACCTCGTTGCCGTCCCAGACGGGGCCGATCGTGTTGATCATCACACGACGGTCGGTGTCGTCCTCGGCCAGGACCTTGGTCAGGATCCCGACGCCGAAGTCGAAGCCCTCCAGCACGAAGTAGCCGATGAAGAGCACGGCGATGAGCGCGAACCACAGGGTCTCGAGGTTGAACCAGTCCATCGGCGGGTGCCTTCCTCGCGCCGGGCGCGTCTCGGGGCGTGGTGCCCGGGCTCAGTAGCCGCCACCGAGCGGCGAGTAGGTGCGGTGCTCCTCGTCGACCTCCTCGCCGGTCTCCTCCGGCGGGCCGTGCTCGATGTGGCGCTTGATGAGCCCGATCGTGACCACCATGAGCACGCCGTACACCAGCGTGAACCCGGAGAGGGTGAGCACGACCTCCCAGGTCGACACCGCCGGTGACACCCCGTCCTCGGTGCGTAGCAGCCCGTAGGCGACCCAGGGCTGGCGGCCCATCTCGGTCAGGACCCAACCCGAGGTGTTGGCGATGAAGGGCAGGGCGATGGCGAAGGGCAGCGCCTGCAACCAGGTCCGGTTCCAGAACCCGTCGGTGTCGCTGATGCGGCCGCGCAGCGAGGAGAACAGTCCGAAGAGCGCGAGGACGATCATCAGCGTCCCGGCCCCCACCATGATCCGGAACGACCAGTAGGTCACGATCACCGGCGGGAGGTAGTTGCCCGGCCCGAACTCCTCCTCGTAGCGGGCCTGGATGTCGTTCATCCCCTCGACCTCGGCGTCCAGGGTGTTGGTCGCCAGCAGCGAGAGCCCGTTGGGCAGGCCGATGTCGACGATGTTCTCCCGGTTGTCGACGTCACCGATGGCGAACAGCGACAGCGGCGCGCCTTCGGTGGTGTCCCACAGCGCCTCGGCAGCGGCGATCTTCATCGGCTGGGCCTCGGTGAGGTGCTGGGCCTGGTCGTGCCCGACGAAGGCCACCCCGATCGAGGTGACGACCGCGATCGTGACCGCGGTGCGAGCGGCGGGCGCGAACACCTCGACATCGCGCTTCCTGAGCAGGTAGATCGCGGAGACGCCCAGCACCACGAACGCGCCGGTGGTCCAGGCGGCGAAGATGGTGTGGGAGAACTGGCCGGCGAGGTAGGGGTTGGTCAGCACCGCGACGAAGTCGTCGAGGCGAGCCTGCCCGGTGACCGGGTCGATCGTGTAGCCGACCGGGGACTGCATCCAGGAGTTGGCGGCGAGGATGAAGTAGGCCGACAGGTGCGTGCCGATCACCACCAACCAGATGGTGGCGAGGTGGAGCTTGGGCGGCAGCCGGTCCCATCCGAAGATCCACAGCCCCAGGAAGGTCGACTCGAGGAAGAACGCGAGCAGCGCCTCCAGCGCCAGCGGGGCCCCGAAGATGTCGCCCACGAACCAGGAGTAGCTCGACCAGTTCATCCCGAACTGGAACTCCTGCACGATGCCGGTGACGATGCCCATCGCGAAGATGATCAGGAAGAACTTGCCCCAGAACTTCGCCAGGCGCCGGTAGCGCTCCTCACCCGTACGCACGTACTGGGTGTGGAAGATCGCGACCAGCGGGGCCAGGCCGATCGAGAAGGGCACGAAGAAGAAGTGGTAGATCGTGGTCGAGCCGAACTGGATGCGGGCGAACTCGAGGGCTTCCACGGGCGTGTGCTCCTTGGCCGCGAGCCGGTGCGGTGGCTCGTCGCGGTGTCGGTCCTGACGTCGACCTGGTGCGGAGTGTCGACCTGGTGCGCAGTGTCGACCTGGTGCGGAGTGTCGTCGCTGGTGGGCGTCGCGTCCGCAACGACGCCCCCGTGCGTGCCACCTCGTGCGCGCACCCTGCCCCGACGCATGTCCGGACCATAGGGCCGGGGGGTGGACGGTCCCGGGACCTTCGGCCCGAGCGCGCGAGGAGGCCAACGTTCCGTCGCTCCCGGGATCGACGAGCGCGCTCGGGCCGAAGGAGATCGGAAGAGCGTCGTGTAGGGAAAGAGTGTTCAGAGCCGTGTA
>CAYXJD010000239.1:0-4815 GCA_964465225.1 uncultured Actinomycetota bacterium
GGTGTTGCCGACCAGCTGTTGCTGCCAGCCCCGCGTCACCCCGGCAGCGGTGGCACGGCGGGTCCAGCCCTCCCGGAGCTCCGCCTCCGAGGCGCGGTGGCCCTTGGCCTGCCGGGTGGCGAGGGTGGCGGTCTGTGCCGCCGCCGCCGAGGTCTCGCCCCGCTGCTCCATGTGCTCGACGATGGCGTTGCGGCGTTGCGAGAACGTCTCGATCAGCTTCCGGTCGACACCGTCGATGTCCGCGACCCCGTTGGTCACCGGCTGCCAGGCGACCCCCAACCGGGTCGTGAGCTCGTGGCGGAGCTGGGCCTGGTAGAGGATCCCGGCGGTCTTGGCGTGCGCGTACAGCTTGCGAGAGTCGAGCGTCCGCCAGATCCCGTCGTCGGTGGTGCGGGCGAGGTTGTTGACCAGGACGTGGGTGTGCAGCAACGGATCATCCGCCCTCGAGGTCCGGTGCCGGAACGCTGCCGCCACGAACCCGTCCACCTCGACCGTCTCGGCTCCGCCGGCACCGCGACGCGAGTAGCCGGCGGAGCGTTGCAGGTAGCCGATCGCGGCATCCACGGCGGCGTCGTGGGCTGCGACCACCTCCGCCGAGGTGGCCCGGTCGGACAGTGCCCACAGCAGCGACACCGACTTCGGGGCCCGGAACGTGTGGTCGAACACCGGGACCTTCCTCGCCGGATGCCGGGCGAGCTGCTCTCCGGTGTCTGGATGGCGGGCGTCGAGGACCGCACGCAGCTGCGGGCCGGTCACCTCACCCGACAGCCCGAGGATCTCCGACCCGTGGCCGAGCCAGCGGCCGGGTTCCTCGCCGCGGGCGAGGTAGTAGCCCTCTACGCCCTCACTACCGCGGGCGACGGCGGTGAGGCAGTAGCCGGCCCGCCCCGGCCCCATCCGCCCGATGTTCAGCATCGCCCGGCCGAGCTGTTGCACTGACCCAGTGCCAGTCTGTGTCGCCGCTTCATGGGCGGAGGATGCGATCGTTGCCAGCCCCTGTCGAGCGTCGCAAACGGGAGCGCAGGCCAGTCTAACGGCAAGATCTGGACGTTTCCGTTCCTCAGGTGTGAACGGGTGCCGGAGGGTGCTCAGGCGTGTCAGACGGTTCCCACAGCAACGTCGTCGAGATCGATCTGGCGGTTGCGCGATAGCGGCTGGCGTCGGTGCGAGCAGCGCATACCTGTCACATCCCGCCGCCCTCGACGACAACTCCCTTCCGACGGGACCCGCCGTGACCGGCGGTGACCCCACGGCCCGACCGACCACCAGCCGGGCCGTGCGGCAACCGCCTCTCGCTGTCACACAACCGGTACCGGCCGTGGCAGTCCCGACACGACCCGAACCTGACGACCACGAGGAACACGCCATGCAGCCCACCATCGACCGTCCCGCCTCGCTCGCCGCACTACCCCCGACCTTGACCATCCCCAAAGCCGGCCGGCTGCTCGGCATCAGCCGCTCCGCCGCCTACCGCGCCGCCACGAAGGGCGAGATCCCCACCATCCGCATCGGCCGCCGGCTCCTCGTCCCCACCGCCAAGCTGTTCGACATGCTCGGCTGGCCCCACGACACCCCCGGCACCGTCTGAGCCGGCTCCGGTGCCATCCAGGACACCCCGGCGGTTGTTCCTGTGTCGGTCACCTGACCGTAGGAGGCGCGCCCTCGCCCGGCTGCGCAGCACCGGCATCATCGACCGGCCCCGCGGCCTACGGGCAGACCCGCCCCAGCTCGCTGACGACGTCCGTTACTCGCTGCTGCTGGACGACGAGGAGACCACGGACGTTGGTGCTGCACCTGCCTACCGCCGAGCTGGGATGCTCGGCGCGATGTCAAGCTCGTGGCGCTGGCAGTCTGGCGTGGTGCTGTTACCGTGAAGGAGCCGCCGAGTCGGGGGTCGTGCATGGAGTGGCTTGTCGTCGGCGTCGTGGTGCTGCTGATCGCGGCAAGGGTCCTGGTGTCGCGCTACGACTACAACCAGGTCAAGGCCCGGACCCGCCGCCATCTCGAGGCTGGCGGCAAGCTCAGTGAGGCACCCGACGTCACGCCGCCCCACGGGGGCGGCGGAGCGGGCTGAGCCGAAGGCGAGTGACTCGGTCAGTGCAGGAGCGGGCTGCGCCGGTCCGAGGTCGCCCGTCTTCTTGGCGCACCTCGCCGCGGAGGTGGTCGGCAGGTGGGGCCACCTGCCTGGACCTCCCGCCTCGGCGGGTCGTGGCAGGCATCGGTGGGCGGACCCGCTCGTCCGCGCCCTCGAGACCAGTCCACGCCCGCCACCCGCCACCCATCTCTGGGCGAAAGACCTGACCGCGTGAAGACTCTAGCCGTCCCCGTTGCCGCTGGAGAACGCTGTGAGGTTGCGGAGCCTCGTCGGGATGACGACTCGCACCTGCCCGGCGATGCTGAACTCGGCGTTGACCACAAGCCAGGCGTTCCGACTTCTGCCGTCGTCGAAGAGCTCGAGGAGCGGAGCGCGGGTGCACGCCGTGGGTTGGTCGAAGGGTGACCCGCTGCGCAGCTCTCAGCGCCGTGACGTTGCCAGGTAGGTGAGGAGACCGACGTTGGCGGCCACCGACACGCCGAGCAGCCTGGTGGTCAGACCCGGCGCGAACAGCAACCCCTCGGCGACGATCCACCACAGCAGCCACGTCACCAGGGCAACCACCACCGGCAAGAGCCAGGAGGCACGCACACCAGCTCGGCGCGTCTGCGATCCGGTCTGCACACGCACGGGCGCTCCTTCCACATCCTCACCGTAGACAGTGCCGTCTCCCCTTCCACGCCCAGCATCCGCAGATGGGCGGGGCATGGTCGGGGCGGACCCGACCACCGCCACCAGCTGCGCGGGCGCCCGCTGCCGAACTCAAGCCCGATCGAGAACCGCAGGCGGGGAACTCCGGTGATCATCCTAGGGAGGCACGGCGAGCGCCACTAGGAGTACGACACCGCCAGCTTCAGGCAAGCCGCCACCCGGCTTGCCGAACTCCACGAGACCCGTGGAGCACCACCTCGCCGTGCTGGGCAGCGCAGGCTCCTGCTCTCGCCGCACCTAGAGCGCCTGGGGAGTCCCACTCTCGTCTCGGAGCAGCCATAGGTAGCCCTCCTCGGGTGTGGGCGTGCCTCGTTGAGCGCCGGGCTCGGGCGGCGTTCGGAGCAGTTGCCGGTGCCGTCCGTCTGGGAGTCGCCAGGTGGCAATCGCACCGTCTCGGCGGCTGGGGGTTGTCCACACGTGGTCGCGGGCCACCCGCGCGAGCTCTTGGGTGGTTCCTTGGAAGGCGACGACCCCGTCGACAAGGACTGTGACGTTCGTCGCGATCTGTGCGATGTCGTCGAGTTGGTGGGTGGACACGATGACGGTGGCCTCTCGTCCGAGGTCGGCGATTCGTTGGACAACCAAGGACTTGATCTGCGGGTCCAAGCCGACGAACGGTTCGTCGAGGACGTAGAGGGCCGTGTTGTCAGCCAGAAGTGCCTGGGCGAACATCAGTCGCCTCTGCATCCCTCCCGAGAGCTTGAAGATCCGCTTGTTCCAGACAGCGAGAAGACCAACAGCATCCAGCGACCGTTCCACGGCAGCGGCACGGGAGGCCTGGTCGTGGATTCCCTTCAACCTCGCGAAGTGGTCGAGATACCGATCAGCGCGCATCGTGGGGGTTACCGCAAGATCCTGAGGCACGTAGCCGAGCCGTTGTCGGATAGCGGTTCGCCCGGCAGCGGTAGCTGGGTCCTGAGCCAGGATGTTCAGCGTGCCTTCATCTGGAAGGTCGAGCGTGGCCAGGATCCGAAGGAGAGTCGACTTCCCGGCGCCGTTGGGGCCGGCAATGACGTTCACACCGTGTGCGGCTGACCAGTTCAGTCTGTCGAGGGCGGTCGTGTCACCGTAGCAGCGCGTCAGGTTCTGCATCTCAACCATCGCCGGTGCAGGTATGGGCCCGTTGGGCGGGCTGTGGTCGATTGTGGGGGTCACGATTCGTCCGGGCGTCGGTTTGCGGGTGTTCCTGACGTTGTACGCCATCCTCGCCCAGACCAGCGCGGAGCGCGCGAGGTCATGGTCGCCAGGGTCCACACGGCGGCAGCGAGCAGGCCGGCGACGGCCAAGGTCACGTGACCGAGGACCCAGCGACGGTAGGCCGGGTCGCTGAGACCACTCGTTGTCTGTGGCGCGTAGTCGGGGAGCGATGGCACGAAATCGTCGCTGACGGCCAAGAGCGTGACGGCAGCGACGAGGACGGCAGCTGCCACGAGACCACGATGGCGACGGGCGGGTGGGTGTTGTGCTGCAGCGCCGCTCAGGGCGATCGCCATCGCCGCGACGAACTCGACGGTCAGAGCGACCCACGGCACGGTTGTCCCGGGGCGAGCCTGTTCTAGCAGGATGTTCTGCGCTGTGATCCCCACCGCCCACGTTGCGAGGGCGATGGCGACCAGCATGAGCGCGCGGCGACGGTGCACGACCCCCCAGCCCCGAGGGGTCGCCGCCGCGATGGGTTCGAGGCTGTCGTCAACCTCGAGGCCAACTGACATCGCGAGAATCACGATGACGATCCTCATGCTCGTCGTCGCCCACAGGGCGTTGTCGAGTTCAGGTAGCACGACTGACCCTGCCGCCGCCAACAGGAGGAGACCCGCGACAGCCAGCGACGTTGGGCGGCGCCCGTACCGGACGGACGACCATGCGGGTGGGGCGTCGCGTACCACACTCATCCGAGCTCGTCGAGGGCCCTTTGCAGAGCCTCGAGGTCGATGCCCTGACGAGCTGCCGACTCGTCGAACGTCATGACAGGCGGCACCCCAAGTGCGCGGGCAAGATCTCGTTGGCTC
>CAYXJD010000240.1:0-4777 GCA_964465225.1 uncultured Actinomycetota bacterium
CGTACCGTGGGTTCGAATCCCACACCCTCCGCTGTGTAGGTGGACCCGCACGGGTGGCCGCAGCCGGGCAGGCTGCCCACCCGTCGCACGGTGAGGAAGGCCGGCGAGGTGGCAGGAGCCTGGGCGCCACCGCCGGCTGTCGAGCGCGATGAGCCCGCTACCACGTCGCCGGACGCGGTGACCCGGCTCCTGCGACGGGCCCGGTTCCAGCCGCTGTTGTTGGTCGGTTCGGCGGCGACCGTGTTCCCGCTGGTGCTGACGGCCGACGCGCCCGGATGGGTGGCCGGCTACGTGATCGCCGTCGCCATCGTCGGGCTGGGCGCCTGGCTCTGGGTCCGTTCTCGGCCCCTCGTGCGCGGTCGACGTCAGGTGCTGTCGTTGGCGCTGACCCTGCTCGGTGTCGGGGGTCTGGTCGTCGTCCTCGCCGGTACGGGCTGGTCGCCGGTCATGGATCTGCTGCTGCTGGTCGCCGCCTTCGGTGCGTTGGTGGCGATCGCGCCGGATCGGCGGGTGGCCTGGCTGTTCCAGCTGGCCATCGCGGTGGTGCTCGTGGTGGCGCTGTTGGCCGTGGAGGGGCCGCTGTTGGCGGGACTCGTCGCGCTGCAGGTCGTGGCCATCATGGTGGTCGCGGACACCTTCGCGCAGCGGCTGCTCGGCGTGCGGGCGACGGAACAGGCGGCTCGCCGGGACGCCGAGCGTCGCGGTGAGCTGTTGAGCGCGGTCCGTGACCTGCCCCGCGGCAGCGTCCAGGACGCCGAGCAGGCCGCGGTCGACACCCTGCGGGCGCTGGTGTTCGACACGGCGGCGGTGCTACGGCTCGAGGACGACCAGCTGTGGGAGCGGGTCGTCGAGGGGGCGCGAGGGATCGGTGGTCCCGTCGAGCAGGGACGTGGCCTGGCATGGCGGGCCATCCTGGAGGACCGCACGCTGGCCACCGACCGCTACGACGCCGCGTCCTACGGCCTGCCCGGCAGGCAGTGGCTGCGTGGTGCCGTCGCGACACCGATCAGGGTCGAGGGCCGTCCGGTCGGGGCGCTGGCCGGAGGCCGCACGGCCGCGCGCCGGCCCAGCGACGACGAGGTGGAGATCGTCGAGGTCATGGCCGCACATCTCGGCGCCGTGATGGCCAACCGCGCCGCCGTGCGTCGGCAGCAGGAGCTGCTGGAGCAGGCCGCACGGCTCGATCGCATGGGACGCGGTCTGCTCGAAGCGGTCTCCGAGGAGATCAAGGAGCCGTTGCACACGCTGCGCACCACCGTGCAGATGCTCAGGGAGCACGACGTCGAGCTCGAGCCCGGCCGCAGTGCGGAACTACTCCAGCGGCTTCACAGGGAGTCCGAGGAACTGCGCCTGGTGCTCGACACGATCCTGGACTTCTCCCGCTTCCACGCACGGCGAGCCGACCCACGCATCGAGCCGGTGCTCCTCGGCCACGTGCTCGACGGCGCCGGCATCGGGGTGGGCGTCGCGCCCCGTCCCGCCGCGGCGGCCGGGCACGGCGACGGCGCGGCGGCCGGGCAGCTCACGGTGCTCGTCGATCACGAACTCGCCGTCGCGGCGCTCTCGCTCCTGGCCGCCGCGGACCGACCCGATCGTGGCCGCCCTGCCAGCGTGGTGTTGGACCCGGTGACGCTGCCTGGGCAGGTGGGGCTGGTGTTCCAACGAACCCGGCACCCCGGAGGATCGAACGTGCTCATCAGCGTCGCCGTCCAGCTGCTCGTCGCGGCGGGCGGTCGGCTGGAGGGCGGTGAAGACGATGCCAGCGAGGTCGAGGTGTGGTTCCGCCTCGCCGCCGCCGGCCCGGCCGAGTGGTCGGGAGGATGAGCGCCGAGGCAGGATCGGGCCTGCACGTCGCAGAGCTCCTCCGGGCGAGGCTGCTGCGGGCCGCACTGCTGCTGCCGGTGCTCACCCTGCTGGCGTTGGTGTTCGCCACGGGCGAGCTGCGGGCCCCGTTCGCGTTCGCGGTGCTGCTGGTCCTCGGCGCCGTTGTCGCCGTCGTCGCGCTCCCTGGCCCTCCCTCGGTCCGGTTGCCGGCAGCGTGGGACCGTGAGACCGTGCGGGCGGTGGTCGCCGGTGGCGTGGGACCCGCGCTGGTGGCAGCACTGCTGACCTTCACGGTGCTCGTCGACGTCCGCCCCTTCGCCCCCCTGTTCGCCATGGTCCTGCTGGTGCACGGGTTCGCCGCACCGCGGCGCACCCGGTTGCCGGTCATGGTGTGGATCGTCGTTCTCTGGCTGGGCCTGCTCGTCGGCAACGGCGAGCGAGACCTGGCCGTGCTCCTCCTCCACCTCGGTGGGGGGGTGGCACTGCTCACCACCACGATGCGTGCTGCCGATGCGCTGACGGTCGGCTACGAACGGTCGAGCGAGGCCCGCATGGTGGCCGAGCGTCACACCGAGCTGCTGTCCTCTCTGCTGCGGACCCAGGACCTCGATCCGTCGGTGGTGCTCCGCAGCGCCGCTGAGGGGCTGCTCGGGCTCGGGTTCGACCTCGCGGCCGTCCGGGAGGTGGACCGCGAAGCCGGCGTGGCACGGCTCCTCGAGGGCGTCGCCAGGCCCGATCTGGAGTTGCCGGCTGCCATCCCGCTGGACGATCCGGAGGTCGCCGAGGTGCTCTCGACAGGGCGGGCCTACCGGGTGCAGCCAGGCCGCCGCGCGACCGGTGCGGCGGGACCGGATCTGCGCGTCATCGTCCTCTATCCGGTCACCGCCGGCGAGGAGGAGGTCGTCGCCATCGTCGCCGCCGGCGCCGTCGAGCATCCGGTCAGCCCCGATACCCAACGGGCAGCCGAGGTGCTGGTCGCACAGGCCGGGGAGGCCCTGCTGCGGGCCCGGGCCTACCGGGCGGATCAGCGGACCACCGCCGAGCTGCAGCGACTGGAGCGACGGACCCAGGACTTCCTGTCCTCGGTGTCCCACGAGCTCAGGACCCCGCTGACCGTGGTCCAGGGGCTCTCAGCGACGCTGTCCGAACGCTGGGACGAACTGTCCCCCGCCCGACGCAGTGATCTGCTGCGCCGGGTCGACGGGAACGCGGAGCGCCTGACGACCATGGTGACCCGGCTGCTGGACACCTCGCAGGTCAGCCGGTCCGGGCTGGCGGTGCGCACCAGCGAGGTGGCACTGGCCCCTCTGCTCCGTGGGGCGGTGGAGCGCATCGATGCGATGCTGGTGGAGCACACGGTCATGGTCGAGGTCGACGAGCACCTGCGCGTCCAGGTCGATCCCGCGCTGTTCGAGCACGTGATCGACAACCTGCTCGTCAACGTCGCCACCCACACGCCCGCCGGCACCACCGCCCGTCTGACGGCGTGGCAGGACGGTGAGCGGACCAGGGTGGAGTTGACCGACGACGGGCCGGGGCTCGCGGCCGACGACCTGCCCCATCTGCTCGAGCGCTTCTACCGCGGCGGGGACGAGGCGCACCGGGTCAGCACGCGTGGGCTCGGGCTCGGGCTGGCGCTGGCAGCCGAGGTGGTCACTAGCCACGGCGGCAACCTCGAGGCCGGAACGGGCCCCGAAGGCGGTGCCAGGTTCACGTTCGATGTCGCTGCGGCAGCACCTCGGTGACATCGGCTGCGATGCCGCCGGCGACGATCGGTGGTTCGTCCTGTTCGGCGGTCCTGGTCCGGGCCAGGACCGCGTTGAGTTCCGCCCCGAGCAGCACCGCGAGGGCGGTGAGCCACAGCCAGAGCAGCGCCGCGATGGGACCCGCCAGCGGGCCGTAGATACTGGTGGACCCGGTCAGCCACGCGCCGTAGACCCGCAGCCCTGCGCTGCCGAGGAGCCAGACCCCCGTGGCCACCGCAGCCCCTGGCAGGTCACGCCACCAACGCTGCCGGCGTGGGACGGCGATCCGGTACAGCCCGGCGATCGCGAGCACGGCGAGCAGCACGACCGTCGGCCAGTACGCCGCACGCCAGACGGAGACCAGCGGTCCGAGATCGATGTCGAACCAGCCCTCGGCCTGCTCGGCGAACGCAGGTCCGGCGAGCAGCAACGGTGCCAGGATCGTGGCGATGAACAGCGCCCCGATCGTCACCGCGAACGCGATGACCCGCTGCAGCCATCCGGCCCGAGGCTCCACGTTGCCGTACACCAGTGCGGTCGCGGTCAGGACGACCTTGGCGGCTCGGGACGCGACCCAGATCGCGACGAGGAACGCGGTGGACACGATGCCGACGTTCCCGCCCTCCAGCAGGCTGCGCAGGAGCGGTTCCACGACGGCGTCGATCGTGGCCGGCGTGAGCGCCACACTGGAGACGTCAAGGGCGCGGGCGAGGAACTCGCTCTGCCAGTCCTGGCCATCGAAGGTCGGCATGAGCACCGGGATCGCGGCGACGATCGCGACGACCAGCGCCGGCAGCGACAGGATGATGTAGAACGACGTCTCGGCCGCCAAGCCCAGGATGCGGTCGGACATCGCGCCGTCGACCGTGCGGACCGCGACCTCGACGGGGCGGCGCAGCGCGCGGGGGGTGCGCTCGACGATGGACACTGAGATGGGATGCACGGGGGCAGGGTAGGGCGTGCGCCCACCCGTAGCGTGGCTGCTACCCTCGCGCCGCCGCGCCGAGGTTCCGACCGAGGTTCGGGCGCCAGGAGGCTTCGCCTAGTCTGGTCTATGGCGCGGGATTGCTAATCCCGTTGGGTCTACTCGGCCCTCGAGGGTTCAAATCCCTCAGCCTCCGCTCACGATGTCCCACCGTACGCTGCACGTTGTACGACCTGCGCTGGTAGCTCAGTCCGGATAGAGCACCTGACTACGGATCAGGCGG
>CAYXJD010000241.1:0-4744 GCA_964465225.1 uncultured Actinomycetota bacterium
GATCGCGCGGGCCGTCGCCCGACGGCCTCGGGTCCTCATCCTCGATGAGCCTACGGCCACCCTCACCCCGGCTGAGACCGACTACCTGCTCGACATGCTGCAGCGTCTCGCCGGCCAGGGTCTGGCCATCATCTACATCTCGCACCGCATCCCGGAGATCTTCACCATCTGTGACCGAGTGACCGTCCTGCGCGACGGGTTGCTGGTCACGAGCGTCGCGGTCACCGACACGACACCGGGTGAGGTCGTCGAACACATGGTCGGACGCGACCTGCAGCTCGATCTCCAGACCCACCGCAACGCACCCGAGCTCGGCGAGGTGGTGCTCTCGGCGCGCGGGCTCCGGGCACCCGGGGTCAACAGCATCGACCTCGACGTGCGCGCTGGCGAGATCGTCGGGCTCGGTGGCCTGGTCGGTGCCGGTCGTACCGAGTTGGTGCGGGCCATGATCGGTGCCGACGTGCGCAATGACGGGGAGGCGAGCATCACCCTCGGCGGGGTCAGGAAGCGGGTGACGAGCTACCGGTCAGCGGTGAAGGCAGGGGTCGCGTACATCCCGGAGGAACGGCGCACCGATGGGCTGGCGCTCACCATGGCCGTCGTCGACAACATCGCGCTGCCGAGCCGGTACGCCCTGTCGCGTGCGCACGTCCTCCAGTCGCGCAGGATCATCGCCTTCGCCAAGGACCTCGCGAAGGCCGTGAACCTGCGCCCGCCGGAGATCCACCGCGATGTCGGTCAGTACAGCGGCGGGAACCAGCAGAAGGTCGTCCTGGCGAAGTGGTTGGGACGGGAGCCCGACGTCATCATCCTGGACGAGCCCACACGGGGCGTGGACGTCGGCGCCAAGGTGGAGATCCACCGGCTCATCCGTGAGCTCGCCGAGGGCGGCGCCGCGGTGCTCGTCGTGAGTTCCGATCTGCCGGAGCTGCTCGAGTTGTCGGACACGATCCACGTCGTTCGCGACGGTCGCATCGTCGGGACCTTGAGCGGGCAGGAGGCCGACGAGACCTCGGTCATGGCGCTGGCCTCCGGCCAGACGAAGGTGGAGGCCCCATGACGAACGACACCACCACGCCCGACACCGTCGGGGTCGCCGGTCAGCTCGACCTCGAGGAGGAACTCGAGCAGCAGGCCTTCAAGCTGTCCACGTGGATGGCGCAGCAGGGCATCATCATCTTCACCGTCGCGCTCATCCTGTTCGCGGCCTTCTTCGTCGACGGTTTCGCGTCCCTGCCCAACATCACCGACGTCTTCAACCGCGCCGCACCGATCGGCATCGTCGCGGCCGGCATGACCTTCGTCGTGATCAGCGGGAACTACCTCGATCTCTCGGTCGTGGCACAGGTCGCGACCGCAGGGGTGGTGCTGATCGCGGTCAGCAACGCGGTGGGGCTCCCGGTCGCCATCCTCGTGGGCATCGCGATCGCGCTCGTCTACGGGCTGGTCAACGGCGTCGCCGTCGGCGTCTTCAAGGCCAACGCGGTCATCGTGACCCTCTCGACCACCTTCATCGGTCTCGGCCTGCTGCGGTGGGCCACGAGCGGCATCATCTACTTCGGCCCGAACGACGGACCGATCCGCGCCTTCGGCACGGCCAAGATCGGGCCGCTCCCCTTGGCGATGATCGTGTTCGTCATCGTGACGCTGCTGTTGTCCTTCGTCCTGAACCGCACGACCTTCGGGTTCATGGTCCGCTCCTACGGCTCCAACCGTGAAGCGACACGGCTCGCGGGGGTCAGCACGGCCTGGGTCGTCATCGGTGCGTTCACCGTCACCGCACTGGCCGCGATGCTCGGCGGCTTCGTCCTCGCCGCCTTCTCGAACACCGCCGTCTCAGCGATGTCGACGGGGTACGACTTCGAGGCGCTGGCCGCCATCATCGTCGGCGGCACGAGTGTCTTCGGGGGCCGGGGCAGCGTCCTGAGGACCTTGTTGGGGGTGGTGTTCGTCAGTGTCCTGACCAACATCATGGTGCTGTCCGGACTCGGGTTCGGCGTCCAGCAGATGGCGATCGGGTTCCTGATCGTCATGGCCGTCTCCGTCGACGCGCTGGCCAGGAAGGCGACCGCATCATGACCGAGACGCAGACGCCCACCCAGGGGCCGGATCTGGAGTCCTCAGGGGCTGCCAACGACCTCTTCAGCCGCGTGCGCACCATCCTGGGCCGCCGGACCGAGGGCCGTGCCGTCGCTCTGCTGGCGGTGGTGCTCGTGGTCACCGCCCTCACCGAACCCGTTGTGTTCACCGCCTACGAGGTGACGCTCGGCCGGATCGCCCTGATCGGTCTGGTCGCGCTGGGTCTGACCGCGGTGATCCTCATGGGCGAGCTCGATCTGGCCGTGGCGAGCACGCTGGCGGTCTCGGGCGTGATCATGGCGAGCGTCGAGAGCCTGCCGCTGGGCATCCTCGCTGCCCTGGGCGCTGGTTTGTTCATCGGCGCCATCAACGCGTTCTTCGTCGTCGTCGTCGGCATCAACTCCTTCATCGCGACGCTCGGCATGCTGTTCTTCCTGCGGGGCGCGGCGTTCGTCATCTCCGGTGAGGAACCGGTCCGTCTGAGCAACGTCGACGCTGGCATCGCCTTCGGTCGACCGCTGATCGGGCCGTTGACGCCCCGCATGTTGATCTTCGTCGTGGCGTTCATCGCCATCCACCTCTTCCTCACCCGGGTGCGGGTCGGTCGTGAGTTCTACGCGGTCGGCGGCAACCGGGAGGCGGCCTACGACGCGGGCATCCCGGTGAAGCGACGGGTCTTCACCGGGTTCATGATCTCCGGGTTCGTCGCTGCCCTCGCTGGGGTGATCAACACCCTCGAGCGCACGGCAGCCGACCCGACCGCTGGGTCGTCCGTCCTGCTCGCCAGCTTCGCGGCCGCGATCATCGGCGGTGTGCTGCTGAACGGGGGGCGGGGATCGGTCTTCGGCACGCTCCTGGGCGCCTCGTCGCTCGGGATCCTGCAGGTGGCCCTGACCCTGTCCGGCGTCCAGGTGGACGTCCAGAACATCGTGATCGGTTCGGTCCTGCTCCTCGCGGTGATCACCGATCCCAACAGTCTCCGGGCGGTCGCTGGCAGCGCGCGATCGTTCGTCCGGAGCCGCTCGGGGCAGCAATCGCCCGGTTGAGCTCACGACCCATCGCGATGCGGTGGGTGTCATCAGGGAACCGACAAGGGAGAAAGAGAACATGGAGATGAGACGATGGAGGCTCGTGGGCCTGCTCGCGGCGGGAGCCGTGATGCTGGCCGCTTGTGGCGGCGACGACGGGGAGGACACCGCAGACGACACCGCGGACGACACCACCGAGGACACCACCGAGGACAGCGGTGACGAGGGTGGCGACGACGGGGGCGATGACGGTGGGGACGACGGCGGGGACGACGGCGGGGACGAGGGTGCCGCCGGCGATCAGGAGTTCGACGTCTTCGCGCTCCTGCCGCAGGGCAACGACCAGCCCTACGGGACGACGTACCTGCCACCGATGGAGGCGGCCGCTGCGGACCTCGGGATCAACCTGACGATCACCAACTCGCAGTACGACGCGGATACCCAGGCCAGCGACTGTGAGGTCGCCGTCGCGTCGCAGCCCGATCTGATCATCCTGTGGCCGGCCGTCGGCGACACCGTGCGTCCCTGTCTCGAGGCAGCGAACAGCGCCGGTATCCCCGTCACCGTCACCAACTCCGACGTGAACCCCGAGGACCAGGACCTGACCCAGGGTTACTCCGGCCCCGACACCTACGGGCAGGGGGTCGCCTCCGCCGAACTGATGTGCGAGTTCGCCGACGGCGAGGACATCGGCATCATCATGGTCAACGGCCTGACCGGGAACTCGACCGCCATCGACCGTGAGAACGGCTTCGAGGACACGGTCAACGAGCAGTGCTCGAACGTGGAGATCCTCGCCCGTCAGCCGGGTGACTGGAACAAGGACGACTCGCAGATCGCGGCCTCGGAGATGATCACCGCGGTCGGAGCGGAGAACATCCAGGGCGTCTACGCCGCCGACGACACCATGGTCGCTGGCGTGATCGACGCACTGATCGCCAGGGACATCGACCCGGCGGAGTTGATCATCACCTCCATCGGGAACACCTTCCTCGGGAACCCGCTGGTGCTCGACGGCCAGCTCGACGGGACCGTCTTCCAGTCCTCCTCGTGGGACGGTGAGAACGCCGTGACCACGGCCTACGAGGTGCTGACCGAGGACCCCGGAGAGCGTCTGGTGCGGTTCATGCCGTCGGTCAAGGTGACCGAGGAGAACGCTGAGGATCCCGACGTAGCGCCCGAGTGGTGACCCATCCGGCACGTCCCGCCGGGAGGTCCAGACGGCCATGCCGTCCGGGCCTCCCGGCGGTGCCGGGTGCCGATCGTCGAGAGCATGGGGCCTAGGACCGGCAGCACGAGCGATGGAGGGAACGGCGCGCGATGGACACGACACGACTCAGTGGCAAGCACGTCCTGATCACGGGAGGTGCCCAGGGCATGGGCGCTGCCGTGGGCAAGCACTACGCCGCCCAGGGCGCCAAGGTGTGCCTGGGCGACATCAACGTCGACGGTGTGGCACAGGTCGCCAAGGAGATCCGCGACGAGGGCGGTGAGGCGACGCACGTGCAGTTGGACGTCACCAACCAGGAGGACGCGAAGGCGGCGGTGGCCCACACGGTGGAGGCCTTCGGCAGCATCAACGTCCTGCTCAACAACGCCGGCATCAACAAGCCGTTGGTCTTCGCGCACATCACACG
>CAYXJD010000242.1:0-4744 GCA_964465225.1 uncultured Actinomycetota bacterium
AGCGCGCCGGGCGGCAGCTTTCGCGACGTCCACCGCCAGACCGGTGCGGTCGGGCATCGCGGCGAGGACCGCGGCGAGGTAGGTGCCCGGCCCCGCGCCGATCTCGCAGACGATGCCGGCGGGCAGGGCTCGGCCCCGGTGTTGCGTCTCGGCCCGCCGGTGGTCCGCGTCGGTGGTGGCCGCGTCGACCACCGCCGCGTCGACCACCGCAGCGTGGACCACCGCCGCGTGGACCCGTGCCAGGACACCGCCCTCGTGCACCCGACGCCGTCGATCCAGCATGGCCGGGCTGTCGCCCCCGTGTCGAGGACGGCCGGCGGTGAGGTTGGCGTAGCCCTGCCTGGCGAGGTCGAACCGGTGGCCGTGGGGGCAGCCGAGCGTGCGGGCCTCCTCGACCAGCTGCTCGCCGTCGTGCGGGCAGGCGAGGGCAGCGACGATCCGTGGGTCCATCAGCGACCGCCGGACCGGCGCCAGCGCCACCGCAGGGCGATCGCGGCCGAACCGGCGAGCAGGACCGCGGCACCACTGAGCACCGAGACCAGCGGGAGCGTGGCAACGAGCACCGCGCAGCCGATGACCCCACCGATGGCGATCCACCGTGGCCAGCGCCGCTCCGATGGCGCCAGGGTCACGGCCGAAGCGTTGGCGATCCCGTAGTAGAGCAGCACGCCGAAGGAACTGAACCCGATGGCGCCCCGCAGGTCGATCGGGGTCACCAGCAGGACGATCACGGCGACCGCGATGGCGACCTCGGCGACGTGCGGGATCCTGGTACGCGTGGACACCCGCGCCAGCGCGACCGGCAGATGACCATCCCGGGCCATCGCGAAGGAGGTGCGGCTGACCCCGGCCAGCAGGCTCAGCAGCACCCCGGCGCTGGCCAGCGCCGCACCGGCGCGCACCACGGGAGAGACGGCGGCGAAGCGGCCGGCCTCCACGGCGGTGGCCAGGGGGGCATCGGCACCCGCGAGCTCGCCGGGCCCCGCGGCGAGCAGGGCACCGACCCCGACCAGGGTGTAGACGACCAGGGTGATGCCGAGGGCGATGGGGACGGCGCGCGGGATCGTGCGTTCCGGCTCGACCACCTCCTCACCCAACGTGGCGATGCGGGCGTAGCCGGCGAAGGCGAAGAACAGCAGCCCCGCTGATTGCAGGATCCCGTACCAGCCCCCGACCCCGGTGAGGTCCGACAGGTTGGCGGGCTCGACCGCGCCCCCGCCGAACGTGGCGACCGTCACGGTGGCGAGCACGGCCAGCACGATCGCCACGATGGTGCGGGTGACCGCGGCTGTGCGGTGCACGCCGGCGAGGTTCACCGCGGTCAGGCCAACGACGGCGCCGATGGCCAGTGGCCGGGCGAGGTGTGGGGCGACGTAGGCGCCGAAGGTCAGCGCCATCGCGGCGCAGGAGGCGGTCTTGCCGACCACGAAGGCGGTACCGGCCAACACGCCGGCCGGCGCACCGAGCCGCTCGCGTCCGTAGACGTAGGTGCCCCCGGCCTGCGGGTACAGCGCCGCCAGCTGTGCGGAGGACGTTGCGTTGGCGAAGGCCACGGCAGCGGCCAGAGCGAGCCCGACGAGCAGGCCGGCACCGGCCACCTCGGCGGCGGGTCCGAAGGCGGCGAACACGCCCGCGCCGAGCATGGCACCGAGGCCGACCACGACCGCGTCGCTGGTCGTGAGTCTGCGGGCCAGTTGGTCGCTCACGATCGCGGTCCGCTCGCTTCGGGCCGGAGCCGGAGGGCTCGCTGGGAAGCAACGCTAGCTGAGGTGGCCCCGGGCGTCGGCGCACCTGCGAAGCCTCTGGCGCCGGTTGCGTCCCACCGCTGCCCAGGGTTCGTCGACGTGTGGGCAGCCTCGGTCTGCTTGAGGCGTTGGTTGGTTTCACCCGTGCCTCGGGGTGTGCCGCCGGTCACGGTTGGCCGGTCTCGGTCCCCGCTACCGCGACGTTGGGCCTGCGGGGTCACGATCGGGCCGCTCCTGGCCGCCTGGCGACCCCGCCCGGCGAGGACCGCTCGTGGCCGCCTGGCGATCCCGTCCCGCGAGGGCCGCTCCTGGCCGCCTGGCGACCCCGCCCGGCGAGGGCCGCTCGTCAACCACAGGCCAGGACGTCACCGTCGGCGCGTGCCGTCCGCAGCGAGCGTTCGAGACCGATCATCGCCCTCGTCACCCCTGGATGACGAACCGCCGAAGTGCGGTCCGTAGCTCACGGAGCCGATCACCCGACAGGTCCTCGTGGCGGACCTCGATGACGATCCAGCCGAGTTCCCGCAGGCGTTCGCGCTGATGGCGATCCCGTGCGCTCTGGCTCGGAGTGCGGTGGTACGCGGCGCCATCGAACTCCAGGGCGACCCGGACAGCAGGCCACGCAGCGTCGACACGGCACACGATACGTCCCTGCCGGTCGCGGACGCGGTACTGGAGCACGGGCGCGGGCACCTGGGGGTCGCGCAGCGCCAGGAGCCCGTAGACCTCGAGTGGGGACTCGGCCTCTGCCGTCTGCGGATGCAGGTCGGCGAGCAGCGGGGTCAGCGTGGCCCGCCCGCGACGCTCTCGCGACCGATCGAGCAACCGTGCGAGCTCTCCGGGCAGCCTTGGACGGCCCCGACAGGCGTCCCACAGCATCGGCTCCAGCTGGCGAGGTGGCAGGGTCGCGCCGAGGTCCAGCAACGTGCGCGCGAGCGAGGTGGCAGGCAGACCGTTGAGCACTACCCGGTCTTCGATCGGGAGCGAGCGAACGCGATGCACCGTCGCGGAGGGGCTCCGAGGCCGTCGGTCGCGTGGGACCGTGACGTCGAGCCGCCGGGGGGCGGCAACGTCGAGCAGTCCGTGGAGATATCCCGCGGTCAGGTGCGAAGCCCAGGCCCTGCCCTGGTCGGCGCCTGCGGCGAGGAGGGCGGCTGCCAGACCTTGCTCCCACGTCCGCTCGTGCGTGCCGAGCACGACGACCCCTCCCGGGCGCTCCTGCCACACACCCGTGGTGATACGGCGGTGGATCGAGCGCGCCGAGATCCCGACCTCCCGGAGCTGTCGCCGCGTGCAGACGCCTTGCTGCATCCGACCGATGGAGATCGCCCTCGCATCGACCCCGGTCGTCGCTGGAGGGCCGGGTGTCCCAACCGGTTCCGCACGGAGGGTGACCGGCTGAGGCCGGGTCGATCCCGGCAGCTCGGCCGCGGTCCTTCCGGAACTCCCGGTGAGGTTGTTGTCGGTCATCCGCGCAGCAGACCAGGCTTCGGCCCGCTCGTGGGCACGGGCCTGCCGCTGCCTGTGGACGGTGGCGTGGCAGCGCGGAGGACGGGGTGGGGTCGGTGAGCGTGGTGGGTCGGGACGCGGGCGGTCAGCGGTGGCCGGCTGGTGACGCCGGTGGGACCAGGTGGGCGTGGTGGGGACGCGGGCGGTCAGCGGTGGCCGGCTGGTGACCCCGGTGGGACCAGGTGGGCGTGGTGGGGAAGCGGGGCGGTCAGCGGTGGCCGGCTGGTGACCCCGGTGAAGACACGGGGGCCGATCAGGGGCCGATCGGGGCCGATCAGGGGCCGGTCACGCCCATCCCTCCCGAACGGTCCACGGACATCTTCTCGAAGACGAATATGCCCCAGGTCAGGACTCCGTTTCGCCCCCCTTCGACCCAGTGCGTCAGGCCTGACAGCATCCGCTGAAGGTAGTCATCACTCATCCCCTGCTCGCGGAGGCTTTCAGCCTTGTCGACCAGAACCTCTCGGACCCGGGCGTAGTGCCGCGACAGCTGTTCGGGCTGTTCCTCGAAGGCGACCTCGCGCATGCCGCACGCAAGAAGCGCATCTCGGTAGAACGTCGGCGACGCGAGGGAGCTGAGGTGAAGCCGGTCGTAGATCGCCTGCAGCGCATCCGGGGAGGCGTCGTCGGCCTGCATCGGATCGGTGAACACGAACCGACCGCCCGGTTTCAGGACGCGAGCAGCTTCCCGGCAAACCTGATCGCGAGCATCGGTGTGCAGGAGGGCTTCCTGGGACCACGCCAGGTCGAAACTGGCGTCGGGGAAATCCAACGAAGCGAAATCGCCCTCGACGACATCGATACGTTGATCCAGGCCTGCCTCTCGGTTCATCTGTCGATCGCGCTCGTTCTCGACCTCGCTCAGATTCAGCGCCACACCGTGCGAACCGAACTCCCTGACGATGTGACGCAGGGATCCGCCGTAGCCCGCGCCGAGATCGATCACTCGACTCTTTGGGGTCAGCGTGCCGGCGTGCGCCGCCATCCGCGCCACGGTTCGCGCGCTGGCCACGGCGATCGGTTCGGTGGCAGAGCGGTACAGGCCGACGTGGATGTCTTCGCCGCCCCAGACCTCTCGATAGAAGAGGTCCGCATCGGCGCTGTTGTAGTAGTCGCGCGCGATCCGGACAGCGTCGGGATCCTTTCGATCACCCACTGGTCACCCCCAGGACTGAAGCCTCAAGATAGAGGGTTTTCTCCACTGAGTTGGGGTCAGGCTGCGGTGGTGTCCGAGCCGAGGGCGTTGCGACCCACGCGGCTGCAGCGGACCCTGTGCGGACCGGCGGTGCGATGTGGACACGTCGGTGCAGGTCAGGGCGGGTTTCAGTCGTTGGGGAGGTAGTCGTCGGCGTAGTACTCGACACCGAGGTGGGTGATCTGCTCTTCACCGGCCATCCAGCGCAGGGTGTTCTTCAACTTGGTGAGCTGGATGAAGAGGTCGTGCTCCGGGTACAGCCCGGGCGCGACCTGCGGCGCCTTGAAGTAGAACG
>CAYXJD010000243.1:0-4718 GCA_964465225.1 uncultured Actinomycetota bacterium
TCCTCGATGGCGGCGGTGCCGGTGGTGTCCTGGTCGGTGGTGGTGTCCTGGTCGATGGCGGCGGTGCCGGTCGTGTCCTGCGGTGCCGCGTCTGTCGCGGGTTCACCACCGTCCTGTGGTTCCCCGGTGGCCTGCTCCGGGGGCTCCGACTGCGCCGGAGTGTCCGGTTCCGGTTCGGGAGTGTCCGCGGGCGGAGGCGTGCCGGGAGGCGTGGTGCCGTCCCCGAACGCCCAGCCTTCGACGCTGCCGGGTTGCGGGTCACGGCTGCCCGCCCCCACCGTCGCGTAGGTCCACGACCCCCCGGCCTGGGCGTGCCAGTAGGACCAGTACGCGTCGGCGGGGGCACCGTTGCACGGGTCCGGTCGGGCGTCGATGGTGCAGACCATCCCCGGGATGCGCGGCACGAACGTGTAGGCGGAACCGGCCTGGTCGAGCGCGGCGAGACCCGACGTGGGGTCCCCCGCAGCACAGGATGTGGTGAGCGAGCCGCCTGCGGCACGCGCGTCGACCACGACCCAGACCCCGGTACAGGTGTCCGCGCTGGCCGGAGCCGGCGTGGCCAGCGCGAGCATGCTGCCCACGGCCAGCACCAGGCTGGCGAGAGACCGGCGGGCGGTGTTGCTCATGCCTGCCCGCGGAGCCGGCGGAGCCCGGCCGTCGTCCCGCCGACGACCAGCCCCAGTCCGAGCAGCATGACCACCAGCAGCCCGGGCGGGGAGGATGGCGACAGGCCGGCGTCGACCGCGGTCGGTTGCGGGATGTCTTCGGGCGCCTGCTCGGCCTGGTCGCCTGCCTCGACCGGCACCTCCGGCTCCTCAGGGCTCGTCACCGCGTCGTCGACGGGCTCTTCCCCGGTGCGGTCGCAGGCCAGCGCGGGGACATCGTCGACCGCCCCGGTGCTGCTGACGTCGGCGAGGCTACGGCCGACCAGACCCAGGATCGCCTGAGCGGTGGCGAGCTCGACGGTTCCACGGTCGTCGCGGTTGAACGGGATGGCGCCCGGGCTCGAGGTGCCGCAGCCGTCCTGCTGGGAGACGATCCACGCACCTGCCTGGGTCGCTGCGTCGCTCGAGCCGCCGACCGCCAGGGCGGTGGCGGCGAGGCCGGTCGAGTTGGTGTTCGTCCCGTCGGGGGAGGAGAAGCTGCCGTCCCCGGCCTGGACCCCTTCCAGCCAGGCGACCGCCGCGCCGGCGGCGCTGTCCGCTCCGACGGCGGCCAGAGCCTGGACGGCGTAGCCGGTCGTGTCCACCGAGGAGGTGCAGGTCTCGGGGTCGAACTGGGACGGGAACCCGCCGTCGGGGCAGGCCTGGTCGGTGAGCGCGGCGATCGCCTCCGGTGACGGCGCCACCTCCGGAGCCCGGGTCAGCGCAAGGAGGGCGAGGGACTGCGTCAAGGGGGTCGAGAAGTCCCCGAAGTCACCCCGATCGCTGAAGCGCCCGAGGATGCCTGCTTCGGGGTCGGTGACCTGAAGCGAGGCCAGCTGCTCGACGAGGTCGACCCCGCCGACCTCACGTGGGTCGCGGTCGACCGCCAGCATCGCCAGCGCGAGCTTGGCGCTCGCCCCGGCGTAGGCCGCGTCGTCAGCATCGAACCCGGCCCCCTGGGTGTAGCCGGGTGCCTGCGTGACGAGCCAATCGGCGATGGCCTCGATGTCGTCTGCAGCGACCCCGACGGCGGCGAGCGCGAAGAGCACGTCGATCGTCGGACCGGCACTCGGACCGAAGTCGGTCCCGACCGCCGGATCGTCGGTCAGTGCGGAGACCAGCCAGCCCGCGGCCGCCTCGGCCGGGTCCTCGGTCGTGCTCTGGGCTGCGGCAGGCGTCTGGACGACCAGGGCGATCAGCAGCGCCAGCAGGGTGGTCAGCGCCGCGGTGGTGCGGGCGGATGGGTGGGTGGTACGAACCACGTGGGTACCTCTCGGGAGCGGTCCGAGACGGTGCTGCCCGTGCGGTCGCCCGAGACGACGACGTCCCCCCGGACACGTCACGACGTGTACACGGGGGGACGGACGCTCGGACGGGGTTCGCCCGGGCTCCGCCCCGTAGACCTCGACGGTGGATGGAGCCGCTCGCCACGCGCAGGTATCCCGACTCGTCGCCTGGCACGCGCCCGGGCCCCTGGCGGGAACGCGGGTACGTGGACGACCTACGGTTGCGGGTCAGCGCCGGAATCCGACCGGACTTCCCCTGCACATGGTGTTCGGTGGGTGTTCGGTGTTCGGTTGTCTTAGGTCACCGTCACCGGCGACCCTGGGAGCACCCAACCAGAACGCGCCGTCCAGGGCAAAGGGGAGTTCGGCCCTACGGGTTTCGCCGTCCACAAGGGGCCGCGCGGATGGATGGGATCGGCGATGGCGCGGGTTGTCCAGCACGAGGCGACCAGTGCTGGCAGCCTGCCGGCAGGAAACCGTGAGACGGAAGGCAACCACCGTGAGCGAGCCGTCCGCCCCCCCAATACCGGTTGGCGCGTCCCGGTGGCGCAGGGTGCTCGAAACGGATCAGCTCCCGCCTGGCCGGGTCACCACCGTCACCGTGGACCAGCGCACCTACGCGGCGACGCACGTCGATGGGGCCTACGGGCTGCTGGACAACCACTGCCCGCACCAGGGCGGACCGCTGGGGGAGGGCTCGATCGAGAAGGGCTGGCTGCGCTGCCCCTGGCACGGCTACGACTACTCACCCTGCAACGGCGCCCCGCCACCGCCCTTCGACGACGCCCCGGCTGCCTACCCGGTCGAGCTCCGCGAGGACGGCGTCTACGCGCTGCTCCCGGATCCCACGCCCCGCCAGCGCACGGTGTCCGACGTGATGGTGGAGACCATGATCGCGTTCGGGGTGACCACCGTGTTCGGCATGGTCGGCCACTCCAACCTCGGGTTGGCGGACGCGTTCAGGGAGGCCGAGGAGCGCGGGGACCTGACCTACATCGGCATCCGCCACGAGGGCGCCGCCTCCTTCGCGGCGTCCGCCTACGGCAAGCTCACCGGCGGGCTCGCCGCGTGCTTCGGGATCGCCGGCCCCGGCTCGACCAACCTGCTCACCGGTCTCTACGACGCCGAGGTGGACCGCTCACCGGTGCTGGCGTTGTCGGGCGGCGTCCCGTCCGCCCAGGCCGGACGGGGAGCGTTCCAGGACCTCGATCTGATCGCGGCCTTCGCGGACGTCGCCCGCTACCAGGCGACGCTGCGTGACGGCTCCGACTACGCCGAACTCGTCGCGATGGCGTGCAAGACCGCGCTGGTCGAGCGCGGGGTCGCCCACCTCGAGTTCCCGGACGAGGTCCAGACGCTGCCGGCCCACGACGATCAGGTGGCCGCCGAGCCGACGGGTCGGATCGCCGTGCGTGCCGTCGCACCACCGGCCGACGTCCTGGCCGACGCTGCTGAGCTGCTCGCGGACGCGGAACGCCCCCTGTTCGTGCTCGGCGCCGGCGCCCGCGATGGCGCCGAGGGGATCATCTCCTTGGCCGAGACGCTCGGCGCGCCGGTGGTCACCACCTTCAAGGCCAAGGGGCTCATCAGCGACGCGCACGAGCTGGCGGGTGGGGTCCTCGGGCGCTCCGGCACCCCGATCGCCTCGTGGTTCATGAACGAGTCGGACCTGATCGTGGCCTGGGGCGCGTCCTTCTCCAACCACACCGGCATCGCGCCCTACAAGCCGATCGTGCAGGTCGATCGTGACCCCATGGCGCTCGGGCGGTTCCACCCCGTCGAGGTCCCCGTGCTGGGCGACGTCGGGGTCACCGCGACCGCGCTCGCGGGCGCCGTCGCCGGCCGTGCCCGCTGTGTGGACCACCGGCCGGAACTCGCCGAGCGGTGGTCGATCTGGCAGGCGGAGAAGGAGCGCCGCCGGGCGGATGACCGGGGGCAGGGCGTGAACTCGGCGGCGCTGTTCGACGCGCTCGGTCGCGTCGTCGCGGACGACGCCGTGCTGTGCGTGGACGTGGGCAACAACGCCTATGCCTTCGGTCGCTACTTCGAGGTCACGGCGCAGTCGGTGCTGATGTCGGGCTACCTCGGGTCCATCGGGTTCGCCCTGCCGGCCGCCCTCGGGGCGTGGGCGGCCGTGCGCGGCGGACGCGAGGTGGTGTCGATCTCCGGTGACGGCGGGTTCGGGCAGTACGCCATGGAGCTGACCACCGCGGTGAAGTACGGCATGCCGATCCGCCACGTCCTGCTCGACAACCACGAGCTCGCCAAGATCTCCAAGGAGCAGCGCGCCGGCGAGTGGGAGGTGTGGCAGACCGGACTCGTCAACCCCGACTTCGCCGACTTCGCCCGCTCCTGCGGCGCCTTCGGCGTCACGGTCGACCACCTCGGCGAGCTGGACGATGCCCTGGCCGCTGCCTTCGCCCACGACGGTCCGGCGCTCGTGCACGTGCGCGCCGACCCGCTGCTGTCCTGAGAGGCCCGACCATGCCACTCGATCCCGTCCCCGCTGACGAGCTGCTGGCGCCGACCCGACGCAGCTGGCACCTGCTCGCCGCGCACGTCGTCGCCGAGGAGCGGTTCCGGCGGGTGGGCCACTCCGGCTTGCAGCCGACCCTCCGGGGTTTCCGGACCCCGCCCGACGAGCCGGTCGGCGTGGAGGTCGATCTCGATCAGCTGCTCGTCCGGACCGCCCACGACGTGGCCCGACGACCGGTGACCACGATCGGCGATGCCCAGGCCTGGGTGCTCGGCGAGGTCGGTCCGCCGCGGTGGGGCGAGCAGCCCGGGC
>CAYXJD010000244.1:0-2220 GCA_964465225.1 uncultured Actinomycetota bacterium
CCCGAGGACCCGGCGACCCGAGGACCCGGCGACCCGAGGACCCGGCGACCCGAGGGACCGTGCTGGCGATGCGGGGCCTGGCCCCGATGGGAAGGACCGGTATGCAGCCCGAGGAGCGCGAGCGACATGGCGGCCCACTGCACGGGCGCCGACTGCTGGTCACCGGGGCATCCTCCGGCATCGGACGGGCCACCGTGCTCGCGGCACGTGCCGCCGGCGCCCGGCTCGCCCTCCTCGCGCGATCGCAGGAGGCACTCGCGGCCCTCGCGGCCGAGGTGGACGGCATCTCCACGCCTGCCGATGTCACCGATCCGGACGCCGCATCCCGAGCGGTGGCTGCCGCAGCCGAGGGCCTCGGCGGGCTCGACGGCGTGGTCAACGCCGCCGGGGTTGCACGGCCCGGCCCGATCGCGACCACCTCGCCGTCCGACTGGCAGCTCATGTTCGACGTCAACGTGCGGGGGCTGCTCCACGTCACCCAGGCGGCGCTGCCCTACCTCGTCGCCGCTGATCGTGCGGACGTCGTGAACGTGTCGTCGATGTCGGGCCGGCGGGTCGGGTCGCCGGATATGGCGGTGTACGCGGCGTCGAAGGCCGCCGTCCACACCGTGTCTGAGGGGCTGCGCCGCGAGGTCGCCGCCGACCGCGTGCGGGTGTCGGTGATCGCTCCCGGCTTCGTGCGCACCGGCCTCTTCGACGACCAGGACTCCGAGGCCGCCCGGCGCCTCGGCCGCAAGGGGCAGGCGATCGGCCTCGACCCGGGGCGGGTGGCCGACCGCATCGTCGAGGTGCTCGCGGCTCCGGCTGACCTGGTCCACGTCGAGGTGGCGATGCTCTCCGTCGACCAGTAGCCGTGCGCGCCCGGGCTGGCTGGGCGCGCTCGGTCCCGTCAGGCCGTGGTGGTGGAGCCGGAAGCCGGGACCGGCGCGAGCTCCGGGTGGCGGCGCAGCGTCATGGCCCCGATCGTGACGGCCACCAGCGCGAAGGAGACCCGCAGTCCGACGAGGTCGGCCACCAGGCCGACGATCGGTGGTCCCACCACGAAGGCGAGGTAGCCCACGGTCGCCACGGCCGCGACCCCGGCCCCGGGCGAGGCGGAGCGGGTGCCGGCAGCGGCGAACACCAGCGGCACCGTGACCCCGAGGCCGCCGCCCACCGCCGCGAAGGCGACCAGCGTGAGCGGCAACGAGGAGCTGATCGCGATCGTGAGGTAGCCGACGGTGGCGAAGGCGCCGCCGGTGACCACCACCCGGGCAGGCCCGACGCGGCGGACGAGCCGATCGCCCAGGAGACGGATGGTCGTCATGGCGGCGGTGGAGGCCACGAAGCCCCAGCCGATCCGTCCCGGCGCGACCTGCAGCTGATCGGCGAGGTGGATCCCGCTCCAGTCGGCGGCGGTGGATTCGCCGAGCGCGGCGGCGAACGCGATCAGCGCGAGCGGCAGCAGCGGACCCCGGGGGAGGGCGAAGCGTGGTCCGCTCGGTGCCGCCACCCGGTCCTCGATCCGTAGGTCGCGTGCTGCTGCGATCACCAGGCCGGCCAGGACGACCGAGATGCCGGCCAGGTGGATGGCCACCGGCACCTCGAGGCCCATGGCGGCCGAGCCGATGATCGCTGCCGCAAGCGCACCGACGCTCCATGCGCCGTGGAAGGCCAGCATGATCGAGCGTCCGTACGCACGCTCCACCCCCACCCCCTGCGCGTTCATCCCGACGTCCATGGTCGCGCCCGAGGCACCGATCGCGATCAGCAGGACCACCAGCGTGACGGGGTCGGGGGCGAGCCCGGCCAGCGGCAGGAGCACGATCATCACCACCGCGCCGCCCAGGGTCAGCCGGCGGCTGCCGTAGCGCGCCGCCAGCGCCCCCGACAGCACCAGACCCAGCACCACCCCGACCGCCAGGCCGGAGAGGACGAGCCCGAGGGTGGCCTCGCGCAGCGCCAGCTCGTCGCGCACGTTGGGCACCCGCACGAGGAAGGACGCCACCGCCAGGCCGTTGGCCAGGAAGGCCAGCGTGACCGCCCGGCGCCCACGGCGGTCCGCGGCCGAGTGGGACGAGGTCATCGACGGCTCCGGCGGGCCCGGCCGTCCGGGCGACGGCGGCCCGCCCACCGAGGATAGGTGTCTGCCCCCCCGGCGACGCCGGGCGCCGCACCCGGCTGGTGGTGGCCGGTGTCAGCGGCCCGGGCTCGCCGTCCAGCGGCGCCTCGTCCAGCGGC
>CAYXJD010000244.1:2320-4698 GCA_964465225.1 uncultured Actinomycetota bacterium
TCGTCGGTGCACGAGCGCTGCGGTGCGGGCGGTGCCCCCCGAGGAGGAACCCCCCGAGGAGGAACCCCTCGAGGGATCGACCCCCGAGAGGGACAGCTGCGGTGCGGGCGGTGCCCACATCGAGGAACCCGTCGAGGGATCGACCCCGGAGAAGGTCAGCCGCTGTCGCCCCCGGCGAGGTAGCGGTCCTTGATCGAGTCGACGATGCTCGCGTCCGCCAGCGTGGTGGTGTCACCGAGCTGCTTGTCCTCGGCGATGTCCTTGAGTAGGCGGCGCATGATCTTGCCCGAGCGGGTCTTCGGCAGGTCGTGGGTGAACAGCAGCGATGCGGGCTTCGCGATCGGGGAGATCATCTGGGCGACGTGGTCGCGCAGCTCCGTCGCCAGCGCTTCGTCGCCCTCGTAGCCGCCGCGGGGCGTCACGAACGCGGCGATGGCCTGGCCGGTCACCGGGTCGTTGCGGCCGACGACCGCTGCCTCCGCCACCGAGGGGTGGGACACGAGCGCCGACTCGATCTCCGTGGTGGAGAGCCGGTGGCCGGACACGTTCATCACGTCGTCGACCCGGCCGAGGAGCCAGAAGTAGCCGTCCTCGTCGCGCTTGGCGCCGTCACCGGCGAAGTAGCGCCCCGGGAAGCGGGACCAGTAGGTCTGCTCGTAGCGCTCGGGGTCGCCCCAGATCCCACGCAGCATCGCCGGCCAGGGCTGGTCGAGGACGAGGTAGCCACCGCCGGGGACCCCGACCTCCTCGCCGACGTCGTCGACGATCGTGGCGGAGATGCCGGGCAGCGGGAAGGTCGCCGAGCCGGGCTTGGTGGTGGTGGCACCCGGTAGCGGCGAGATCATGATGCCGCCGGTCTCGGTCTGCCACCAGGTGTCGACGACGGGGCACCGGCCACCACCGATCACCTCGTGGTACCAGACCCAGGCCTCCGGGTTGATCGGTTCACCGACGGTGCCGAGCAGCCGCAGGCTGGAGAGGTCCCGGGAGGACGGGTGCTCGTCGCCCCACTTCATGAACGCGCGGATCGCCGTCGGGGCGGTGTAGAGCTGGGTCACCCCGTACCGCTCGACGAGGTCCCAGAAGCGGCCTTCGTCGGGATGGTTCGGGACACCCTCGTACATCACCGAGGTGGCGCGGTTGGCCAGCGGCCCGTAGACGATGTAGCTGTGCCCGGTCACCCACCCGATGTCGGCGGTGCACCAGAAGACGTCCTCGTCGGGCTTGAGGTCGAAGACGTAGCGGTGGGTGAAGGCGACCTGGGTCAGGTACCCGCCGGTGGTGTGCATGATGCCCTTGGGCTTGCCCGTCGTGCCCGAGGTGTAGAGGATGAAGAGCAGGTCCTCGGCGTCGAGGTGCTCGGGGGGGCAGTCGGGGTCCGCGGTCGCGACGGTCTCGTGCCACCACAGGTCGCGGCCGTCCACCATCTCGACGTCGTTCTCGCCGCGCTGCACGACCAGGACGTGCTCGATCGTGGGCGTGTCCTCCAGCGCCTCGTCGGCGATGGGCTTGAGCGGGGCCACCGAGCCTCGGCGCCAACCACCGTCGGCGGTGACCAGCACCTTGCAGTCGGAGTCGTTGATCCGGTCGCGCAGGGCGTTGGCGGAGAAGCCGCCGAACACCACCGAGTGCACCGCCCCGATCCGGGCGCAGGCCAGCATCGTCACGGCGAGTTCCGGGATCATGGGGAGGTAGACCGCGACACGGTCGCCCTTCCCGACCCCCAGGGCCTTGAGCGCGTTGGCGGCCTGCTGGACCTCCCCGAGCAGATCGGTGTAGGTCAGCGTGCGCGTGTCACCCGGCTCGCCCTCGAAGTGGAAGGCGACCTGGTCCCCGTGACCGGCCTCCACGTGCCGGTCGAGACAGTTGTAGCTCACGTTCAGGGTGCCGCCCACGAACCACTTGGCGTAGGGCGCCTGCCAGTCCATGATCTCGTCCCACTCACGGAACCAGTCCAACTGCGCGGCTTGCCGGGCCCAGAACCCGAGGCGGTCGGTGTCCGCTTCGTCGTAGATCTCCGCGTCCCGGACCAGCGCCTGCTGCTTGAAGGTCTCCGGCGGCGGGAAGGTGCGGCCCTCCTGCAACAGGTCTGCGATCGCGTCAGATGCCATGGCCGCCTTGCTCCCTCTCGAGGTCGTTGAGGTCCCTGCGCAGGCCGCCATCGGCCAGCCCGCGCTCCCGCCGGGCATCATAGGGAACCGGCTTGCAGCCCGTGGTGTCGGGCGTTGCGGTTGTCGTGGCCGTGGCTTTGCCCCGTGCGCGGCCGTGCTTTTGCTCCGTGCGTGGCCGTGCTTTTGCTCCGTGCGTGGCCCGGTCCGTGGGCGCAGACGCGAGCCGTTGCGGGGACGGCAGGCGGCCAGGGGAGGCCGGATCGCTGC
>CAYXJD010000245.1:0-4572 GCA_964465225.1 uncultured Actinomycetota bacterium
ATGGGCGCGGGGTGTCGATGCCACAGGTCGCGCTCGCGTGGGTCGTTGACCGGCCGCAGGTGAGCTCGGTGATCCTCGGGGCGCGCACCGAGGAGCAGCTGGCCGACAACCTCGGTGCTGCGGGACTCCACCTCGACGAGGAGGAGACGGCGCTGCTCGACGCCGCGAGCGACCCGGATCCGGCCGGCTACCCCTACGGAGGACCGGGCCTCGAGCAACGCAGCCGCCAGGTCAGCGGCGGACGCTGAGCAGGCCCACGCCGTCCACCGAGCCGACAGGAGCAACCATGCGGGTACTGGTGACCGGAGCGCGCGGCAAGGTCGGCGCCGCTGCCGTGGCCGAGCTCCAGCGTGCCGGCCACGAGGTGACGGCCAGCGACCTCGGCGCACCGGACTACCGGGCGCTCGCGCCGGGTGAGGCCCACTACCTGCAGGCCGACCTGACCGACGCCGGCGCGGTCCACGCCATCGTCCGCGGGATGGACGCGGTGGTGCACGCCGGGGCCATCCCGGATCCGCTGCACCATGCGCCGCACGTGGTCTTCTCCAACAACGTCATGGCCGGGTTCAACGTCGTCGAGGCCTGCGTGCGCTGGCAGGTCCCACGCCTGGTGAACCTCTCCAGTGAGACCGTGCCGGGGTTCATCTTCGCGGAACGCCCGGGCCTGCCGCCCTACCTCCCCATCGACGAGCGGACACCGGCTGCACCCCAGGACCCCTACGGGTTCGGCAAGCACGTCATCGAGCAGTGGTGCGACGCCGCGGTCGCCCGCTCCGAGATCTCGGTGGTGTCGATCCGTCCCTCCTGGGTACAGCGCCACGCCGATGACTACGAACGCAACCTCGGACCGGTCGTACGCGATCCGGCCCAGCGATCGCTCGGGTTCTGGTCCTACACCGACAACGACGACCTGGCCGTGGCGATCCGCCTCGCCACCGAGGTGCCGCTGACCGGCCACGAGGTGGTCTACGTCGCCCAACCCGACAACGCGACGACCCGGCAGCTCGACGACCTCGTCGCCGCCGCCTTCCCGGACGCGGACATCGAGATCAGGCAGACCGCGGCGGCCCCCCCGCAGCCCGGCGCCGGTCGCTCCGGTATCGACTCGTCGAAAGCGCAGCGGCTACTCGGCTGGTCGCCGACCCGCTCCTGGCGCGACGTGCTCGACGACGACGGTCACCGCCGCCAGGACTGAGCGGCCCGGTGGGTCGCGATGCGGCGAGCGCCGTGCCCTCCCCGGCGCCGGTCACGAACCTCAGGAACCGACGATGCACCCGCCCTCGTTCGGCACGCAACCCCTGCTCGAGGGCACCATCATCCGACTTCGTCCCTTCAGGGAGGAGGATCTCGACCGCTTGTGGGCCATGGTCAACGACGAGGAGAACCGCCGGCTCACTGGTACCCACACACACGTCACGCGCGCAACCGTCGGGGACTGGTACCGGACCCGCGGGCTGACTCCCGATCGTCTCGACCTCGCCGTCGCAACGCGCGGCGATGACCGCTGTGTCGGCGAGGTGGTGCTCAACGACCTCGATCCCGACAACCGCAGCTGCAGCCTGCGTCTGTCGCTGATCGGCCCTTCCGTGTACGGGCAGGGCTACGGGAGCGAGGCCTTGCGTCTGCTGCTGGCGCACGCCTTCGAGGGGAGGGGACTCAACCGCGTCGAACTGGAGGTCTACGACCACAACCCGCGGGCCCGCCACGTCTACGCGAAGGCGGGGTTCGTCGTCGAGGGGAGGCGGCGACAGGCGCTGTGGTGGGACGGCCGGACGCACGACGCCATCGTCATGGGCCTGCTCGCCTCGGAGTGGCGCCAGGGCTCATGGTCGCGCGACGGCGGTTGAGCCGTTGCCGTCACGGTCCACCTCGCCGCCGAGGTGCCCGGCCGGAACCCTGACCGGGCAGAAGGTAAGGGTACCCTCACCTGGCGCGACCATCACCGGTTCCCCACCCCGCGCCTGCGGAGGAGTGCCCGATGCTCGAACCGCTCCCCGAGGCCGCCGCCGTCGCCACCGGCACGCCTGCCGACGCGAGCACCTCCCCTGCGCCCGTGCCGGCGCTGCGCTGTCGTGGGGTGAGCAAAGCCTTCGGGTCCGTGCAGGCGGTCGACGAGGTGGACCTCGAGGTGGCGGCGGGATCCTTCACGTCGCTGCTCGGCCCCTCGGGGTGCGGTAAGACCACCCTGTTGCGCATCGTGGCCGGACTGGAGCGGGCGGATGCCGGCGCGGTGCTACTGGGAGAGCAGCAGGTCGATGGTCCGGGCGGCCGGACGCCGCCTGAGCGACGTTCGGTCGGGCTGGTGTTCCAGGAGCATGCCCTGTTCCCCCACCTCAACGTCGGCGCCAACGTCGCCTTCGGGCTGCGACACCTGGATCGGCGGGCCCGGCAGGCCCGCCTGGTGGAGGTGCTGGAGCTGGTGGGCCTGGCGGGACTGGAGCGGCGCCGACCGTCAGCGCTCAGTGGGGGCCAGCGGCAGCGCGTCGCGCTCGCCCGGGCGCTGGCCCCCGCTCCCACGCTGCTGCTCATGGACGAGCCCTTCAGCTCCCTCGACGCGGCACTGCGGTTCACGTTGCGCTCCGAGATCCGTGCCATCCTGCGGGCGGCGGAGCAGACCGCGCTGCTGGTCACCCACGACCAGGAGGAGGCGCTGTCCATGGCGGACCGCGTCGGCGTGATGTTCGACGGCCGGCTGCACCAGGTCGCCGACCCGCAGACGCTGTACCAGGTGCCCGCCACCCCCAAGGTCGCGGCGTTCATCGGCGACGCCGGGGTGGTGCCCGGCACACGCGCGGGGCGCTACCTGGTGGACACCCCCTTGGGACGGCTCGCCAGCTCCGGTCCGATCCACTCGACGCGGGTCGCGGCGGTGATCCGCCCCGAGTCGGTGCGCCTGCGCCCCTCCGCCTCCGGGACGGGGGAGGTACGCACGCTCACCTACTTCGGACGCGACCACCTGATCGAGGTGCGACTCCCCGATGGCACCGATCTGCGGGCACGCTGCGGTCCCGAGTCCGACCTGCACCACGGTGAGCGGGTGGCGGTCACGATCGACGGACCGGTCGTGACCTTCTCGCTGGACGACGCCGAGCGGTGATCACAGCTCAGGACTGGACCTCGGCGCCCTGTTCCAGCGCGACCAGTAGCCCACCCACCGCGGCCATGCCCACGGCGACCATCGCCAGCGACGGCAGGGCCGCCTGGGCCCACAGGCTCTCCGAGGTGGCCTGCCAGACCCACACGGCCAGCGTGTCCACCCCGAAGGGCCGGAGCAGCAGCGTGATCGGCAGCTCCTTGATGGTGTCGATCGCGAGCAGGGCCGCGGCGGCCAGGACCGCGTAGCGCGCCTGCGGGAGCTCCACCGTCAGAGCGGTCCGGGTCGGGCCGGAGCCGAGCACCCGCGCGCTGTCGACGGTCTCGGTGGGCACCCGGTCCAGACCGGCGTCCACGCCCTGGTACCCGACGGCGAGGTAGCGCACCACCAGTGCGAACACCAGGCCCAACGTGGAGCCCACCAGCACGCTGCCCGGGGGCAGCGGGAGGACCCGATCCAGCGCCGCCAGCGTGATGACCACACCGACCGCCACCACCGGTCCGGGCATGGCGTAGCCGAGGGACGAGACCCGCCCGAGCAGCCGTCCCGTCGTCCCCCGACGACGCACGCTCAGTGCCAGGACCGATCCGGCCACGAGGCTGGTGAGACTGGCGGCTCCGGCGACGAGCACGGTGCTACGCACGTGATGGTCCAGGCCCCCGGCGACGGTGGCGACATCGATGCCGACCTCACCGACCCAGTCGAGCAACCGCAGCAGCGGGACACCGACCGCGACCGTCAGCACGGTCAACACCGCGATCAACGCGATGGAGGCCTGTCGTCGCTCCATCGGCTGCGGGACGAGGGGACGCGAGGTCGCTCCGGTCGTGAAGGACGCCCCTCGGCGCAGCAGCCGTTCGGAGGCGATGAGGACCACGGCGGCCACCAGCAGCGCTGTGGCCAGCTCGGCGGCGGCCTGCCGATCGCCGGTACCGAACCAGACCCGCAGCACCCCATCGGCCAGCGTGCCGATGTTGAACAGTCGCACCGTGCCGATGTCGGTGAGGACCTCCATCGCCACCAACGCCCCACCGGCGGCCAGCGCGGGTCGGGCCATCGGCAGGGCGACCCGCAGGAACGTCCTGAGCGGTCCATGGCCCAGGGTCCGCGCCGCGTCCAGTGCGTTCGTGCCGACGTCACGGAAGGCGGCGCGGGCGAAGAGGTAGACGTAGGGGTACAGCGTGAGGACCAGGGCGAAGGCGCCGACCCACAGGCTGCGCACCGCCCGGATGCCCAGTGGGCCCGACAGCGTGTCCAACCACACGAAACCGGCCACGTAACCGGGCACGGCGAGCGGGGTGACCAGGAGCCAGCCCAGCACACGGCGGCCCGGGAAGTGGTGGGCCGCGACCAACCAGGCCAGCCCCGTCCCGAGCAGTAGGGCACCGCCCAGCACCAGGACGAGCAGCAGCGCTGTCTCCCAGATCATCCGGGGCAGCCGCGTCTCCCACAACCGCACCCAGACCTCCACGCTCGGG
>CAYXJD010000246.1:0-4545 GCA_964465225.1 uncultured Actinomycetota bacterium
GTGCCCCAGGCGACCAGGCCGTCGACCAGTCGATCGGACAGCTGCGCGATGTCCTCGTCCGTGAAGCCGAGCCGTGACCAGCTCTTCCGGTAGTTCGGCAAGCGCGCGTACCGGGAGATGGAGACCCGTGCGAGATCGCGGGCACGGGCCGGCTCCGTCTCGAGGACGACCTTCTGTTCGACGGCCAGGATCTTCTCGGGTCCGAGCGCCTCTCGCGCCTGTGCCGTGTGAGCAGGGGTCACGAAGTAGGTGTGCGCCCCGTCCGCCGCTACCGCGGCCAGCTCCAGCATCCGGGGACCGAGGGCGGCGAGCACCCGAGCCGGGGGCCGCTGCGGTGGCGCACCGGAGTAGGGCGAGGCGTCCATCGCCTCCAGGAACTGCTGCATCTGGGCCCGGGGGCGTGAGTAGTCCAGCTTCCGCAGTCCCTCGACCATCGGCGCGTGGCTGACGCCCAGGCCGAGGAGGAAGCGTCCGTCCACCTGTTCGGCCAGGGTCTGGGCCACCTGCTGCATCGAACCGGGGTGCCGGTTGAAGATGCTCGCGATCCCGGTCGCCAGGACGAGCTTGGAGGTGTGTTCGCCGAGCGCCGCGAGGTGGGCGAAGGGGTCACGGCCGGTCGTCTCCGGGACGAACAGCGACGAGTAGCCCAGTGCCTCGAGCCGTGTGACGAGCGAGACGGCATGGTCCCTGTCCAGGTCGTCGGTGAACATCCACACCCCGGGGCGGGCGTGGTCCCAGGCGGCGAAGGACGGCGCTGCGATGCTCACGTGGGATCCAGTTCCTCGAGGACCTGTGCTCGTTTCAGCTTGCCGGTCGGGGTGTAGGGCAGCTCCGGGGCGAAGTGGATCTCCTTCGGCGTCAACGAGCCGCGAAGGGCCGCACGGACCCAGTCGCGGAGCGTCTCCTCCTCGACCGAGGCACCGTGCTCCGGCACGACGACCGCGACGATCTCCTGGCCCCACTCCGGGTCGGGTACCCCCACGACCGCCACGTCGCGGACGCTCGTGTGCCGCAACAGCACGTCCTCGATCACATCGGGACTGATGTTCTCCCCGCCGCGGATGATGATGTCGTCGGACCGCCCTTCCACGAACAGGAAGCCGTCGCCGTCGAACCTGGCGACATCGCCGGTCGCGAACCAGCCCTGCTCGTCCACCGCCGACCCGATGCCGCGGTACTCACCCGAGACCTGGGGACCGCGGACGTGGAGCTTGCCCGTCTCGCCGGCGGCGACCGGTGCACCCGATCCGTCTCGGATCTGGATCTCCACGCCGGGCAACGGCCGGCCCACCGACGCGAGTCGGTTGCGGACCTCGGGATCGTCGGAGGCCATCGCCTTGCGGTGCGCAGCGCCGTCGAGCAGGGCGATCGTCGAACTCGTCTCGGTCAGCCCGTAGGCGTTGACGAACTCCACGTCGGGGAAGCGTTCGAGCGCTGCCTCGATCACGGGGCGGGGCATCCTCGCACCGCCGTAGGCGACATGGCGCAGGCTCGGGGTCTCGGCCGGTCGCTCGCCAAGGGACTCGACGATGCGCGCCATCATCGTCGGAACGACCATCGCGGAGGTGACCCGCTCCGAGCGGACGGTGTCGAGCCACGCCTCGGCACTGAAGTTCGGCAGGTAGACCACACGCCGCCCGGCGAAGGTGTTGCTGATCACCGCGCCCGCCCCCGCGATGTGGTACGGCGGCACGCTCGTCAGCGTGGCCTCGTCGGGATGCGCGTTCCCGAACTCGATGGACTGCACCACGTAACTCGTCAGGTGCGAGTGCCGCAACACCGCCTGCTTCGGCGCACCACCGGTGCCACTGGTGAACAGGATCAGCGCCGGCTGCGCATCGTCGTCGATCGTGACATCGAGCGCCCGCGGTGGCGAGGTGCGTGCCGCGGAGCTCCAGTCGTGCGTGAGCTGATGTGGCACCTGCAGGCCCTCGAGCACGTGGGTGTACTCGGGGTCGACGAGGAGCAGGGGTGCCTCGAGCAGCTGGAGCTGCTGGCGAAGCTGCTCATCGGAGAGCCGGTAGTTCAGGGGGATCAGCGGCATCCCGGCGTAGGCGGCCGAGAACATCGCCAGCGGGAAGGCCACGCTGCTCTGCCCCAGGTACGCCAGCGTCTGGTACCGCTGCTCCCGCAGGTCCATGGCGGCCGTCCTGGCCGCGGCGGCGAGCTGCTCGTAGCTGATCGAGTCCGGCCCGCAGGCGAACGCGACGCGTTCCCCGAAGGAGCCAGCGGCCATGTCGGCAACGTCAGACAGTCGCATGGAAGACCACCCAGGGAACGGGGCCGGTTGGGGAAGAGGTGCTGGCGATCAATCGGAGCTCGGCAGCGGGGTCGCCTCCTTGATCTGCATCTCCTCCGCACAGCAGGTGAGCGGCCCGGTACCGGCCTTGGTCACGATGATCTCGCAACCACACGACGAGCAGGTGTAGCGCTTCCCGATGGCGATCGACATGGGTTCCTCCGAACTGGGACTTGAGCGTGCGATTGGTGGTGCAGTGATGCCTCGTTGCGTACCTCATCGACGGGCTACTCGATGCTCCCGCGCATCCCTTCGACAGCTCCTTCGCCGAAGAGCGACCATCGCATCAAAGACGCGAACGCAGCGGGGGTCGAGTCCGTGGCCATCACTTGATGTCGTGGACAGCGCGGCCCACGATCTCGCGCTGGACCTCGGAGGAGCCCTCGAGCAGCTCGTACATCTTGGCATCGCGGAACATGCGCTCGATCGGGGTGTCCTCCGAGATGCCGTACACGCCGTGGACGTTGAGGCCCATGCGTACGACATCGACCGCGGTCTGCGTCACGAACAGCTTCGTGGAGGAGACCTCGAAGATCGTGTCGGAGCCCCGCTCGTCCTTGCACGTCGCAGCCCAGTACAGCATCTGGCGTGAGGCCTCGATCCGACTGACCATCTCGGCGATGAGATGGCGGATGGCCTGGAAATCGATGATGGGGTGACCTTGCTGCTCGCGCTGACGGGCGTAACGCACCGCCTCCTCGAGCGCCGCCTGCATGATCCCGACCGACTGAGCAGCGAGAGCGAGCTTGCCGGTGGTCATGCTCCGCTTGAGGGTCTTGAACTGGCCTCCGCTCGTGCCGAGTAGATGGTCCTCAGGCACCTCCACGCCATCGAGGTGCAGGTCGGCCAGCCCCGTGCCCCGCAGGCCGAGCATCTTCGTCGGAGCCGCGGCGCTGACGCGTTCGTCCGCGTTCGGCACCAGGAACAGGCTCACGTCGCCGTCTGGGTCCTTCGCGAAGACGACGCCGATGTCGGCGTACCTCGCGTTGGTGATCCACGCCTTGTGTCCGTCGATCCGCCAGCCCGCGGTGGTGCGGGTTGCTCGGGTGCGGAGCATGGACGGGTCCGATCCGGTGTCCGGCTCCGTGAAGGCGAAGAACCCGGTCACCTCGCCCCGCAGCAGTGGCGGCACCCACCGCTGTACCTGCTCTTCGGTACCTGCGTCGAGGATCGTTCCGGCAACGATGGTGTTGACCCCGGCATGGCCGACCACGGCCGGCAGTACCCGCGCCGACTCTTCGTGCGCGATCGCCCATGCCAACCAACTGGCGCCGGCGCCCCCGATCTCCACCGGGTAGGGCAACCCGTAGGCACCGAGCTCCGCCAGTACCGGCCGGACCTCCTGGGGGAACTCGTAGCGCTGGTCCATCTGGTCGATCAGAGGTCGGAAGTGCTTCTCCGCCGTACGTCGACACGTCTGACGGAACTCCTCGATCTCGGGCTGAAGCGTCGAGTGCATGGTCTCTCCCGTGCGTTATGAGGTCCGCGTCTTCCCCGGACCTAGTGCTGTCCCTCGGGCGGTCCGGTCTCGATGCCTCCGGCCTCGACGAGTTCGCCATACTCCTCGTCACTGACACCAGCCATGCCCTTGACGACCTCCGCGGTGTGCTCACCGAGGAGCGGGGCGCGCCGCGAGACCCGGCCGGGCGTGCGCGACATCTTCCACGGCATGCCCGTCATCGGCTCACTACCGACCAGGGGGTGTTCCACATCGATGAAGAGGTCACGGGCACGGAAATGCTCGTTGCCGAAGATGTCGGCGATGTTCAGCACCGGTGCCGCGGGGATCCCGGCGGCCACCAGCGCGTAGGCCGCCTCTTCCGAGCCCACCCCTCGGGTCCAGGCCTCGATCGCGTTCGTGACCTCGCCAGCTCGCTCCCGCCTGGCCTCGACCGACTCCAGGGGCGACAGGTCCTCGCGCCCGATGAGGCGGCACAGCGCTCGCCACTCCCTCGGGCTGCGGACCGCCACCGCGACCCACTGATCGTGGCCGGCGGAGGCGAAGTTGCCATGCGGGAAGTAGCGCGGATGGTGGGTCCCTACCGAGACCGGGGTCTCACCAGCGAGGCTCTGGGCGATGAGCCCTTCGCCAGCGAGCGCGAGGCTGGCCTCCCACTGCGACACGTCGATGCTGGCGTTGGTCCGCCGGTGGAGATCACGGTCCAGCAGCCCGACGAGGGTGGCGAACGCGGTCGTCGTCGCGCTCACGACGTCGCCGTAGAGACCCTCGAACATGCCGATGGGGT
>CAYXJD010000247.1:0-4483 GCA_964465225.1 uncultured Actinomycetota bacterium
CATGGTCACCGACCCCGAGCGCATGGAGGTCGAGTTCGAGGACCCCTACATCCTCATCGTGAACTCGAAGATCTCCGCGGTCCAGGACATGCTGCCCGTCCTCGAGAAGGTCATGCAGGGCGGTCGTCCGCTCCTGATCATCGCCGAGGACATCGAGGGCGAGGCACTGGCGACGCTGGTGGTCAACAAGATCCGCGGCACCTTCCAGTCGGCCGCCGTCAAGGCGCCGGGCTTCGGTGAGCGCCGCAAGGCCATGCTGCAGGACATCGCGATCCTGACCGGTGCCCAGGTCATCTCCGAGGAGGTCGGGCTCAAGCTCGAGAACACCACCCTCGACCTGCTCGGCCGCGCCCGCAAGGTGGTGGTCACCAAGGACGAGACCACCATCGTCGAGGGTGCTGGTTCCGAGGATGACATCAAGGGCCGCGTCGCGCAGATCACGGCGGAGATCGAGAAGACCGACTCCGACTGGGACCGCGAGAAGCTCCAGGAGCGGCTCGCGAAGCTCTCCGGTGGGGTAGCGGTCGTCAAGGTCGGTGCCGCGACCGAGACCGAGCTCAAGGAGGTCAAGCACCGCATCGAGGACGCCCTGTCCGCGACGCGTGCGGCCGTCGAGGAAGGCATCGTCGCCGGTGGCGGGACCTCGCTGCTGCAGGCCGAGACCGGTATCGACGCCCTCGAGCTCGCTGGCGACGAGGCCACAGGTGCTCGCATCATCCGCCAGGCGCTCTCCGCGCCGCTGTACTGGATCGCATCGAACGCCGGGCTCGAGGGCTCCGTCGTCGTCGAGCGGGTCCGTGGGATGGAGGCTGGTCAGGGACTGAACGCCCTGAACGGCAACTACGAGGACCTGATCAAGGCTGGCGTCATCGACCCGGCCAAGGTCACCCGGTCCGCGCTCCAGAACGCGGCATCCATCGCGGGTCTGCTGCTCACCACCGAGGCGCTGATCGCCGACAAGCCGGAGCCCGAGTCGGGCGACGCCGGTGGCGGTCACGACCACGGCATGGGCGGCATGGGCGGCATGGACTTCTGATGCCCCCTCCGGCGCCTCGCGGCGCCGGTCCGTAGCACCTCGCAGCACGGTCGACGGCCCCGCTTCGGCGGGGCCGTCGCCGTTGTGGTCGGGTGGCGCTGTGCTGCTGTGGTCGGGAGGTGCTGTGCTGTCGTGGTCGCAGCGTGCTGCTGCCGCTGTCGGGCCTGGCTCGGTCGCTGTGGCTCGTGGGATCGCCACCGAACGACCTGCACCGTGCCGATCCGTTGCGATCCCCAGAGTTCGGTCCGCTGTTCCGGCCCCGAACGGCCGGTGTGCGGTGACAGACGGTGGATCGCAACCGAGCGACCGGAGAGGCGCCGATCCGTTGCCATCCAGCGGACGGCCCAACGTCGGTCTGAGCGTCTGTCCACAGCCGATGACTCGTCGAAGTGGACTGACAGAGGCCGGTCAGCATGCTGGTGTCCATGTCGCCCACTCCCGCTATCGATGCGCTCCGTTCCCGGGGAGGCATCGCGACGGTCGCCGAGGTGGCCGCAGCCGCGGGCCGTTCCACCCGGGCGGTCCGTCGCCACGCCGACCAACACGGGTGGTGGCATCCTTTCCCTGACGTGCTCGGGTTGCCGCGAACGCACGCGAGCAACCGGGACTGGATCCACGCCGCGGTGCTGCACGCCACCGGCCGGACGGGCGATCCGGACCGGGATCTGGTCGCCGTCACCCGACTCTCGGCGCTGCACCTGTCCGGTGTCGTGGACGCCACCCCCACACGGGTCGATCTGGTCGTACCTGCCTGGCGCTACGTGCGGCCCCATCCGCGCCTCACGGTCACTCGCTCGTCGCATGTCTCCTCTGCTGAGGTGATGGTCCATCGGCAGATACCGATCGTGCGTCCACCCGCGCTGCTTCGTGATCTCGCCGCCATCAGAAGTGCCGACCGGCTCCGCTCGGACACCATAGAACTGGTACGTCGAGGCGCCTTGCGTCTCGACGAGCTCACCATGATGCTGGGTCGGTCGTCGAGCTTCCCGGGGCGGGCGCGGCTGCGCCAGGTGGCAGCGGAACTGCAGTCGTCGGGTCGGGTGGACTCGGCGCTGGAGTACGAGGCCCGTCGTCGGTTCTCCCGAGCCGGGATCCGGTTCGACCGCGGTCAGGTCCGCGTGCCGGTTCCGGCCCTCCCATCGGGAGATCAGGCATTGCACCTCGACCTCGGCATCGCCTCGTTGCGCTTCGGCATCGAGGTCGACTCGGTTGCGTTCCACTCGTCGTCTGACGCGGTGCGGCGTGACGCCGAGCGGGCGAACCGGCTGGCGTTGCTCTGCGACGATTGGCGGGTCCTGCACCTCACCTGGTGGGATCTGCGCGAACGTTGGCCGGAGTTCGTCGCGATGACGAGGGCGGTGATCGCGGCGCAGGCACAGCGGCATCTCGGCATCGCCTGGCCGACAGCGCAGCACCTGGCGAACTGAAGTTGGCCGGCGATGCGGCCCGGGTCGTTGCGTCGTCCCGGGCGATGCGGCGTGGGTCGTTGCGTCGTCCCGGGCGACTCCCCCGCATGGTTCGGTGCTGTTGAGAGCCAGATCGCAACCATCGGCTCCGGGCGCGGTCATCGTGTTGCGATCCAGGCCGGTCCCCCGGAGGTGCGGGTTCCGGACAGGCGGGCTCCGGACACGCGGGTTCCGGAGGTGCGGGTCCCGGACGCGCGGGTTCCGGACGTGCGGGTTCCGAACGTGCGGGTTCCGAGCGTGCCCGCGGATGTCCGCTCGCAGTGCACGGCGATCCGACGACCACCGCGCTGAAGCTCGGTTCAGTCGGCGGGCAGCCGCAGGACCACCGCGTCCACGGCGGGGATCCCGAGGCCGGACCCTGCGTCTGCTGCGTCGGCTGCTCCCGCCGCTTCCTCGGCGTCGTCTGGGTCCGGCACACCCGGTCCGATGACCGTTTCCGCGTCTTCGAGCAGCGCGAGGTCCGGCCAGCCGGCGTCGGCGAGCACGCCGCGGAGGTCCACTGCCACCTCGCCGTTGTTCAGGGCGACGAGGAGCCGGTCGTTGCCGTGGATGCGCTCGAACACCCAGACGTCACCGGAGCCGACCACCTCGAGGTAGCGGCCGGAGTGCAGCGCCGGTGTGGTCGTGCGAGCGCGAGCGAAGGTGGCCACCCGATCCAGCAGGTCGTCGTCCCAGGTCGGCCACACGGCGGTGTCCCAGGGCATCGGCTCGCGGAACCACCGGTCCGCGAAGTCGGCATCGGGCGGCAGAGCGTCGGTCTGTGACATGCCGACCTCGTCGCCGTAGTAGATCGTCGGCAGTCCGGGCAGCGTCAGGATCGCCGCGTAGGCCAGTGCCATCCGACGGGTATCGCCGCCCGTCTCGTGGGCGAAGCGAGGTTGGTCGTGCGAGGACAGGTAGCTCTGCTGGCGGGGCGCCGTCCCGTCGGGCAGGCCCTGCTCATCGAGTGCCGCGGCGATCGGCATCGAGACCGCGCGCACATCACCCTCGCCCGCGAAGGCCGCGAGCAGGCGGTCACGCAGCGGGAACGCCGTGGCCGCGTCCAGCACGTCGCCGTAGGAATCGATGGTGGTCAAGGGCGCCCAGACCTCGCCGACGACCAGGGTCTGCGGCCAGCGCCGGTCCAACTCCGCGTCGAACGTGCGCCAGAAGTCCCGCGACGGACCCTGGACGTGGTCGAGACGGAAACCGTCGACACCGACGTCGTCGAGGTAGAACGGGAGCACCTCGTCGAAGACGTACTCGCGGACCGGTGGATGATCGAGGTCGAGCTGGGGGAGCTCGGGCAGGCCCGCGAAGGACGCGTAGTCCCCCGGGCAGTCCGTGAAGCGGTACCACTCGACGAACGGGCTGTCGTCGCAGTCGCTGCGGGCCTCGACGAACCAGGGGTGCTGGTCCGAGGTGTGGTTGAGCACGAGGTCGTAGACGACGCGAACCCCGCGCTCCTGTGCGGCCTCGACCAGCTGACGCAGCTCCTCCACGCTGCCGAAGCGCGGGTCGACGTCCAGCAGATCGGTCGGGTGGTAGCCGTGGAAGGCCGGCCCCTGGTTCACCGGCGAGAGCCACAGCGTGTTGGCTCCCGTCGCGATGAGGTGATCGAGCCGTGCCTCGAGGCCGGCGAGATCGCCCCCCATCCAGTCGGTCAGTGCCGTGGCGTAGTCAGGGTCGGCGGGGCTCCCGGCGACCTGGGTGTCGGCCGCATCCCCGTCGGCGAAACGGTCGACGAAGACGTGGTAGACCACCGCATCGGCGGGCCAGGCGCTGCTCTCGGCGGTCTCCCATCGCGGGGCCGTCGCCGAGCGTCCCAAGGTGACGACACCAGTGGCAGACAAGAGCCCCGGGACCGCCAGCAGTACCAGGAGGAGCCCGACGGTGACCGGACCGCTCCAGCCCTGACGTGGTGCTCGCATCGTGGGGATCCTCCTCCGGCTGCGCCGGGCTGCGCTGGGTCCGTGACGTCCCCGTCCGGACCGGCGAGGTG
>CAYXJD010000248.1:0-4475 GCA_964465225.1 uncultured Actinomycetota bacterium
GGGTCATCATCCGCCGGGTCGTCATCCGCCGGGTCGTCATCCGCCGGGTCGTCATCCGCCGGGTCGCGGTCGTCTGCCGGGTCGTCGCCATCCGCGGGGTCGTCGTCATCCGCGGGATCGCGGTCCTCTGCCGGGTCGTCGTCTGCCGGGTCGTCGTCTGCCGGGTCGTCGTCTGCCGGGTCGTCGTCCGGGTCGGACGGGCTCAGCTCCTCCACCTCGGACGAGCGCTGCCGTGACGTCGAGGTGACGGGCTCGTCGGGACTGGCGGGGTCGGAGCTGACGAGCGCATCCTCCGGGGTGAGCCGGTCCTCACGGACCCGGGGAGTCACGATCTCCGACGGGTCCGGGACCGGCAGGCGGAACGTCGGGGCCTCTGTGGTCGAGGACACCGCCACCGCGTCGAGGTCGATCGACTCGACCTCGACGGAGGGCGAACGCCCGACCATGAGGCTGCCGAGGCTGAGGCCGGCGACGGCGGTCGCGAAGCTGGCGACCTGCCAGCGGCGTGGAGCATCCATCAGCGTCGTCCCTGCTCGTGCTCATGGCCGGTCGGCTCGGCCATGGGCGGCTCGAGCGTTGCCGGCTCCACCTGGTCGGTCGCGGGGGACCCGGTCCCGGACGGTCCGGTGCCCGATGGCTCCAGCGTAGGGCCCGTTCCGGCGTCCTCCGCGTCCTCGTCCTCGGCGTTGGGCTGCCAGGGCAGTGCCAGGGTGATCGCCGTACCCGTACGGTCCGAGCGCACCCCGATCTCGCCGCCATGCGCTGTCACGACGGCCTGGACGACCGCGAGACCGAGCCCTGTGGAATCGGTGGCGTCACCCGCGCGGACGAAGGGCGCGAACACCTCGTCGATGATCTGCGGATCGATGCCATGGCCATCGTCCTCGACCACGACGAGGAGTCGGTCCCGCTCCGTGTCCAGGACGCAACGGACCCGGATCGGGGTCCCGGGCGGGTTGTGGATCGCCGCGTTGGTCGTCAGGTTCAGCACCGCCTGGGTGAGGCGGTCCGGGTCGGCGTACAACGTGACCGGCGGTGGCGGGACGATCGCCGCGCGCTGTCCATCCGCCGTGACACGGAGCTTGAGTTCGAGCTCCTCGAACCAGGCGACGAGGTCGAGTTCGCGCGGCCGGACGAAGTCCGGGGTACGCACCCGCGCGATGGTCATCAGATCCTCGACGAGCCGTCCCATCCTTCCGAGCTCGTCGCCGACGATCGCGATCGTCGTGGCGACCGCGTCCGGGTCGTCCCGGTCGACCGTGGTCAGTAGTTCGAGGTTGCCCCGGGCGATGGTGATCGGGGTCCGCAGTTCGTGGCCGACGCTGGCCAGGAACTCCTCCTGCTGGCTGGTCGCGGACTCCAGTCGGTCGAGCATCCGGTTGAACTCGCGCGCCAGCACCGCGACCTCATCGCCGGAGTCGGGCTCCTCGACCCGGGCGTCCAGACGTCGCAGCTCGGTCGAGCGTGCTGCGGCCGCGAGGGCGCCGAGCGGGGTCAGCGCCCGCCACAGGGTCGCGGCCAGCAGCACGCCACCGACGAGCAGCGAGGCGCCCGCAGCCGCCGCCAACAGGTAGGCCGCCTCGCGGGCGTCACGGCGCACCGGCGCCATCGGTGCCACGATCTGCAACGTCGCGAGCTGTTCGCCGCTGAGGATGACCGGCACGGAGGAGGTCAGGATCGCCCCGGCCTCGGTCCCGGTGTCGATCACCTCGCGCGTGTTGAGCGTCCCACGGGGCAGGGTCCGGTCGGTGAACAGCGCCTCCAGTTCCGGTGGGCCGTTGCTCGCGGCGAGCCGCAGGCCGTCCTCGAAGGTCACGATCGTCCAGTAGGAGGCCGTGCTCGGGTTCAGCTCGAGGTAGCGGCGGACCGCTTCCTCGAGCGCGACCGGCTCGGCGGCGGTCGGGTCAGCCTCACGGGTCTCGGCGAGCAGCGCGGCGATCGAGCGTTCGAAGCGCTCGTGCTCTCGGGCGAGCACCACCTCGATGTCGTTGCGGCCGTCCTGCAGCAGCAGCTCGTAGGCCAGGACCGCTGCCACTGCGAGGCTGACCACGAACACGGTCATGGCCGTCAGGGGCACCCGGATCCGGAGCCATCTCCAGGCGGTCCGGCGCGGTTCACCCTCTGCCCGTCGCCAGCTCATGCGATGAACCGGTAGCCGGCCCCGCGCACCGTGTCGATACGTTCACGGCCGAGCTTGCGACGCAGGTAGCCGACGTAGACCTCGACCACGTTGGACCCGGGTTCGAAGTCGTAGCCCCACACCCGGTCCATCAGCTGGACCTGCGACAGCACCTGGCCGGGGTGGCGCATGAAGGTCTCGAGGAGCGCGAACTCCCGTGCCGTCAGGTCGATCCGTCGTTCGTCGATGGTGACGGTGCGGCTGTGCAGGTCGAGGGTGACGCCGCCGAGCTCCAGGGCAGCGGAGCTCTGCTGGTCACGACTGCGCAGCCGGGCGTGGACGCGGGCCAGCAGCTCGGCGAAGCTGAAGGGCTTGGTCAGATAGTCGTCGGCGCCGGCGTTGAGGTTGCGGACGCGGTCGTCGATGGCGTCCTTGGCCGTGAGCACGATGACGGGGACGTCGGGGCGGCGTTGGCGCAGCTTGGCCAGGACCTGCTCGCCGGGCAGCTCCGGGAGCTTCAGGTCGAGGATGACGAGGTCGACGCCCTCGTCGCAGGCGAGCGCGAACCCGGTCGAGCCGTCGTCGGCGACGGTGACCGTGAAGCCCTCGGCCTTCAGACCGCGCTCCAGGAAGGCCGCGATACGCGGCTCGTCCTCGACGATCAGTACGTTCATGGTGGGAGTGTGCCGCAGATCCCCTCGGTCGGGGCGGAGCTGAGGGTTCGCTCAGCTCGGCCTCAGGACGTGCTCACCTGCGCACGGCATCCTCCGCCGTTCCCGAGGAGACACCGTGTCGGAGCTCACGGCCAAGACCGTCAGCGGGGAGCCGGCGGAACTCGCCGAGCTGTCCCCGGCCCAGGAGCGCTCGTTGCTGTCGGCGGCGGCACAGGCCGCCGGCGCGCGCCTGATCACCAACCGCACCCGGAGCGTCCATCAGCGACCGCAGCGCAGCCGCTCGGTCCTGCACGAGGCCGCCATCGAGGTCGAGGGCCAGCGCTCGGAGGTGCTGCTCGTCACCCACGTGGATCTGCGTGGGTACCCGGAGGGCGCCTTCGTGCTCGCCACGGGGGACCTCCAGGTCGCCGTCTGGCGGTTCCCCTTCGATCCGTACCTGCCTGGTCTGGCCCCGGCGATCTCCCCCACCCGCGTGCGCGAACTCCTCGACCAGCTCGGGGCGGTGCCCGGGAACGTGTCGCTGCGCACCCGTGCCTACCGGCCGACCCGCCGGGCCGTGGTCGAGGTCCGGGTCGACGGGCCGGTCAGCGGCCGGGTCCTGTACTTCAAGGTCCTGCCCCTGGCACGGGCCCGCTCGGTCGCTCGACGCCATCGCCAGCTGACCGAGGCGGGCCTGCCGGTGCCCCGGTTGGTCGGGGTCGCTGACCGCCAGGGGATCGTCGCGATCGAGGCGCTCGGCGGGCCGACGCTGACCGAAGCACTGCGGACCGGAGCGCCGCTGCCGCACCCCGGAGCACTCGTCGAGTTGTCGCAGCGCTTCGCGATCAGCGGTGTCCGGGGCTCGCGGGATCCGCGCGCCTTCGCCGACCCCCTCCGGCACGTCGCGCTGCTGACCGAGCTGCTGCCCCACCGTGGCGAGGAGGTCGCCGAGCTCGCGCGGCTGGCGTCCGAGATCGACGTGGCGCTGGTCGGCGTGCACGGTGACCTGCATCCCGGGCAGCTGCTGCTGGCGCCCGACGGCACGATCACGGGGGTGCTGGATGTCGACGGCGCGGGGCAGGGCTACCTCGCCCACGACGCCGGCAACCTGCTCGCCCACCTCGGTGCGACGGCGGACCTCCACCCCCCGAGCCGCGACCGGACCCTCGCCTACGCCCGCGAGGTCGAGGCCGCCTACACCGAGGTGGTGGGGGCCGGACCGCTGGCGCGGGCCACGGCGGCCGCCTGGCTGGGGCTGGCGACCAGTGCGCACCGGGCGCAGGAGCCCTCCTGGCAGCACCAGGTGGAACAGCGGATCGATCGGGCTGCCGAACTCCTCACCGGGCCCTGAGCCGGCTCGTCGCGTCCCGCCCATCAGGCGGTGGGGTCGAGACGGCGGCATCGGAGCCGGACACGACGGTGCCCCGCGACACCGGCCGCGGGGCACCGAGGAGTGGCGATCGCGATCAGTCCACGGAGTCAACCGATGCGGGGGAGTCCACCGAGTCGGGTCCGTCGGGGCTGGCGGCGCTGTCTGGCGACTCGGCCGACGGTGTGCTCTCGGGCGACTCTGGGGAGTCCACCGAGTCGGGTGCGTCCGGGCTGGCGGCGCTGTCGGGCGACGCCGGCGACGGTGTGCTCTCGGGCGACTCTGGGGAGTCCTGGGTGTCAGGGCTGTCCTGGGTGTCTGGGCTGTCCTGGGT
>CAYXJD010000249.1:0-4424 GCA_964465225.1 uncultured Actinomycetota bacterium
CAGCCTGGGCCAGCCGGACACCCCGCCCTGCCCGGAACTGGGCCACAGCCCAGTTCCCGCGTCAGCTGGCCCGCGACACCGGCCAGGACCGGGAGCGCAGGGCCTTGTGCACCTCGCTGACCCCCACCACCGCGACGGTGACGACCGCGATCCGGCTCCAGCCACCGGCGGTGACCGGCTCGATCTGGAGCACGAGCTGGGTCGCCTCCCAGTAGCTGGCCGCCACGTGGACCGACAGCGCGACCAACGTCGAAACGAGCAGGAACGGGTTGCCGATCACGTTGGTCACCACGATCGAGCGTCGCTCCGACCGGGCGTTGTAGACGTGCGCGGCCATCGCCACGACCAGGGTCGTCAGCGCCGCCCCGCGCTGCTGCCCGTCGGTGAGACCCGCGTCGATCGCCCAGGTGAACACCCACAGACTGCCGAGCGCCATGGTGATCCCGGTCAGGGCCGTCCGCTCCCACAGCACCGCGTTGACGATGCGGTCCTCGCGCCGCCGCGGCGGTCGGTCCAGGACGTCCGGCTCGCCCTTCTCGAAGGCCAGCGCCACGTCCTGCAGGCCGTTGGTGACGACGTTGAGCCACAGCAGCGCGGCCGGGACGTAGGGCAGCGGCAGCCCGGCCGCGATCGAGGTCAGGATCGCGACGATCGCCGCGGCCCCGGTGGACAGCAGGAAGAACGTCACCTTGCGCACGTTCTCGAAGACGACCCTGCCCTCCTCCACCGCGTTGGCGATCGACACGAAGTTGTCGTCGGTGAGCACCATGTCGCTGGCCTCGCGGGCGACGTCGGTCCCGCTTCGCCCCATCGCCACGCCGATGTCGGCGGCCTTGAGCGCCGGCCCGTCGTTGACGCCGTCCCCCGTGACCGCGACGACCTGATCGTGGGAGCGCAGCGCCCGGACGATGCGTAGCTTGTGCTCCGGAGCGACACGGGCGAACACGTCCACCTCGAGCACGGCCGCAGCCAACTCCTCGTCGTCCATCCGTTCCAGGTCCCTACCCGTCAGCGTCCCAGGCCTTTCGCGGATCCCCAGCTGGTCGGCGATGGCACCGGCGGTCACCGCGTGGTCACCGGTGATCATGACCACCCGGATGCCGGCCTCACGGGCACGTCCGATCGCCTCCTCGACCCCATGCCGAGGTGGATCCTGCATCCCGACCAGGCCGGTCAGCACCAGCCCCCGCGGTTCCGGCGGTTGGTGCTCGCCGATGTCGTCGGCCGCCGTCTCGTCGAGCCGGCGTTCCGCCAGAGCCAGGACCCGCAGCCCGTGCTCGGCCATCTCCTCGGCCCTGGCCAGCACCTCGCCCGGATCGAGAGGGGCGGTACCGGCCCCATCCTGGATGCTCTCGCACAACTCCACGATCCGCTCCGGCGCTCCCTTGAGCCGCAACACCGGCCCGGCCTCGTCCACCACGACGAAGGAGTAGCGCAGGTCCGACTCGAAGGGAACGTGCGCCAGTACCTCGGCGTCGCGGCGGAGCAGCAGCGGGTCCCTGCCGACCGCGTAGGCGGCGGCCAGCAACGCCACCTCGGTCGGATCGCCGCGACGCTCGGTCACCTCGCCGTCCGTCAGGACCAGCTCGGCCTCGCTGGTGATCACCGCCGTGCGGATGCTCTTCGCCAGGGCGCCCTCGGGATGGTCGTCGAGGTGGTCGGCGGCGTCGCGGAGCCCGTCACCGCCCACGTCGAGGTCGGGGGCGCCGCCGTGGCCGCCATCATCACCCTCGTCGTCCCAGCGGAACCGCACCCACCCGTCCGTGGTCCAGCCACGCACCAGGGTCATGCGGTTGGCCGTCAGCGTGCCGGTCTTGTCCGAGCCGATCGTGTTCGTGCTGCCGAGCGTCTCCACCGCCGGTAGGGAGCGGATGATCGCGTTGCGCTGCGCCATGCGGTGCACGCCCAGTGCCATCGCCACCGTGAAGGCGACCGGCAGCCCCTCGGGCACGACCGCGACCGCCAGGGCGACGGCGGTCAGGAACATCTCCTCCACCTCACCGCCGAGCGCGAGCCCCAGCAGGAAGGCCCCCACGGTGGAGGCGAGCACCGCGACCGCGATCACGTTCGCGAACCGGTCCATCCGCTGCTGGAGGGGCGTCTCCGGTTTCTCCTCTTCGCGGATCGACTCCGCGATCGCGCCCAACTCCGTCGCCACCGCCGTGGCGACGACGACGCCACGTGCCCGGCCGCTGGCAACCGCGCTGCCCATGAAGGCCATGCTGCTGCGGTCACCTACCAGGGCATCCTCCTCCACCGCCAGGGGAGACTTCGCCGCCGGCTCGCTCTCTCCGGTCAGCAGCGACTCGTCGATCTCCAGCGAGGTCGTCTGCACGAGTCGGAGGTCCGCGGGGACACGGGTCCCGGAGGTGAGCAGCACGAGGTCACCGGGGACGAGCTGGACGGCGTCCACCTCGGTCTCCGTGCCGCCACGCACGACCCGCGAGGTCGGAGCCGCCATCTGCATGAGGGCGTGGACGGACCGATCGGCCTTGCGTTCCTGGATGAACCCGATGACCGCGTTGATGACCAGGACGGCGGCGATGACCGCCGCGTCGGTGTACTCGTCGATCAGCATCGTGACGACGAAGGCGACCAGCAGGATGTAGATCAACGGGCTGGTGAACTGGTGGAGCAGGATCTCCACCTCGCCGCGGGGTTCGTCCTTGCCGAGCTCGTTCGGCCCGGTCTGCTCGAGCCGGTGCCGCGCATCGTCGGCAGTGAGGCCGAGCAGGTGGTCAGTGCCCAGCGCGGCGAGCACCTCGTGCGCCGGCAGCGCGTGCCACTGCCGCCCCGACGGGACCTGGACGTGGCCCTGGCGAGAGGACCGCGGGCCTCCAGCGGGCGGGGCCGCGTCCTGGCGGTTGCTCGGGTGGGCCACACCGACCTCCTGGGCGGCTCTTTCGCGCCGGTGAGCCGTCAGGGAGCGGTCAGGTGACGGGGTGCCCCAGGACCGCGACCGGCGCTCGGGCTGTCAGGTGTCATGACCTTCTGACGCTACCGGTGCCGCAGGCTCCCGGCGACGGTCCGAGGACCCTTCCGTTAGGTGGGCGAGCAGCTCGCACGGAGGCGTTGGTCCAGCGGCACCGGGGCAAGGACTAGGTTCGCAACGAGCGCGTCAGGTGGCATCTGACGACCGGCGGACGACAGGCGGAGTCGTCGCTCCGGGTGCCAGCCCCTGGGAGAGGCGGTGTGACGATGGACCTGCTGCTCGCGGCCGAGGTCCTGCCACCGCCGGAGTCCGGCAGCGGCCTGCCGCTCTCGACCATGCTGATGGGCTTCGTCGGCGGCCTCGCGCTGTTCCTGCACGGCATGGACGGCGTGACCCGCGGGCTCAAGGGCCTGGCCGGCACCTCGCTCAGCAACCTGCTGTCACGGCTGTCGACCAACCGGTTCGCCGGCGTGCTGACCGGCATCCTCGTGACCGCCACGATCCAGTCGTCGAGCGTGACGGTGGTGCTGCTGATCGGCTTCCTGTCGGCGGGCCTGCTCGGGCTCGGGCCGTCCGTCGGCGTCATCCTGGGCGCCAATGTCGGCACCACGATCACCGCGCAGATCATCGCCTTCGACGTGGTCGGCTCGGCACTGTGGATGGTCGCGGCCGGGGTCTTCGGTCGCTACGCCGCGCGGCGGGACACGATCCGGATGGCAGCGACGGCGCTGATCGGGCTCGGGCTGCTCTTCCTCGGCATGGGCGTGATGCAGGCCGGGATGGCGCCGTTGCGGGGCTACGAGCCCTTCCTGGATCTGATGGCGGCGGATCGCGGTCCGCTGCCGGGCGTGGCCATCGGGGCCGTGCTGACCGCGTTGATCCAGTCGTCCTCGGCGACGATCGGCATCGTGATCGTCATGGCCAGTCAGGGCCTGATCCCGCTGGAGACCGGTATCGCGCTGGCGTTGGGAGCCTCGCTCGGGACCCCGGTGACAGCCCTGCTGGCGACGATCGGCCGCCCACCGGTGGCGCTGCGCGGCGCTCTGGTCCACGTCGTGTTCAACATCATCGGCGTGACGATCATGCTCCTGCTCATCATGCCGCTGGCCGACCTGGCACGGGCGATCTCCCCGAGCACGCCGGGGCTGACCGGTACCGATGCGTTGGCTGCGGACGCTCCGCGCCAGATCGCCAACGCCTACACGCTGGCCAAGGCGGGCATGCTCGTGCTGTTCCTGCCGTTCACGACGCAGCTCGCCCGCCTCGTCGAGCGGCTCGTCCCGGTCCGTGTGAGCGAACTACGGGCCGTCCCCCGCTACCTCGACGACGACCTGCTCGGGACCCCGGGGGCGGCACTCGAGCTCGCCACCCGCGAGGTGGAGCGCATGGCCCGCAAGACCCTCGCACAACTCGACCGCGTGCTCCCTCCCCTGCTGGCGGGTGAGGAGATCGGAAGAGCACACGTCTGAACTCCAGTCACTCCGGAGAATCT
>CAYXJD010000250.1:0-4421 GCA_964465225.1 uncultured Actinomycetota bacterium
TGGAGCCATGGATGATATGACGACCAACCCGGGTGCAGGTTCCACCGCCGTTGCGGATGTTCCTCAGCGCCGTTCCTGCACGCGCTGCGACGGCGAGCAGCGTCTGGTGAGCGGTGACGAGGGCTTCGGCAAGTACCACTGCGACCGGTGTGGCCTGACCGTCGGGTTCGATCTCGAGGCTGATCCAGCCGAGTTCCTCATCGACCGTGGACAACCCGGTCGGTACTCCAAGGAGCTCTACAGCAGCCGTCTGATGCGTTCCGAGCACCGACTGCCGTGAGGCTGGCGGCCAACCCGTCGACGCGGGCGTAGCGGCCGGACGTCCGTGCGCGCCGCTGCGCGCTCGGGGACACCGTCGCGCCGGAACCCACTCCGGCGCCGCTGCGCGCTCGGGGACACCGTCGCGCCGGAACCCACTCCCGCGCCGCTGCGCGCTCGGGGACACCGTCGCGCCGGAACCCACTCGGCCGGAGCACGCCCGGTCCGCCCGCACACGTCGTCCCGGTCGTCCGCAGAGGACGTGGCTGCGGTCCGGGCACCAGGGCAGCGCCGATCCTTTGCTCGTGGCTGAGATCGGTGGCTTCGGGGGTAGCCTCGGCGTCCATGCCCACGCTCCACTGCACCGACTGCAACGCGACGTTCACTCCCCGGCCCGAGCTCCTGGAGCGCTACCCGGGCTGGACGCCGTCGCGTTGTCCTGCCTGCTTCCGTGCGCAGCGCCGTGCTACGGGCAAGGGGGCGTCCGAAGGCCCTCGCGAGGCCACACGCGAGCCTCGGCCGGGCCAACGACAGGCCACGCCACCCGGCCGCAGTGGGCGCGGGGTCACCGCCGCCCGACGTGGCGGCCGCGAGGAGCACCTGACCGTGGCCAAGGTGCTGGAGCGTTACCACGACGGACCCGACTCAGGGGTGTTCACCGACGGTTCGGCGATCCCCAACCCCGGACCGGGTGGCTGGGGTGCGGTCTACGTCCGGGACGGCGAGGTGATCGCCGAGCAGCACGGCTACGAGCCTGCGACCACGAACAACCGCATGGAGCTGCGCGCGCTCCAGGCCGCGGTGGAACTGGTGCCCGTGGGCACCCCGGAGAGGATCTACACCGACTCCAACCTGGCGGTGCGGACGCTGACGGAGTGGGCCGCCGGATGGGAACGGCGGGGCTGGCGACGCAAGACGGGACCGGTCGAGAACCTCGACCTCGTGCAGCCGCTGTACGAGCAGCTCAGGACCCGCCCGGAGCTGGAGCTGGTGTGGATCAAAGCCCACGCCGGCAACCGGTGGAACGAGTACGCGGATGCCCTGGCAACCGCGTGGGCACGCGACGAACTCTGAGCCGACCGCGCCGTCCACCGCCCGTGGACGCGACGAGCTCTCAGCCGAACGCGCCGCCCACCGCGCGGGCACGCGGCTGCGCAGCTGCCTCGTGTACCGACGGACGTCCCATGGGGGCCTACACGTCGCCCGGGCCGAGGTGTAGCTTGGGGCCATGCCCCCGTTCACCAGGCGCCGATGACCGCTACCACGCTAATCGGCCCTCCGCTGCACGGGCGGGTCGAGCCGCACCTCCTCGCCGCCCTGTGGCGTTGGGCGGACGAGGAACCCGACCGAGAGCTGCTGGCCTCGCGGGAGGGCGAGGGCTTCGTCAGCCACACCGCGGCAGCGGTCCGTGACCGGATCCGGGGGATCGCCGGCGGGCTGATCGCGCACGGCATCGCCCCCGGCGACCGGGTCGCCCTGCTGTCGAGGACCAGCCTCGGGTGGGTCGAGGCCGACCATGCCATCCTGGCCGCCGGCGCCGTCACCGTCCCGATCTACGACTCCAGCTCAGGAGCGCAGATCGAACGCATCCTCGCCGACTCGGGCGCGGCACTGGTGTTCGTGGAGACCTCGGCCCAACGCGAACTCGTGCAGGCGTCCACAGGTGGTCGAGCCGACGCGCCGCCCGTGCTCGCGATCGCCGAGGGGGTGCTCGACGAGCTGCTGGCCGCCGGCGCCGACCACCTCGGTGACGTCGAGCAGCGGCTGCGGGAGCTGGACGGGGACCACCTCGCCGCCTTGATCTACTCCTCGGGGACCACCGGCCAGGCCAAGGGTTGCGAACTGACCCACGCCAACCTGTGCCACAACACCCGACAGACCGTGGAGCAGGCGCCGCAGTTGTTCACGCCCGGGGCGCGGACGCTGGTGTTCCTGCCGCTCGCACACGCACTGGGGCGCATCCAGGTCCACGCGGCGCTCGACCAGGGCGTCCTCACGGGCTTCGCGACCGGCATCCCCGAGTTGCGCGAGGAGCTCCTGCTGTTCCGGCCCACCTTCGTGGTCGCAGTGCCCCGGATCTTCGAGAAGGTGTACGACGGCGCCCGCGGTCGGGCCCTCGATGCCGGACGCGCGGGGGTGTTCGACCGTGCGATGGACGTCGCGGCTCGCTGGTCTGAGGCGAAGACCTCGGGTCGGCGGCCGCTGGGCTTGCGGCTGCAGCACCTGCTGTTCGATCGGCTGATCTACGGACGCATCCGCCAGGCCTTCGGCGGCCAGCTCGGTCTGGCCATCTGCGGCGGGGCGGCGCTCAGCGGCGAGCTCGGCCGACGCTTCGACGGGATGGGTATCGCCATCGCCCAGGGCTACGGGCTCACCGAAGCAGCCCCGATCGTCTCGGGTGGCCCCTCCGAGCATCCCGACCACGACAGCGTCGGCCAGGTCTATCCCGCCACGAGCGTCAGGATCGCCGACGACGGGGAGCTGCTCGTCCAGGGGCCACAGGTCTTCCGGGGCTACTGGAACGCACCGGAGGCCACGGCGGCGACGTTCGTCGACGGGTGGCTGCACACCGGTGACCTGGGGACGGCGACCGAGCGAGGTGACCTCGTCATCACGGGGCGCAAGAAAGAGATCATCGTCACCGCCGGTGGCAAGAACGTGCTGCCGGGTCCACTGGAGGATCGCGTCCGCGCCCACCCGTTGGTCGATCAGTGCGTGGTGATCGGCGAAGGGCGGCCGTTCGTCGCAGCCATGGTGTTCCTGGACGACGAGGAGGTCCAACGCTGGCGGGCCCGACGGACCTCGCCCGATGCAGCAGGTGACCGCGCGCAGCGCGGTGCTGGGCTGCGCGAAGGGGCAGCGACGCCGGCATCCGGCGAGAGCGAAGCGCCGGCATCCGGCGAGGTGGAAGCAGACCGGACCGGCGAGGTTGAGGCCGACCCGACCGGTGAGGCCGCCACACCCCCGACCGGTGAGCACGCGCAGCCTCACGCTGTGGCCAGGTCCGGCCTCGAGTCCGAGGTGGAAGCCGACCTCCGCGCCGAGATCGACATGGCCATCGCCCGGGCGAACGAAGCGGTGTCGCGCGGCGAGGCGATCCGGAGCTACCGCATCGTCGGCGACGCCCTGAGGATCGAGACCGGCGACCTGACACCCACCCAGAAGCTCCGGCGCACCAGCATCGCCGAGCGTTTCCACCCCGTGATCGAGTCGATCTACGGCTGAGGTCGGTCCTGGTCGTCACGCGCGACGAGGTCATCGACGTCCGTGCGAACGTCACCGTGGCGGAGGTCACGACGCACGCCCGTGGGCTGGCTGTCGAGGTCCGTATCGATCCCGGCGTCGGGATCGACACGGCATCAGTCATCAACTGCGATGGCCTCCACACCATCGGCCAGCGGCGGCTCACGGAGCGGCTCGGCGTTGTTGACGACGACACTCTCGACGAGGTCTGCGGTGCGCTGGCGATCGCCCTTGGCTGCTCTCGCGCCTGACGCAAGCTCACCGTTGCATCGAGATGCGTGAAACCGCCGCGACAGGTGCCTCATGGTGACGCTCCCGTCGTCGAACCGGCTCCAAGTCAATGTCGGACACGCTCGCTGGTGCCAGGGTGGCGGAGCGTCGTCTCGCCTACGTGACTTCCCCGGCCGTTCTGATCGGCTCCCGGCGTCATCGATGCTGGCGCGCCTGTGGGCGCCTTTCCGCTTTGGGCCCATCCATCACACCTGACTGCCGAACTCAACCCCAGCCCACTGCCCGCAGCGCCGCGGTGACCCCGGCGCCGACGAGCACGACGATCCCGAAGTGGGCGCGCAGCGCCACGGCGACTGCAGCTGCCGCGAGGCCCCCGATACGGGCGTCGAGCACGAGCTGAGCGCCGTCGACCACGGTCTGGGTCGCGACCAGGGCGGCCAGGAGCCCGGCTGGCAAGAGGTTCGACAGCCGGTCGAGCCACGCGGGCAGTTCCCGTCCGGCGGCGGCGAACGGACCGATCGCCTTCATCAGGTAGGTGCCGACGGCGAGCACCAGCAGCGCGACGATGATCATAGAGACCGCCTCTCCTCCGGACCGAGCGGCAGCCACAGCGCAACGACGCCACCGAGCGACGCGGCGATGATGGGCACCCCAGGTGGGGCGATGGGTGTGAGGCCGAGGGCGAGGAG
>CAYXJD010000251.1:0-4342 GCA_964465225.1 uncultured Actinomycetota bacterium
CTACACGTACTGACACACTCTTTCCCTACACGACGCTCTTCCGATCTCGCCTGCGTCCTCGCGACGCCTGGAGCGTGGCCGAGCGCGACCAGCGGCGCTCAGGTCGCGGGGCGCAGCTTGCAGCGAACGTCGACGGGCACCACACCCTGGCCATCGGCACGGACGAAGACCGGGTTCAGATCCAGTTCAGCGACCTCGGGCAGGTCCTCCACCATCGCACCCACCCGGTGCAGCACCTCCTTGAGTGCGGCGACGTCAGCCGGTGGGGAACCCCGGTAGCCGGTCAGCAGCGGGGCCATCTTCAGCTCGGTCAGCATGTTGTCCACGTCGATGTCGGTCAGTGGCGTGATCCGCAGCGACACGTCGCCGAGGAGCTCCACCAGGGTCCCCCCGGCCCCGGTGAGCACCAGCGGACCGAAGGACGGATCGTGGGTGACGCCGATGACCATCTCGACGCCCTCGTGGATCAGTTCCTGGACCAGGAACCGCTCGCCGTGCTGTGCCAGGCCTCGTTCAGCCAGCTGCTCGCGCATCGTGTCGATCGCCTCGGCGATCTCCGCCGGATCGCGCAGCCCCAGCGCCACGCCGCCGACGTCCGCCTTGTGGATCGGCGCTGCCAGCTTGACGGCGACCGGGCCCTCGATCTGTGCTTGGACCTCGGCGGCCTCCTCGGCCGAGGTGACCACCGCGGAACGAGCCATAGGGATGCCGTAGGCCTCGAGCAGCTCCTTGGCCGTATCGGCCTGGAGCCACACCGAGCCGTCGTCGGAGGTCGCCGAGTCCAGTTGTGCCCGCACGAGATGCCGAGCGCGATCACGATCCACGTCGTCGAACACCCTGACCTTGCCGAGCGGTTGCCGTCGCCACCGGGCGTAGGCCCCCACCCGCCCCATCGCTCGGGCTGCCCCCTCGGGGAAGTTGAACGTCGGGATGTTCGCTGCGCGCAAGGGCTCGGGCAGCCCGTGTGAGGTCATCACCACCGCCACGACCGGGGTGTCCTCGCCGAGGTCCTCACGGACCGCGACCAGTTGACGGGCGACGTCGTCGATGTCCGCGCGGGCCGTCGGGATGAAGATCACGAAGACGACGTCGATCTCGTCGGCGTTGCCGAGGATCCGGACCGCTTTGCCGTACGACTCCGGCGAGGCAGAGGCGATCATGTCTACCGGGTTGGACACCCCTGCCTCCGCCGGCAGGAACTCCTGGAGCGTCGCGATCGTGCGGTCCGAGAGGCGTGGCACCTCGAGGCTGTTGGCAGCCAGGGCGTCGGCGGCGAGGATGCCCGGCCCGCCGGCGTTGGTGACCACCGCGACGTTGCGGCCGGCGGGCCAGGTACCCGGCGCCGACAGCAGGCTCGCGCAGTCGAACATCTCCTCGAGCGTCTTGGTCCGGATCACCCCGGCCTGCGCGAACAGCGCCTCCACCGCGTCGTCGGTGACGGCGATGGCCGCGGTGTGCGAGCTCGCGGCGCGGTGCCCCGCCACGGAGCGTCCGGACTTCACCGCCACGATCGGCTTGCTGCGCGAGATGCGACGGGCGATCCGGGAGAACTTCCGTGGGTTGCCGAAGGACTCGACGTACATCAGGATCACGTCGGTATCCGGGTCCTCCTCCCAGTACAGGAGCAGGTCGTTGCCGGAGATGTCTGACTTGTTGCCGACGGAGACGAAGGTGGAGATGCCGAGCCCGATCGACTCCACGTGGTCTAGCACCGCCAGCCCGAGCGCCCCCGACTGGGAGGACATCGACACCCGTCCGGGCTGCGGCAGGATCGGTGAGAACGTGGCGTTCATGCGCGTGTCGGCGCTCCCGTTGAGCACCCCCATGCAGTTCGGACCGACGATCCGCATGCCGACCTGGCTCGCCCGATCGAGCAGCTCCTCCTGCCGGACGGCGCCCTCGGGCCCGATCTCCGCGAACCCGCTCGAGATGATGCACACCGCCTTCACCCCCACCTCGGCGGCCTCGTCGACCACGGCCGTGACGAGCGGGGCTGGGACGCAGACGACGGCCATGTCCGGCACTTCGGGGCAGTCGGCGAGGCCCGCGTAGGCCGCGGTGCCCTGGACGTACGGCGCGTTGGGGTTGACGGGGTAGACGACCCCGGAGAAGTCGGACTGGCGCAGATGATCGAGGATCATCCCACCGATCGTCGCACGGTCGCGGGAGGCACCCACGACGGCGACCTTCTCGGGGCGCAGGAACCGGCCCAACGCCACACGGGCCGCCGCGCGTTCCTCAGCGGCGACGGTGTCGAGGAAGCGTTCCGTGACGATGGTCTCGAGGTCGGAGCGGACGACACCCCCCTCGTGGCCGCTGGTGTACTCGAGCCCCAGCTCACGGACGAGGTTCAGCATGCGGACGTTGTCGGAGAGGATGTCCCCCGACAGCGTGCGGATCCCCGCGGCCTCGGAGGCCAGTGCCACCTGACGGACCAGCACGGTGCCGACACCGCGTCCCTGCTCATCGTCCTGGATCAACGCGGCGAACTCGGCGTGCTCGGGGCGGTCGGGATCGCGCTCGTAGCGGGCGACGCCGATGATCCGTTCGCGCTCACCGCGTCCGCGGGTGGCGACCACCGCGTACTGCAGCTCAGGATCGAGGTCGGTGAACCGGTGGACGTTGCTCTCATCCATGTGGAACGGACCGTGGAAGCGCAGCCGCCGGGACTCCGCGGAGGTCCGGGCCCACATGCCGAGCAGTCGCTCCTTGTCGTCGGGACGGATGCGTCGGATGTGGACGGTGCTGCCGTCCTTGAGGACGTGGTCGAACTCGTGCTCCATCGTCACAGCTGCTCCGGTCGGCTGGCGTGTCGGCGTGGGCGTGGCGTGAGTGTCGGCGCGGGAGTGGCTGGCATCCTGGCCGCGCTGGCGGCGGTCTCGGATCTCGGGGCGAGCTTGGGGCTGGCAGTGGCTAGGTGTCGGGCGCAACGCGGCTGTTCCATGGGGACGGCGAGCAGGACGAGCAGGTCGGCCGTCGCGGTTCAGGGGTCCATCCTCGCCGCTGTGCGCGCCGGGCGCCACTCCCGCGGTCGGGCAGGTGGCTGCGGCTGCGGTCACGCACGGCGCTACGGCCGCGGTGGTCTACCGAACTGCGATGGGTCCGCTCCTGACTCACCGGTTGGCAGCTGATCGCGGCACGGCGTTCGTCGAGGTTGCCTCGACGAACGCCGTGGTAGGAGCCGGCAACGACCGGCCTCACGGTCCCATCAGGCACCCCGGGGGTGCGCCTCGATGGCAAGCGGCCGATGACCCTTGTCCTCGCGGCGTTCTCCGGGCAGCATCGACACCTCAGAGCAGAAGGTGGACCATGGTCGGAAGGGGCGACGAAGTGATCGACCCGGGCGTGGCTGCGGCTGAAGCCCGACTCGACCGGGAGGACGACGACGCTGCGCGCCGGGAACGTGAGCACGTCGAGGAGCCGTCCAACGACGGCGTCGACGTCGACGGGTTCGGTTTCCACGTCGACGATCCGGACGCCGATCTCATGGCGGACGACCTGGACGTCGGTCTGCGTGACGATCGGGAGGCGGACGCGATCGACGCGCTCGCGGAGCCCTTCAACGCGCGTGATGTCGAGGGGCTGCTCGCGGTGATCGCCCGCGATGCCGAGGTACCTGGTCTGGCCAGCGCGGATCTGAGCGACCTGCCGGACGCGGTGCAGCAACTGTGGCGCCGACGCCCGAGCTGCCTGCTCACCCGGGGCTACATCGAGCGCGAGCACGTCGGGGTGCTGTGGGAGCACGACGGCGACGCCTGGTGGCGGACCGCGGTCGTCCACGTCGACGACGTCGAGGACGGTCTGGTCGGTGTGTTCGAGTTCAGCGACGACCCTGCGCTGCTCGAGCGGGTCGAGTGCGAACCACCCGGAGACGACGAGTTGGAGGAGGGCACCCGCTGGGCAGAGTGGGAGGAGGGGGCTGACGGCAGCGCGTCGTAGCCGTCGGACCACCGGGGCTCGGTCCCCGTGCGTGCAGCTTCGTGACGCGCTTCACGCACGTCCGAGACGGGTCACCGCGCGTTGAAGTACTTGGCCTCGGGGTGGTGGATCACGATCGCCGAGGTGGACTGCTCCGGGTGGAGCATGCACTCGTCGGTGAGTTCGACGTCGATGGCGCGTGGATCGATGAGCTTGAACAGCTCCGCCTGGTCCTCGAGGTCGGGGCAGGCCGCGTAGCCGAAGGAGTAGCGCGAACCTCGGTAGCCCTGGCGGAACCAGTCCTGCACGGTCGGCCCATCCTCGTCGGCGATGCCGAGCTCCTCGCGGATACGGCGGTGCCAGCGCTCGGCGAGCGCCTCGGCCATCTCGACACCGAAGCCGTGGGCGAACAGGTAGTCCTGGT
>CAYXJD010000252.1:0-4286 GCA_964465225.1 uncultured Actinomycetota bacterium
CGGGCCGACCTGGAGGTCTCCGAGGTCGGGCTCGGCACCTGGCAGTACGGCGGCGACTGGGGACAGGTCACCGACGAGCAGGCACGCAGCGTGCTGCACACGGCGCTGGATGCCGGCGTGACCTTCCTGGACACCGCGGACGTGTACGGCGACGGTCGGTCGGAACGGCTGGTCGGCGCCGTGGTTGCCGAACGCGGCGACGCCGAACGGGTCACGGTCGCCACGAAGGTCGGCCGACGCGCCGATCCCCACGTCGCCTCGGCCTACACCCCGGCTGCGCTGCGTGGGTGGGTGACACGCAGCCTGGAGAACCTCGCGGTCGAGCGCATCGACCTCCTCCAGCTGCACTGTCCGCCGCCCGAGGTCTACGCCGACGACGAGGTGTTCGGCGCCTTGGACGCTCTGGCCGAGGAGGGACGCATCGCCGCCTACGGCGTCAGCGTGGAGACCTGCGACGAGGCGCTCAGCGCCATCGCCCGCCCGGGTGTCGCCAGCATCCAGATCATCCTGAACGCCTTCCGGCGCAAGCCGCTGGAGGAGGTCCTTCCCGCGGCGAGCGAGGCCGGGATCGGCATCATCGCCCGGGTGCCGCTGGCCAGCGGGCTGCTGACGGGACGCTACGACCTGGACACCAGCTTCCCGGCTGACGACCACCGCAACTTCAACCGCCAGGGTGACGCCTTCGACGTCGGCGAGACCTTCGCCGGCGTCCCCTTCGAGGTCGGCGTCCGGGCCGCTCAGGAGATGAGCGAGCTGGCGGGGCCCGACCGCACTCCAGCGCAGCTCGCACTGCGGTGGATCCTGGACCATGATGCGGTCAGCACGGTCATCCCTGGTGCGAGCTCGGTCCAACAGGTCGAGGGCAACGTCGCCGCCAGCGCACTGCCACCCCTCGACGCCGAGACCCACGAGCGGCTCAGAGAGATCTACGACCGCCACATCCGCGAGCACGTCCACCACCGCTGGTAGCACGGCACTGCGGGCCCTGGGGCGACGACCGAAGGACCACCAGCACGACCGACCCGGGAACCGGAACCCCAGCACCCGCCGCCACGCCGGCAGCGTCCGAGCTGTCTACTGGGTGCTCGTCGGGTTCGCCGTCATCGGTACCGGTAGCCGTCCGCTGCTCGTGGGTCCGGGCGCCGACCGGTACGCGGCCTCCCGCGCCGCCTCCGTCACCCGCGACCGCGCCGCTCCCGTCACCCGCGACCGCGATGGTGACGCCGGCTCCGGCGTGCGGCGAGGTCGGCCCGGCAGCCACAGCTCCTCAGCGGTGACTGGAGGGCCGAGGTGATAGCCCTGGCCGAGGTCGCAGCCGAGGCGCTCGACGGTGGCCAACTGCTGCGCCGAGGACACGTGCTCGGCCAGCACCTCCATGCCCAGCTCGTGGGCGACCGAGCAGACGGCCCGCACGATGCTCGCATCCTCGGGGCTGGAGACGGCGCGCTCGATCAACGAGCCATCGAGCTTGATGATGTCCAGCGGCCAGCCACGCAGGTGCGAGATGGACGAGAAGCCGGTACCGAAGTCGTCCCACGCCAGACGGGTCCCCAGATCGGTCAGCGCGTTCGCGGTCGCGACGACGCGCTCGTCGACCACCGCTCGCTCCGACACCTCGAACCCGAGCCGGTCGGCGCGCAGACCGTGCCGGTCGAGGAGCCCAGCGACCTGACCGACCAGGTCCGGTGCGAGCAACTGCCGACCGGACAGGTTGACGTACAACGTCCACGGTTGGTCCACAGGCAGCTCGGCCTGCCAGCGAGCGAGCTGCTCGGTCGCCCGGGTGAGGACCCACGCGCCGATCCCGAGGATGAGGTCGCTCTCCTCCGCCACGGACAGGAACGCCTGCGGTGACAACAGGCCGCGCTCGGGGTGGTCCCAGCGCAACAGGACCTCCGCACCGATCGGGGTGTCCTCACCGAGGCGCCACAGTGGCTGGTAGACCAGAGCGAACTCCTCCTCGGCCAGCACCTGCTCGAGCTCCCGTTCCAGCTCGCGACGCTGGGCCCGGTTCGCACCGAGCTCGCCGTTGTAGGTGACGACCGCAGGGCCCACCTGCGACTTCGCCACGTACATCGCGGTATCGGCCTGGACCAGGACCTCCTCGGGGTCCTCGATCCCCTGCGCCGGCGTCGTCAGTCCGACGCTCACTGCCAGATGCACGTTCCGGCCGGCGACCTCGAAGGGGCGCGACAGCGCCGAGGTCACCCGGTGGGCGAGCGCCTTGGCCGCTGGCGAGCTGATGTCCTCACAGACGATGACGAACTCATCACCTGCCAGCCGACCCACCGTGTCCGCGGCTCGCACCACCTCCTCGAGGCGACGGGCGACCGCCACCAGCACCTCGTCACCGAGCTGATGGCCGTGATCGTCGTTGACCCGCTTGAAGTCGTCGAGGTCGACGAACATCACGCAGATGCGGTGCTCGTCGTGACGGCGACGGGTCAGTGCCTGTGCCAGCCGGTCCCAGAGCAGCCGCCGGTTCGGGAGGCCCGTCAACGGGTCGTGGACCGCGGCTCGGCGCATCACCTCCTGCGCCGTGTGCCGTTCGATGGCGAGCGTGACGAGGTGGGCCGCCGACCGGAGGAAGGCGAGCTCCTCATCGCTGAAGGGACGGTCGCGCTCGACGACCAGCGCTCGGCCCTCCCCATCGACGGGCAGGGCCACCGTGGCCGCATCCCAGGTCCCATCGGCGTCCTCGACGAGTTCGCAGCGTCGGACATCGAGGTGGTCGTGACACACCTCGGTCGTGGCGGCCACCAGCTCGTGCACCGAGGTGGTGTGCAGGGCACAGCGTCCCAGCTCGGCGAGCTGCTCCTGCCGATCCGCCCGGACGTGCAACTGCCGGCGGCTGTGCTCCCGGTCGACCGCCAGGCGACTGAGCCGCAGGAGCACCAGGAGACTGACCAGCACCGTGGCGGCCATGGTGACCAGCTGGTCACCGCCGATGCCGCGGGCCAGGAGCGTGGCGGGCGCCGCCATGAGGGAGATCCCGAGGACGATGAGCCGGGCGTGGGTGAAGCGGCGGAAGCGCCGGTCCACCGGATCGGTCAGTCCCGGCGACGAGGGATGCAGGCTCGCGAGCGCGATCAGGACGTAGGCCAGCAGGATCGACACATCGGTCCATACCCCACGTTCGTAGGTGCCGGCGGACACCAGCACCGCCCGGACCGCGTTGCCGACCAGGGCACCGCCTGCAGCCGCCACCACGAACCACGCCGAGACGTTGCGCAGGCTCCCGACGAAGAGCAGCCGGAAGGTCGCGGCGGTCACCGCGGCCATCATCAGCGGTGCCACCACGGTGTGGAGCAGACGGCTGGCGAACGCGGCATCCCGAGCCAGGTGCTCGGGGTGGTAGGCCGTCCCGGCCAACACGGCGGCCATGGCGATCATGACGATCATGCCGTCGATCGCACTCTCGCGGTCCCCGCCGGGTGCCAGGGACCGGGTCAGGGCCAGCGCACCCACCCCGATCAGCGGGAAGGCCAGGATCGCGAGGGGATCGGACCACGCGATCGACCCCGGGCTGGCCCACAGGGGGTAGTCGAGCAGGTTGGCCACGCCCAGGATCGCCAAGGCACCGAACAGCAACCACCAGGGGTGCTCCCGCGATGGTCGGTTGCCGCGGATCCCCACGACGACGCCGGTGCAGGCTCCGAGCAGGGTCAAACGCCAGATGGTCTCGCGGACCAACTCGGTGTCCGACAGCAGGAACGCGATCCCGGCGGCGAGACCGAGGATCGCCCCTACCTTCCAAGCGCGTGGATGCATGGTGCGGTTGTCGGCCGTCCAACTCCGAACTTGAGCCGCCGGCCCCCCGTGCAGGGCATCAGGGCACGCGTCTCATCGAGGAAGGACCAGCAGGTGCGCAGTGCCGATCTCCCGGGCGTCGCAGCCGTCAGCCGCCTGTTGCAGCCCGCCACGGACGTCGGTGTCCTGGCACAGTTCGCGCTGGTGCTGACGCTGCTGCTCGTCGCCGGCTGGTGGCTGCGTCGCCGGCCCGAGTGGCGACTGGTCCTCGTGGGCCTCGGTCTGCTCCTACTGGGCGCGATGGGGATCCGCGCCGCCCACTGAGGGACGGCCTGCGCCGCCCACTGAGGGACGGCCTGCGCCGCCCACTGCGCGACGACCGCCCAGATGGAAGCGCCATGCCGGGCCACCGGTTCCCCTGACCACCGCCGAACCGGAGGTCACCGTGCGCACCCGACAGCACGTCCTGCTGGGCCTCGTCGTGGCGCTGTTGCTCACCGCCTGCGCGGCGGACACCGCACCGTCCGACGACACCG
>CAYXJD010000253.1:0-4261 GCA_964465225.1 uncultured Actinomycetota bacterium
AGAAACAGGCGACTACGGATCAGGCGGCCGGGGGTTCGAATCCCTCCCAGCGCGCAAACCGAATTCGGCCTCTGAGTACTATCTGAGCGGCCGAATTTCGCGTTTCCGCGTTCTCGTCTGAGGGCTGTCCACAGGGGTGTCATGCCCAAATCGTGACAAATGGTCGGGCAGGCATAGCGTCGTTTTCCACAGGCCGGGGAGGGTGTGGGTGGCGATCGATCGGTTGCCGTCGGGCAGATTTCGGGCGCGGCTGATGATCGACGGGCAGCGCTACACGGCAACGTTGCCGACCGAGGCCGACGCTCGCCTCTGGGAGCTGGAGACCCGTGCCGGCGCCATCCGGCATCGCGGTGCTGCGCCGGTGACATTCGCCGATTTCGCCGAACGCTGGCTGGCGGAGTTCATTGATGGCGCGCCGGACCGAGCGCGCTTCGAGGCGGCGCTCCGGGATTGGCTCATCCCCGCGCTTGGGGAGCGACCAATGCTGGAGGTGCTGGAGGCGGACCGCAACGAGTTGGACCACCTCCTCCTGGACAGTGGTGTGGACCAGGATGGCGGCGCCGTACGGGAGTGTCTGCACCTGGTCCTGGAGGATGCCGCCGAGGATCTGCGCGCTGGGGCCCTCGCTGCGTGGTGCAGGTCCGACAGGGTCGGCCCGGCCACCACCCGGTTGCGTGAATAGGCGCCGCAACGGTGCTGTTCAGGAAACCGGCCGCTCGAGATCGGCCGATATACGCCTGTGCCCGGAGCTGTGCGGGCTCAGCTTGCGCCGAACCGATCGAAGGCCGCGGCCGCAGGCGCGATGGTCACCTCTGCGCCCGTGCCGGCCATCTGCTCCATCTGCTCAAGGATCTCGTGGGTAGGCGTGCCGTAGATCTGGATCGACATGGTCGAGAAGTCCACGGCGTCACTGGACGCCCGGAGTAGATCCGGATGGTCTTGGAGGACCTGCATGTGGCGCGCCATGTTCTCAACGGTCTCGTGCACCTGGATCGTGTGTGCCTCCGTGCCGTCCCCGCTGATGTGCGCAGCGAAGTACAGCATCCCGGGTTCGTTCTCCCGCACCACCTCGACGAGCCGCTGCGACAGCTCTCTGTATGCATCCTGCTTCCCGGGCCTGATCGTGTACGAATTGATGTAGATGAAAGGGCTTGCCACGGCCGTCTCGATTCTCTCCGTGCGGGGAGGTTCCTGTTGCTGCTGACGATCATCGCGCCGCGTTCTGAGGGTGACCGAACTGTCAGGCCGGCTGTGCTGGCCGGAAGAACTCGGTGAGTGCTTTGGCGAGCGCCTTGGGATGGGTCAGCGGGCCGGCGTGGCCAGCGCCGGGGATCTCTCGCACCGTGGCGTTGGGGACGTGGTCTGCGACGTGCCGTGCGCCGGCGGCGAGGAACCGTTTGGTGTTCGTTCCGTGTAGCACCAGCGCCGGAGCCGAGATCGCACCGAACACCGCCGGATCGTCAGCGCCGGGGGCGTCGGACTGCATCGTCTGCGCGAGCTGGTTGAGCAGGGTCGGGACGTAGCGGGCCGTGGCCCGGAAGTAGCCAGTCCGGTCGGCCACGGCGAGCTCCTCGTCATTGAAGGGAAAACCGAGGAACGCACGGACCGCGTCCTGCATGTTGCCTTCGGCGGCCAGCTCGCGCATACGCGCGACCGCCTCGCCGAGAGCCGCTCGTTCCTGATCATCCAGCAGATGGAACATCGTGGGTTCGACGGCCACCACCGCGTCCACCGCATCGGACCGCGCCGCCACGTCGAGCACCATGCCACCAGCGGACCAACCCACCAGTCCGGTCGCCTCCCCGATGCTGTCGACATACTCGACCAGATCCTCGACCAGCCGATCCAAGCGAAGGTCGGGATGATCGCCGCTGAGGCCACGGCCACGCAAGCTCGGCAGATAGCAGGTGAAGCGGCCAGTCAGGTGTGGCAGCAGCGCTTGCCAGTCGAGGTCGGCATCCCCGAGCCCTCCTGGCGAGAACACCAGAGGCGGTCCCTGGCCGTGCACGGTCCCTGCGATGGTGATGCCGTCGGTGGTGGTGACGTCGTGGGCGGGTTGGTCCGTCATGTAGCTCTCCCCGCATCCCCGACAGCGGCTGACGCGGTTTCGAAGAGCACCACCGGTTCGCGTAGCCCGTATCACCTCGAGCCAGGCGTCGGTGACCGCGCCCGCTGTCGGCTCGATGATCGACCGCCATACTGCTCCGTTGCATGCGAACCGTCCAGTGTGCTCCGCGAAGCCGTCGACCGTCTGTGGTGCAGATGGAGCCACCGGATCAAGCCGAAGCCCTTCTCGCAGATGCGCCCGAGCGCCAAGCTGGTAGTCGTCCGCGGACCCGAACCGATGGCCGTTTGACCGCGGTCCTGCGGGCTTTCCCCGCCCAAGGCATGGTCTCTCGATCGGTGGACGCGGGTCTTGCCTGGTCCGCCGTCGTGTCACGGGCGGATGCTGTGGCTTGCGGATCGTCGGACCATCGGTCACGTGCCGCTGTGGCCGGCCTTCTGTGGCCAGGTGATGGTCACGAGGAAGTTCGGGTTTTGGATGTGAGATGCTCGACGGTGTAGGCGGCGTCCTCACCGACGCCGTACAGCAGCCCGGACTTTGCTTTGTGCAGCCAGTTCAGGCCGAGGAAGTACAGGCCCGGATGCTCGGTGACGCCGCGCCGTGCTCGCGGACCCCGCATCGGGGTCGGGCACACGATGGCGAGCCCGGCCGAGCCCGGCTGGGTGAGGATGACGCGGACGTTGGCAGGCGGGGGCGCTACCAAAGTGGTATCGTCGCCCGATGGCTCTTACACTGCGCACTGACGAAGAACTCGAGCATGCGTTGGCTGCGCTCGCGAAGAGCGAGGGGCTTTCGCGCCAGGAGGTGATCCGTCGCGCCGTGCTCGAACGCTACGAGCGGGCGGGGCATCGCGCGCGTGTCGAGGCGAGCGCCGACAAGTTGATCGATCGTTGGGGTGACGTGCTCGACCGGCTCGGCTCGGTGTGACGGAGCGGCCCGACGACGAGGTGGAGTACCTCGATCTCGAGGACCTGCTCGATCTGACCCGCGCCTTGAATGCCGGACCGGTTCGGGACCTGGGCCTGCTCGACTCTGCCTGCGCCCGGCCGCACTCGAGTGCGTTCGGTACCGATGCATATGCGACGCTTCAGGAGAAGGCCGCGGCGTTGCTGCATTCTCTGGCCCGCAACCATGGGCTGGTCGACGGGAACAAGCGCCTGGCGTGGCTCGCGACCGTGGTCTTCCTCGACATCAACGGCCAGGCGGTCGAACTCGACGACGATGCTGCGTTTGAACTCGTGATGGCCGTCGCCGAGGGCCGTCTCGACGTCGAAGAGATCGCAGCGCGCCTGACGACCGATTGACACGCGCATCGAGCTCTGCTGCTTCGCGCCCGTCTCCATGTCATGCCCAAACGAACCCACCACCCACACCAGGTGGCGCTACCAGACTGACAGCTCAGTTCGCCTGTATTCGCTCGGTTGCAGTAGCAACAGGGGACGACGGATCAGGCGGCCGGGAGTTCGAATCCCTCCCAGCGCGCTTCTCGGATTCGGCCTCTAGGACCCCCTGGGAGGCCGATTTTCGCGTAGTTGGTGCGCGTAGCGTGGTCGTCCACAGGCGGGGAGGGTGCGGGTGGCGATCGACCGGTTGCCGTCGGGAAGCTTCGGGGGTCGGCTGACGATCAACGGGCAGCGCTACACGGCAACGTTGCCGACCGAGGCCGACGCGCGAGTCTGGGAGATCCAGACGCGTGCCGCCGTGGCGGGGTGCCGCCGGGCCGGGAGGGTGACGTTCGCCGCGTACGCAGCCAACTGGTTGGCGGCGTTGCTCGACGATGCCCCGGACCGGGCGAGGTTCGAGGCCGCGCTCGAACACCGGCTCCTCCCGATATTCGGGGAGCTCTCGCTGCTCGAGGTCCTGGACGCAGACCGCGACGAGCTGCACCGCAGACTGGTGGATGTCGGCGGTGATGACGACGCCGCGCGGGAGTGCCTGGAGCTGGTCCTCGAGGACGCGATCCACGACTGGATGCCGGGAGATTCGATGTCCGTGCAAGGATGGGCAGCGGCCGGTCCAGCGAATCGGAGCCGCTCAGGACCACCTCGATGTGCGCCTGCTCGGCGAAGTGCCGTTCGGTGGCGTCGTAGGCGTGGAGCGCTTCAGCGGCGTCGGCGAAGACCGTGATGCCCTGGTGCAGGGCGCCCTGCTCATGGTCGAACACGATGAGGAACTGCGACAGTTCAGCCATCGTGG
>CAYXJD010000254.1:0-4188 GCA_964465225.1 uncultured Actinomycetota bacterium
GCTTGACCTCCTTGATGCGTCGCGGGTTGTCGAGCTGGCCGGTGACGACCTGGAAGCGCAGGTTGAACAGCTCCTCCTTGCCCTCGTCCAGCTTCAGACGGAGCTCGTCGTCGGGCAGCTCACGCAGTTCGGTCGCGGTCATCATTCGCCGGCCTCCTCGCGCGTGACGAACTTGGTGGTGACGGGGAGCTTGTGTGATGCCTTGCGCATCGCCTCGCGCGCCAACTCCTCGTCCACCCCGGACAGCTCGAACATGATCCGTCCGGGCTTGACGGGGGCGACCCAGTGATCAGGGCCTCCCTTGCCGGAACCCATGCGGGTCTCCAGCGGCTTGCGTGTGATCGAACGGTCCGGGAACAGCGTGATACGCACCTTCCCACCACGCTTGATCGCACGGGTGATGGCGATACGTGCGGACTCGATCTGCCGGGCCGTGATCCAACCGGGGCTGGTGGCCATCAGTCCGAAATCACCGACGTACACCTGGGTATGCCCCTTGGACATGCCCTTCAACGGTCGAGGACGGTGCTGCTTGCGGTGCTGGACGCGCTTGGGTGCGAGCATCAGGCCTCACCATCCTGCTTGTCAGTGGTGTCCTCGGAGGTCTCCTCGGAGGTCTCCTCCGGGCCCGCCGGAGCCACCTCCGCCTCAGCGGGGTGCTCGGTCGGTGCCTCCGGGGCGTCCTCACCCGCCACCTGGTCGACCGGCATGGCCCCCGACTGCGGCGGTGCCGCCTCGGTGGTCGCCGGGGTGTCGCTGGAGGCAGGGGTCTGACCCGTCTCCGCCGCCGAGGTGGGCGCGGGGGCAGGTGCGTTCGAGGAGTCACCCGAGGGCGCCGGCGCGGAGGCGGTCTCGGTCGCGGGCGCCTGGGCAGGGGTCTCGGCCTGGGGCTCGGGCTTGGCCTCCGGCTTCGGACGGGAGCCGACGCCGGTCACCTTCTTGGCGACGCTCGCCGCCTTGCGGGCGGACTTGCGTCGCGGACGATCCTCGACGCTGCGCCCCTCGGACAGCGCCTTGGCGCGCTCCATGGCCCTGAGAGCTTCCGCCTCCTCACCGGAGCCGATCTGGTCCCCGGTGTAGACCCAGACCTTGACCCCGATGCGGCCATAGGTCGTGCGGGCCTCGTCGAAGCCGTAGTCCACCTTGGCGCGCAACGTGTGCAGGGGGACACGGCCCTCGCGGTACCACTCGGTCCGGCTCATCTCGGCGCCACCGAGGCGGCCACCGACCTGGATCCGGATGCCCTTGGCGCCGGCCTTCATGGCCGACTGCACCGCACGACGCATCGCGCGACGGAACGACACCCGGCCCCGCAGCTGCTCGGCGACGTTGAAGGCCACGACCTGCGCGTCGAGCTCGGGGTTCTTGATCTCGATGATGTTGAGCTTGACCTTCTTGCCGGTCAGCTTCTCGAGGTCCCCACGGATCGCATCCGCCTCGGCGCCACGACGACCGATGACGATGCCGGGACGGGCCGCCTGGACCGACACCTCGACGTTGTCACGGGTGCGTGTGATGTCGATGCGGCTGACACCAGCGTGCCGCACACGCTCACGGATGTAGCGGCGGACGCGATCGTCCTCGTGGAGGTAGGACGCGTAGGACTTCTTGTCGGCGATCCACCGGGACTTCCAGTCCGTGGTGACGCCGAGGCGGAAGCCGTAGGGGTTGACCTTCTGACCCATATCAGTTCTCCTCCACGGGAGTGACCACGACGGTGATGTGGCTGGTCCGCTTGCGGATCCGGTAGGCGCGGCCAAGCGCGCGTGGCTGGTAACGCTTGAGTGTCGGCCCCTCGTCGGCGAACGCCTGATCGACGTACAGCTCGTCGGGGTCCAGATCGTCGTTGTTCTCGGCGTTCGCGATCGCGGAGTTCAGGACCTTGAGCAGCGGATCGGCCGCGCTCTTGTCCGCGAACTGCAGGATGCGCTTCGCCTCGTCGACGTGCTGCCCCGCGATGAGCCGCGTGAGCTGGCGCACCTTGGTGGGGCTGACACGCACGTACTTGGCGGTCGCCTTGACCTTGGTTGTCATCGTGAGCTCCTAGCGGCGCTTGACGCCCTGCTTCTCGCCGGCGCCGCCCCACTTGATGGCACGGGTCGGGGCGAACTCGCCGAGCTTGTGGCCGACCATGGACTCGGTGACGTAGACCGGCACGTGCTTGCGCCCGTCGTGCACCGCGAGGGTGTGACCGACCATCTCCGGGAAGATGGTGGAGCGCCGTGACCAGGTCTTGATGACCTTCTTCGTGCCGGCCTGGTTCTGCGCGTCCACCTTCTTCATGAGGTGGTCGTCGACGAACGGGCCCTTCTTCAAGCTGCGTGGCATGTGTCAGCCCTCCATGAGTCCGACCCGGACTGCGGTCGGGGTCCGCCGGCTGCGGCGGGTGCGGGTCGCCCCGCGAACGTTGGTCACCGACGCTTCTTGCCGCGACGGCGGATGATGTACTGATCGGAGCGGTGGTTGGGCTTGCGGGTCCGTCGTTCGGGGTTGCCCCACGGATCGGTCGGATGGCGACCGCCGGAGGACTTGCCCTCGCCACCACCGAGCGGATGGTCGACGGGGTTCATCGCGACACCCCGGGTCTGGGGGCGCACACCCTTCCAGCGCGTGCGGCCGGCCTTCCCGAGGCTCATCAGCTCGTGCTCCTCGTTGCCCACGCTGCCGATCGACGCGCGGCACCGAGCGTCCACCAGCCGGATCTCCCCCGACGGCAGCCGGATCGCTGCCGACTTGCCCTCCTTGGCCAGCAGCTGGATGGCGGTGCCGGCCGAGCGGCCGAAGGTCGCGCCACCGCCCGGCTGCAGCTCCACAGCGTGGATCGTGGTGCCGACGGGGATGTTGCGCAGCGGCAGGGCGTTGCCGATCTTGATGTCCGCCTCGGGACCGGACTCGACGAGCGAGCCGACCTTCAGGTTGCGTGGTGCGAGGATGTAGCGCTTCGCGCCATCGTGGTAGTGGAGGAGCGCGATGCGTGCCGACCGGTTGGGGTCGTACTCGATCGCCGCCACCGTCGCGGGGACCGCGTCCTTGTTGCGACGGAAGTCGATCACCCGGTACTTGCGCTTGTGCCCTCCGCCCCGGTGACGGCTGGTGATGCGCCCGTGCACGTTCCGGCCCGCCTTCTGCGGCAGCGGTGCCAACAGGGACTTCTCCGGGGTGGAGCGCGTCACGGTCGCGAAGTCGCTCACCGACCCTCCACGCCGTGCGGGCGTGGTCGGCTTGTACTTGCGGATCGCCATGATGATGCCTCGTGGTTCTCGTCGGACGGAGCTGCAGCTGAGCGAGCCGGGTCTACAGCCCGGCGTCGAACAGCTCGATCTCGTCGCCTTCTGCCACCGTGACGATGGCGCGCTTGGTGTCGGGACGCTTCCCGACGATCAGGCCGCGGCGCTTGCGCTTGCCCGGCCGGTTCATCGTGTTGACGCTCAGCACCTTCACCTCGAAGATGCCCTCGACCGCCTGCTTGATCTGGGTCTTGTTCGCCCGCGGATCCACGACGAAGGTGTACTTGTTCTCGTCGAGGAGGCCGTAGGTCTTCTCGGAGATCACGGGGCGGTAGATGATGTCGCGGGGGTCCTTCATGCGGACGCCACCTCCTCGGGTGTCGAGGTGTCGACGTCGCCGCGGCGACGCCCCGTACCGATCAGTGCGAGGGCGTCCTCGTCGAAGACGACCACGTCACTGACCACCACGTCGTGGGTGTTGAGCTGGTCAACGACCAGGGTGTGGACATCGGGGAGGTTGCGGAAGGAGCGCATCGTGGCCTCGTCACGCTCGGCGAGTACGACGAGCACCCTGCCCTCGAGTTCAAGGGCGGACAGGGCCGCCACCGCGTCCTTGGTCCGGGCAACGTCGAAGGAGAGGTCACGGACGACCGTCACCAGCTGGTGCTCCGCCCGGTCCGACAGCGCCGAGCGCAGCGCCGCACGCTTGACCTTCTTGTTGACCCGCACCGACCAGTCCTTGGGGACACGGCCGTGGGCCACCCCGCCGCCGACCCACTGTGGCGAACGGCTCGATCCCTGACGGGCGCGTCCCGTGCCCTTCTGGCGCCAGGGCTTGGCCCCGCCGCCCCGGACCTCGCCACGGGTCTTGGTCTTGTGCGTGCCCTGCCGAGCGGCTGCCAGCTGGGCGGTGACCACCTGGTGCATCACCGCGATGTTCACCGGACCGCCGAACCAGGCG
>CAYXJD010000255.1:0-4170 GCA_964465225.1 uncultured Actinomycetota bacterium
CCGTCCCCGCCGGCACCCAGCCGGGCGACGTGCTGACGGTGCGGCGCGCGGGGCTGCCGATGCGTGGTGGTGGCCGTCGCGGGGACCTGCACCTGGTGGTGCGCGTCGAGGTGCCGACGGGGCTGGATGCTGAGCAACGCGGGCTGCTCGAGCAGCTGGCCGCGGTGCGTGGCGAGGAACTGGCTCAGCGCTCTGGGGGCCGGTTCTCCCGCCTGCGTGACGCGCTGCAGCGGTGAGCGACGATCCGGGGCGGTGGTGAGCCTCACGCCGTATCTCCACCTCGACGTGGCGTTGTCTGGTGCCCGGGCCGGCGATCGCCTGCCCCTGGGTCGTGATGATCGTCACCACCTCGGCACCGTGCTCCGGCTCGGTCCGGGCGCTGCGGTGGAGATCGCCGATGGGTGCGGTACCAGCGCGTTCGGCACCCTGGTGGACGCAGAGGTCGAGCTGGTGAGCGACCCCAGGGTCCTGCCCGAGCCACGGCCGTGGCTGGTGCTGGCCCAGGCGGTTCCGAAGGGACGCAAACTCGACGAGATCGTGCGACACGCCTGCGAGCTCGGTGTCGATGAGCTGCGGGTGATCGATACCGCGCGGTCGGTCGTCCGGCTCGACGAGCGCCGGGCGGCCCGTGGGCGCGAGCGCTGGAACGCCGTCATCCGCGCAGCCTGCGAGCAGGCCCGACGGCCTCGCCAGCCGGCCGTCTCGGGTCCGATCGGCCTCGACCGGCTCGGACGGGACGACGAGCTGTTGCTGCTCGCCCATCCCGACGCGCCGCCACTGCCGTCCGTGGCCTCGGTCTGGCAACCGGCGGCGCGTCTCGTCCTGGCGGTGGGACCCGAGGGCGGCTTCAGCGATGACGAGGTCGCGGACGCGGTGGCCGGTGGTGCCCTGGCTGTCGGGCTCGGACCATCGGTGCTGCGGGCCGAGCACGCGGGTGCCGCTGGACTGGCGGTGCTGTCGGCGGCTACCGGCCGCTGGAACACGTGACCCCGCGGGTACGGCCGGCTGCACTGGGTCAGGATGCTTCTTACCCGGGGATCGTCGGGGTATCGTGACGCGTCAGTGGAGACAGTGGGGGGCCAGCAGGGGTGCCCTACTCCGAGTCGAGGGTGCGATGTCAGCGGACGACAGCCGCTACGCCAGGCAGCTCGGCGACCGTCTGCGCCGGGTGCGGCAGCAGCAGGGGCTGTCGCTGCACGAGGTGGAGGCGCGCAGCGACGGTGGCCTGAAGGCATCGGTCGTGGGCGCCTACGAACGGGGAGAGCGGGCGGTGTCCATCACCCGCCTGCAGCGGTTGGCAGCCTTCTACCGCGTCCCCGTCTCGGAGCTGCTCCCGACCGAGGACCGCAACCTGGCCGGGCCGATCGACCAGGGCCCGGAGCTGGTCATCGATCTGGTGGCGCTGGAGCGCGAGCGTGAACTCGAGCCCGCCGTCCGGCGCTACGCCTCGGCGATCCAGGCTCGTCGCGGGGACTACAACGGGCGCGTCCTGACGGTCCGGCACGCCGACCTCGAGCTGCTGGCCGCCGTCCTCGATGCCTCGCCGGAGGAGCTGCGCAGTCGACTGACCGCCGCCGGCGTCGTGCGCTGAAGGGACCTGGTCCCGCGCTGCAGGGACCCGGTCGCGCGCGTCCGTTGGGGGCTACCCTGGACAGTCGCAGCTCACGCGTCGGTGGTCCGGTCCCCTTCGCCGCTGAACGTGAGCAGACGCGATCCGCACCGCCGTTCCCTGCTGAGGAGTCACCCCCACCCGTGGCGAGCACGTCAGCCAGTCCCTCTCCAGCCGATGCGTCGACCCCCGCCCACGCGATGTCCGCCGAGGACGATCAGGTCACCGCCGTCAAGGTCCTCGTCCCCGGCGAGCACGCCATGGTGTCCCTGCTCGGGACCCGCGACGAGCTGCTGCGCACGATCGAGGACGCGTTCCACGCGGTGATCCACGTCCGCGGCAACGAGATCTCGATCCGGTCCGAGGATGCCGAGGAGACCGCGCGTGTGGCCCAGCTGTTCGAGGAGCTGGTCCTGCTGCTCGACCGCGGCCAGGCGATCGACCGGGGGGTGGTGCGCCAGACCGTCCGCATGATCCGCGACGACGCCGCCGAGCGTCCCTCCGAGGTGCTCTCCGAGACGCTGATCACCCACCGGGGCCGGACGATCCGTGCCAAGACGCTCGGCCAGAAGCGCTACCTCGACGCGATCCGGTCCAACACGGTGACCTTCGGCATCGGTCCCGCGGGCACGGGCAAGACCTACCTCGCCATGGGTGCGGCCGTCCAGGCACTGCGTGCCAAACAGGTCAACCGGCTGATCCTGACCCGACCAGCCGTCGAGGCGGGGGAGCGCCTCGGGTTCCTTCCGGGGACGCTGCACGAGAAGATCGATCCCTACCTCAAGCCGCTGTGGGACGCCCTCCACGACATGATGGAGGCCGAGGAGCTCGTCAACCACGTCGATCGCGGGACGATCGAGATCGCGCCGCTGGCCTACATGCGCGGTCGCACCCTCAACGACGCGTTCATCGTGCTCGACGAGGCCCAGAACACCACGCCGGAACAGATGAAGATGTTCCTGACCCGGATCGGCTTCAACTCCAAGGCCGTGGTCACCGGTGACGTGAGCCAGGTCGATCTGCCCAGCGGCGCGCGCTCCGGACTGCGTATCGTCGGGGAGATCCTCGACGGGATCGAGGGTGTGGCCTTCTCCCGACTGCGCTCGGGGGACGTGGTCCGTCACCACATCGTGCAACGTATCGTCGAGGCCTACGAGGCCTACGACGAGGCCCAGGAGGCGCCGACGTCCGGGCCGGCCGCCGACGTCCCCACCGATGAGAGCTGAGCGTGGCCGTCTACCTGGCCGACGAACAGTCGGAACCGATCGACGGGGTGGACCTCGTCGACCTCGCCCGTCACGTGCTCGCCAGTCAGCGCGTCCCCGACGACATGGAGGTGGCGTTGCTGCTGGTCGATCGGGAGACGATCACCCGGCTGAACGCGACACACATGGGCCAGACGGGGCCTACCGATGTGCTGGCCTTCCCGATCGACGAGCCCGGAGAATCGCCACCGGACGTCCCGTCGATCCTCGGTGACGTCGTGCTGTGTCCGGTCGTCGCCACCGAGCAGGCGCCCGCGTTCGGTCGCTCGCCTCGTGAGGAACTGCGGCTGCTGACGGTGCACGGACTGCTGCACCTGCTGGGGTGGGATCACGCGACTCCTGAGGAGGAGCACGAGATGTTCGCGCTCACCGATGCACTCCTGGCCAGCCACGAGGGCGAGGTCGAGCAGCGGTGAGTGGCCAACCGAGCGCGCTGGGGATCGTCGCCGTCGCCCTGCTCTTCCTGGCCATCGCGCTGCTGGCGGCGGTCGAGACCGTCGTGAGCCGCATGGACGTCGTCCGCGCGCTCCGGTTGCGCGAGGGGGACGAGGAGGGACCCGAGGCGGCACGGGCGACGGCGCTGCTGTGGCTCACCGAGCACCGTGCCGAGGCGCTGGACGCCCTGCTGGTGGCCACCGTGATCGCGCGGGTCGCCCTGGCGACCGTGGTCACCGTGCTGGTGCTCACGGTCACCTCGGCGTGGTGGTGGGTGGTCGCCGCCGCCGCGGGCACGATCGCACTCAGCCTGGTCGTCACCGAGGTCGTCCCCCGGACCGTGGTGCTGCGCCACCTGGATGCTGCCGGGCTCATGCTCGCCCGCCCCGGTCGTCTCTTGGTGCGCCTGTTCGGTCCGATCGGCGCGGCCTCGGTGGCGCTGGGCCGGGCGCTGGTCCCGCACCGGCACGAGGTGTCCGGACCCCACGCGGGTGACGACGAGCTGCGGGCGCTGAGTGACGAGGTGGAGGAGGACGCTGGCGAGTTGGAAGCCGGGGAGCGCGCGATGATCCGCTCCATCTTCGAGCTCGGCGAGACCCTCGTCCGCGAGGTCATGGTCCCCCGTCCCGACGTGGTCAGCGTGCCTGAGGATGCCTCGATCGGCGAGGTGGTCCGGGTCGTGGTGGACGGCGGCTACTCGCGGCTCCCGGTCCATGCGGCCGACGAGACCGATCGGATCGTGGGCGTGGTCTACGCCAAGGACCTGCTCCGGCGCCTGGCGACCCAGCCGGAGCTCAACGGCTGGAGCGATCTGACCCGCCAGCCCACCTTCGTGCCGGAGACGAAACGGTGCGACGAGCT
>CAYXJD010000256.1:0-1153 GCA_964465225.1 uncultured Actinomycetota bacterium
ACATGAGCTCTGCACACGCGGTCGCTTCCGCCCACGGGGCCGCCGATACCTCCGACGGTCCTCCTGCCCGCGTTGCGGCGCTGGAGGTCACCGACCTGCAGAAGCGCTTCCGCCGTGCGGGTGGGACCGTGGTCAAGGCGGTCGACGAGCTCTCGCTGCGCGTCGATCCGGGCGAGTTCGTCGTGCTCCTCGGTCCGAGCGGTTGCGGCAAGACCACCCTCCTGCGCTCGGTGGCGGGCCTCGAGCATCCGGATGCCGGCAAGGTGAGCATCGGGGGCCAGACCGTCTTCGACAGCCAGCGCGGGATCAACGTCGGTCCGGAGCACCGCAACTTCAGCATGGTCTTCCAGTCCTACGCGCTCTGGCCGCACATGAGCGTCTTCAACAACGTCGCCTACCCGCTGCGCAACGGCCGGCCCCGGCCGTCACGGTCGGAGATCCGTGAGCAGGTCAACACGGCCCTGCAACAGGTCGGCATCCTGGAGCTGGCAGACCAGTACCCGAACCAGATCAGTGGTGGCCAGCAGCAGCGCGTCGCGCTCGCGCGTGCCGTCGTCAAGGGCGACGACCTCGTCCTCTTCGACGAGCCGCTGTCCAACGTCGACGCCAAGGTCCGTGACCAGCTGCGCTACGAGTTGCTGGCGATGCAGGACCGGCTCGGGTTCGCCGCCCTGTACGTGACCCACGACCAGGCGGAGGCGCTCCAGCTCGCCGACCGGGTCGCCGTCCTCGGCGAGGGATCCATACGGCACCTCGGTCCCCCCGGGGAGGTCTACAGCCGGCCGGCGACGCCGTACGTGGCCAACTTCGTCGGCACGGCCAACACGCTGCAAGGCCGGGTCGTCTCCCTTGGACCGTCCGAGGTCGTGGTCGAGACCGCGCTCGGGCAGGTCGTCGGATCGCCCCCCAAGATGGCAGAGCTGGTCGAGGGCGACGATGTCATGGTGATGTGGCGCCCGGAACGGACGGCGACCTCCTCGCAGGAGCAGGCCGTCAACAGCTGGCCGGCGACGCTCGTGCGGTCCAGCTTCATGGGGTCCTACATCGAGGACCTGTACCGGCTGGACGAGCTCTGGCTGCTGGTCTGGCGCAGCGAGGGTTCCGGGGCCATCGCCGACGGTGACACGCAGTGGCTCACCGTCGATCCGGCCGA
>CAYXJD010000256.1:1253-4079 GCA_964465225.1 uncultured Actinomycetota bacterium
GTTCCGGGGCCATCGCCGACGGTGACACGCAGTGGCTCACCGTCGATCCGGCCGATATCCGTGTCCTCAAGCAGGACTGAGCGGCACGCGCGGGAAGAGATCGGGCGGGGGGATAGCAGGGCACTGGGGCCGAACGGTCGCCAGACGATGATGGAGAGAGGAGAGCATCATGAAGAGGCCGAGGAGGTACCTGCTGGTACTCGCAGCGGTCGGACTGCTCGCCGCCGCCTGTGGTGGCGACGAGCCTGACGAGACCGCTGACGAGACCACGGAGGAGGAGACGGGCGAGGAAGATGCCGGCGAGGAAGACGCCGGTGAGGAGGGCACCGAGGAAGACGGAGAGCAGGGTGAGGCGTCCGGAGTCGACCTCGACGCGCTGTACGAGGCAGCGCAGGAAGAGGGCGAGGTCATCGCCTACATCGCATCTGCCGAGTCCGCGTTCCAGTCCGTGGTCGAGGGCTTCACCGAGCAGTACCCCGGCATCGAGGTCAACTTCGTCAGGCTGAACTCCGCAGCGATCTCGCAGCGGTTCGGCGCTGAGCGCGAAGCTGAGGCCCCGACCGCCGACCTCATGAACCACGGTGCGATCGAGTTCCACCTCGCCACGCTCGAGGATGGATGGATCGTCCCGCCCGAGGACCTCCCCCTGCCCGAGTCGTTCCCGAGCGATTTCCTCGATCCGCAGCTGGGCCCGGTCGTCGGGCATCCGCTGCCCGTGATCCTCTACAACACCGACCTCGTTGGCGAGGACGAGATCCCCACGACCTGGGAGGATCTCGCCGACCCGAAGTGGCAGGGGCAGGTGTTGATGGCCGACCTCGAGGAGCAGGTCTGGCACCTCGGTGTCTACGGGACCGTCATCGAGGAGTTCGGTGAGGAGTGGGCCGAAGGCTTCATGGCCAACGAACCGCGAGTCATCGCGGGCGGTGTAGCCCCCATCACGGAGTTGATCGCCGCCGGTGAAGCCGCTGTCGCACCGATCGGCTTCGCGCCGATCGCCGAGGCGGTCAAGGCTTCTGGTGCACCGATCGACTACACGACCCCCGATCCACAGACGTCGGTGCCAGCCTTCATGACGGTCAACTCCGAGGCCGAGAACCCCAACGCTGCGCGCCTGCTCTACCACTACATGCACACCCAGGACGGTATCGAGCGACTCACGCTGTTCGGGACCCATGCGCCCTACCAGACCGACCGGGAGTACGAGTGGGTCGAGGACGACCTGCGATGGGTCACCGACCCGGAGTACGCGGAGTCGATCGCCGCTCTGTTCGGGCAGTAGACGACCAGCGGAGCCGGGGAGCAGGCCCGTGTCACGGACACCGCTCCCCGGCTCCGTTTTCCACCCCTCGTTCGGCAAGCAGTGACCTGACCCCGGCGGCTGATGAGCCGGCTCGAAGGAGACACCATCATGAAGCTCGGTCTGAACATCGGGATGCTCACCCGTGATGTGGCTGGGATCGAGACGCTCGTTCGTCGTGCCGACGAGGTCGGCATCGATTCGGTCTGGTCATCGGAAGCCTGGGGCGCCGATGCGGCGACCGTCCTGGCGTACCTCGCGGCGAAGACCGAACGCATCAAACTGGCCACCGCGATCATGCAGATCCCGGGGCGCACCCCAGCCAACGCCGCGATGACGGCCATGGCCCTCGACCTGCTCTCCGATGGCCGCGTGGTCCTCGGGCTCGGGCTCTCCGGACCGCAGGTGGTCGAGGGCTGGCACGGGGTCCCGTACGGCAAGCCCCTGGCCCGCACCCGCGAGTACGTCGACATCATCCGGGCCATCGTGGCCCGGGACGAGCCCGTGGTGTACGAGGGGAGCGAGTACCAGGTGCCCTACACCGGCCCTGGAGCATCTGGTCTGGGCAAGCCACTCAGGTCGATGATCCACCCGATCCGGACCGAGATCCCGATCTACCTCGCGGCGCTCGGGCCCAAGAACGTCCGGCAGACGGCCGAGATCGCCGACGGTTGGCTGCCCATCTTCTACTCGCCCGAACGCGAGGACATCTTCAACTCCCACCTCGACGCCGGGCTGGAAGCCGCAGGACGCTCCCCGGACTCCTTCGCCATCGCCCCGAGCGTCAGCGTTGCCGTGGGTGATGACATCGATGCCTGCCGCGACCAGCTCCGTCCGCAACTGGCCCTGTACATCGGGGGCATGGGAGCGCGCGGCAAGAACTTCTACAACGACCTGGCGTGCCGCTACGGGTTCGAGGAGGCCGCAGCCACGATCCAGGATCTCTACCTGGACGGGAAGAAGGCCGAGGCCGCCGCGGCGGTTCCCGATGCACTCGTCGACGAGACGGGCCTGGCCGGCCCCATCGACCGGATCATCGACCGGCTCGAGGCATGGAAGGACTCGCGGGTCGACACGCTGATCCTCTCGACCCGCGATCCCCAGGTCCTCGAGCAGCTCCAGGAGGCCCTGTGACTCCCCCACTTCCCGCGCCGATGCATGACCGTGGAGCAGCATCATGACCAGTCCCTCCGAGCAGTTCGCCCGTGAACTCGTCGCGATCGACGCCGCCTCGCTGACCGAGGAGGACCTGGCCCAGGTGGAGCGCGTGCTCTACGACTACTCGGTCGTGGCCTACGGCGGCTCGGCGCTGCCCTGGGTGCGGAAGCTACACCGATGGGCCGAACGCAGGACCGCTGTGGGCGGAGCGCAGATCGTTGGCAGTGCCGCCCGCGCGCCCGCGGACCTCGCCGCGCACCTCAACGGTTCGGCGGCGCACAGCTACGAACTCGATGACACGCATGCGATGTCGCTGAGCCATCCGGGATCGGTGGTGAACTCGGCGGCGCTGGCCGTGGCGCAGGAAC
>CAYXJD010000257.1:0-4072 GCA_964465225.1 uncultured Actinomycetota bacterium
GAGATTCTCCGGAGTGACTGGAGTTCAGACGTGTGCTCTTCCGATCTGTCGATGCTGTCCGAGGGGTCGGTGGTGTCGTCGATCACCGAGAGGTCGTCGTCGGCGTCGGCGGCCAGCTCGATCGCGACGGGCTGCTCGACGTCGCCGGAGACGGCGTTGGCGACGCCGAAGGCGCCGGCGGCCAGGGCGGCCGTGGTGGCGGCGGCAGTGACGGTGCGCCAACGGGTGAGGTGCTGCATCAGGAGCTCCTTCTCATGCGGTGGGGGAGCGGGCCTCCTCCCGTGTCACAGCGAACGATGCCGCCCGAACCTGAAGCCCCGGTGGCAACACGGTGAGAGGACTCTCATCCGGCAGAGTGTCGCATCGCCGTGCTCGGATCCTCCGCCACCGCCAGGCGGGCCAGGTCACCGTCCCGCCACCCCACGCTCGTCACGCGCACCGCCGAGGAGCCCGTCGAGGAGCCCGTCGGGGAGCTCGCCGAAGGACCCGTCGGGGAGCCCGTCGAACAGCCCCCCGAGGCCTTCGCCGGCGCCCGGGTCCGCACCGTCGCCGAGCAGGGAGCCGAAGAACTCCTCCAGCAACTGGAGCGGGTCGAGGCCCTCCAACCCCTCCAGCCCTTCCAGCCCCTCGAGGCCCTCCAGGGGCGCAGCCTGTGCCGCTTCCAGCTCGCGCTCGAGCTCGGCCACCTCATCGCGCAGCTGCGCGATGTCGGCGGCCAGCGCCTGGTTCTCGGCACGCGCGGCCGACACGGCCCGCGACTGCGTGATGGCGATGCTGCCCGTGGCGATCAGCGCGAGGACCAGGATCCCGATGAGCACCACCAGCAGCGTCTGCCGGGGAGCCCGGCGGCGGGTCGGCCCCGGCGGCGGCAGGATCGGGGCGGTCGGCTGGTCCGGTCCGAGCGGGGAGGTGGCCACGGGTTCAGGCGCGCGGATCGAGGACGAGCTTGCCCACGGTGCGGCGTTCGCGCAGGTCCCGGTGGGCCTGGTCGGCCTGGCTGAGTGGGTAGGTCCCGCCGACCACCGGCTGCAGCTGGCCGGCTACCGTCAGCGCGAACAGCTCCTGCATCGGGCCGGCGAGGTAGCGCTCCGGGTCGCGCACCGCGTGGGTCAGCCAGAACCCGAGCACGCCGCGTGAGCTGGCGAGTAGCTGGCGGGGATCCACCGGGCTCGGGGCCTCGCGGGAGGCCATGCCGTAGACCACGCACCGGCCGAAGGGCGCCAGGGCGGCGATGCTCTGGTCGGTGGTCGTACCGCCGGCCATCTCGAGGACGATGTCGACCTTCCCGCCGTTGGCTTCCTCGATGGCGCCCTTGAGATCGTCGCTGCGGGAATCGATGGCGACGTCGGCACCGAGTTGCACGGCCAGGTCGCGCTTGTCCGGGCTGGACGCGGCCGCGATGATCCGTCCCGCACCGAGACGGCGTGCCAGCTGGACGGCGAGGCTGCCGACCCCGCCCGCGGCGGCGAAGACCACCACGGACTCCCCCGCGGTCATGCGGGCACTGGTGTGGAGGAGGTGCCACGCGGTGGTGCCCTGCAGGATCAGGGCCAGTGCGGCGCCGTCGCTGACCTCGTCCGGGACGTCGTAGGCGACGGGAAGTGGGACCGTCGCCCGCTCGGCGTAGCCGCCACCGCCCACCAGGGCCACCACCCGGCGCCCGTCGGCCAGGCGGCCGACCGCCTCCGCGCCGGGGACCATCGGTAGCGACGTGGGCCTGAGGTAGGTGTCCTCGGCCTGGTGGGTGTCGGCGTAGTTGATACCGGCGGCATCGATCTCGAGGAGGGTCATGCCGGGACCGGGGACGGGTTCCGGTTCGTCATCGACGAGGGTCAGGACCTCGGGGCCGCCGAACTCGGTGATCCGGATCGCGCGCATGGGGACTCCTGGGTCGGGGGGTCGGGGCAGGGTCGGGGGCGGCGGGACCGTGCCGGCGCCCGGGGTTCGAGCCGCTCCTGACTCGGGTCCTCCCGGCCCTCGGGACGGTAGGTGGTGACGACGGCTGCGGGGAGCAGGACGCTAGAGCAGGTCCACGACCTCGGCGTCCACGGCGGCCAGGAGGCCGTCGGCATCGAGCCGTAGCGAGACGCCGTGCGCGCCCGCGCCCACGGTCACCGGGCCCGTGCCGACGATACTGGCATCGGCCAGCACCGGCAGGCTGCCGCGAGCGCCGAAGGGGGTGATCGTGCCGCGTTCGTAGCCGGTGACGGCGTGCGCCTCCTCGGCGTCCGGGAGCGAGACGCGCGAGACACCGAGGTGGGCCCGCAGCTTCGGCCAGGCCAGCTGTGCCGGACCCGGCACCAGCACCAGCACGTGGTCGCCCTCGGACCGGCGGATGACCAGCGTCTTGAGCAGCTGCCGTGGCGCGACCCCGTAGCGCTCGGCCGCCTCCTCGAGGCTGTTGGGCCGCTCGATGCGGTGGACCTCGAAGTCGAGGCCGGCGGCCTCAGCCGCCCGGATCGCCGGCGTGTCGGGGCGGGCGTCCCCGGTCACGACCGTCAAGGCAGCACCAGCAGCTTCCCGGTGGTCGTCCCCGATTCCAGATCCCGGTGCGCCTGGGCCGTCTCTGCCAACGGGTAGCGGCTGTGGACCTGCAACTCCAGCGCGTCGCTGCGCACCAACTCGAACAGACTGTTGGCCCGCCACTCGAGCTCATCGGTCGTGGCGACGTGGTGGACGAGGGAGGGGCGTGTGGCGAACAGCGACCCGTGACGGTTGAGGATCTGGAGGTCGACGGGGGGGACCGGCCCGGAGGAAGCGCCGTAGAGCACGAGCAGGCCGCGAGGTTTCAAGCTCCGCAGCGAACTGTCGAAGGTCGCCTGGCCGACCGAGTCGTAGACCACGTCGACCCCTTCGCCGTCCGTCAGCTCGCGAACGGTCTCGGGCACGTCGATGTCGCGGTAGAGGAGCACCTCGTCGGCACCGAGCGCTCGGACCTCGGCTGCCTTCTCCGGCGTCGAGGTGGCGGCGATCACACGCGCGCCCCGCCGGACCGCGAGCTGGACCAGTAGCCGGCCCACGCCGCCGGCAGCGGCGAACGCGAGCACCGTCTCGCCGGTGCGCAGGCTGCGGGTGGAGTGGGTCAGGTAGTGCGCGGTCATCCCCTGCAGCATCAGGGCGGCGGCCTGCTCCGGCTCGACGCCCCTGGGCACCCGTACGGAGCGGGCCGCGGGCACGCTCACGCGCTCCGCGTAGGAACCGCGGTGGTCGGACCACGCGACGATGTCACCGACCTGACGGGAGGTCACGCCAGCGCCGATCGCCACCACCTCGCCGGCGCCTTCGAGCCCGAGGCCGCCGGGCAGATCGATGTCGTACTGGCCCGAGCGCTGGTAGGTGTCGATGAAGTTGACGCCTGCTGCTGCGACCTCCACCAGGACCTCTCCGGGGCCCGGGGTCGGCTCCGGCACCTGTGCGACCCGCAGCACCTCCGGCCCGCCGTGGGCCTCCAGCTGGATCGCGTCCATGCTCAGCTCCTCGTCCCCGGGATCGGCGTCGTCGTCACGGTACTGCCTGGTGCCCTGTCCCTCCCGGCACCGACGGTCGGGACGAGTGGCGGCCTGCGCACGACCCGGTGAGGTCGGGTCGGTGCCGGGTGGTCACCGGAGGCCGGGGTGCCGTAGCCTCTGGCGTCGCTCGACCGCGAGCGTCGACCACCGTCGACCACCGTCGACCACCATCGACCACGACGAGGAGCCTCTGGTGTCGCCTGAGTTCGCGGGGGTCGATGACGTCCGCACCCGCCTGGAGGCCGCCGGCTACCTGGTCGACACCTCGATCGAGACGGTGGTGTACCTCGCCGAGCGGCTCGGCAAGCCCATCCTCGTCGAGGGCCCGGCCGGGGTGGGCAAGACGGAGCTCGCCAAGGCGGTCGCGGTGGCCCGCGACGCCGAGCTCGTACGCCTGCAGTGCTACGAAGGTCTCGACGAAGCCAAGGCGCTCTACGAGTGGAACTACCGCAAGCAGTTGCTGCGCATCACCCACGCCCGCGGCGGCGACGCGGCCGGCGGCGAGGCGTGGGACGAGGTCGAGGACGACCTGTTCAGCGAGCACTACCTGCTCGAGCGGCCGC
>CAYXJD010000258.1:0-4068 GCA_964465225.1 uncultured Actinomycetota bacterium
GTCGGGATCTCCGCGGTCGGGATCTCCGCGGGCGGGTGTCCCCGGGCGGGGTGTCCGCGGGCGGGTGTCCGCGGGCCGGATCTCCACGGGCCGGGTGTCCTGAGGCGCGCTGTCCACAGGCACGCGAGGACCTGCGCTAACTCGAACACCTGTTCGGTTACGATGTGCTCCCACACATCGAGACCGGAGGTGGCATGTCGGACTTCTCCTACTACCGGCTCGGTCCCGCGACCCATCACGCCACGACCGATCACGCCACGACCGATCACGCCACGACCGCCAGAAAGCCGATCCGCACCTGTGGTAGCAGCCGAGCACGACACGCTACCTCCGGGCTCGGCGGCAACGGCCTCGTGCGGGGCTGGCACGTTGATCAGGCTGCCGAGTCGCCCGGCGCCGCCTACGACCGCACCGGTCCCGCGCCGGACCTCACGCCCGACCGCGCTTCGGGACCGCCGCACGCGGCCGACGGGCTTCCTGCCGCGGAACTGACCGCGGTGATCGACAGACTCTGCGCGATCGACGTCGACGCCCTCTCTGAGGCCGCGCTCCGTGACCACCTCGCAGGCCTGCGACGGCCGCTCGCGCGACTGACAGCACTGCGATCTGGCTGGTCGGCGACGCTGGAAGCCCGCACCATCGCGAGCGCACCACCACAGACCCGCGGCGCGGCACAGCGCGAAGCACGGCGCGAGGTCGCCGACGCCCAACAACTGACGGCCTCGGAGGCCAAGCGCGCCGTCGAGGCAGGCCGGGCCGCACAGCAGCACCCCCACACCGCACAGGCGTTCCTCGCCGGCGAACTGTCGCCCGACCACGTCCGGATCATCGATGAACTCCTCTCGGCTATCGACGAGAGCGAGCGGCAGGGCTTCGAGCAGCGCCTGCTCGAGCTGGCCCGGCACCGGGACGCCACGAGCTTCGGCCGCAAGGCGCGGACGTTGCTCGCCTCTCTGTCACCCGCTGGTGCGGCCGACACCGAGCGCCGCAAGCAGGGGCGCCGGCGGGTGCGGGCGACCGACACCCCCGACGGGGGCTTCGCCTTCTCCGGGCTCCTGTACGGCACGGCGGCCGAGACCGCCCGTGTCGCGTTCGACGCCTTCCGCCGGCCCGACGCGCCCGGTGAGCACCGCACCCCGGAACAGCGGGCCGCGGATGGCTTCGAACAGCTGTGCGCCGGGGCACTGCGGGGTGGTGAGGCTCCGACGCAGCACGGGGTACGCCCGCAGGTGCTCGTCATCTTCGACGCCGAGCAGCTCGCCTCCGACGAACGGGCCGACGAACCGGGTGTCGGCAGGTTCGGGCGCTCGGGTCAGCCCGTGACGACCGATGAGGCTGGCCCACTGCTGGACGACTGCCGGCTGCTGCGCATCGTCCGCGACGCCGAGCGCGCACCCATCGAAGCCTCGGCGGCGGTGCGCACCGTGCCTGCCGGCCTGTGGCGAGCGCTGCTGGTGCGTGACGGTGGGTGCACCTGGCCCGAGTGCGATGCACCGGCAGCGTGGTGCGACGTGGCCCACGGCCACACCCCCTACCGCCGGCGGGGACGGCTCAGCCCCGACAACGCGGCGTTGCTCTGTCGCCGACATCACCGCCGGTTCGATCACGGACCGTGGCGGATCGCGGTCGCCGGCGACACCGTGACCTACCACCGGACCGACCTCCCGCCAGAGCGAGCCGCGGGCCCAAGCCCACCTCCCACACCGCCGACCGACCCGAGCCCACCTCCCACACCGCCGACGGGCCCGAGCCCACCTCCTCCGTAGACGATCCGGGACGGTCCACGCGGTCGCTGGTCACCGGCAACGTCCGGTGCACCTCTCAACGAGGTCTCGATCGGCGCTGACGCCTGCGCGAGCGGTGGCCGGCCGGCAACGATCCGGTCACCCGGGACGCAGGTGTCCCACCCGGCGGCGTGCACCGCCTGGGTGGGACATCCCGCTTTGGTCAGGGCCGCCGCCTGTGGACCCCTCGGAGGTGATGCTCACCTGCTCCCGAGGGGACACGCTGCAACCCGTGCCCGGCCTCAGCTGCAGCCGCTGGTCGTGCCACAGGACTCGCACACGTGACAGGCGCCCGCGCGGATCATCTTGATGCCGCAGTCGAAGCACATCGGCGCGTCATGGTCGACGGGCAGGGACGTGGCGCTGACCTCGGGAAGCGGCTCGGCGGCGCGGACCGCATCAGCCGTCGGTGCGGTGGGCACCTCGGGCTCCTGGTCGCCGTACCCCTGGTCGAGCATCTGGGTCCGCTCCTCGACGGTGTAGATGCCGAGTGCCTCGCGCTCCTCGTACGGCAGGTACTCGAGTGCGAGCTTGCGGGCCAGGAAGTCCACCACCGAGGTCGCGAACCGCACCTCGTCATCATCGGTCATGCCCGCCGGCTCGAAGCGCATGTTCATGAACTTCGCCACGTACGCCTCGAGCGGCACGCCGTACTGCAGCCCGATCGACATCGAGATCGCGAAGGCATCCAGCAGCCCCGACAACGTCGAGCCCTGCTTGCCGATCTTCACGAACAGCTCGCCCATCCCGTCGCCCGGGTACTCACCGGCGGTGATGTAGCCCTTGGCGTCACCGACCCGGAAGCTGATCGTCTGACTCGGCCGGGTCTTGGGCAGCTTCCGCCGCTGCGGGACGTGGACCACCTCGGTGGCCGTGGTCCCTGCCTCCACCTTGGCGTCCTCCTTCTTGGACACGCTCAGCGGCTGGGCGACCTTGCAGTTGTCGCGGTAGATCGCGATCGCCTTGACGCCGAGCTTCCAGGCGTCGAGGTGCAGCTGCTCGACGTCCTCGACCGTGGCCGTCTCGGGCAGGTTCACGGTCTTGGAGATGGCACCCGAGATGAACGGCTGGGCAGCCGCCATCATCTTGACGTGCCCCATGTAGTGGATCGCGTCATCTCCCATGGCGCACTGGAACACCCTGGTGTGCTCCGGCAGCAGCGCAGGGGCACCGTGGATCGTCTTGTGCTCCGCGATGTACTCGATGATCGCTTCGACGGACTCCTCGGCGTACCCGAGGTGGCGCAGCGCCTGCGGCACGGTCTGGTTCACGATCTGGATCGACGCGCCGCCGACCATCTTCTTCATCTTGACCAGGCCCAGGTCCGGCTCGATCCCGGTGGTGTCACAGTCCATCATCAGGCCGATCGTGCCCGTCGGTGCCAGCACCGTGGCCTGCGCGTTGCGGTAGCCGTGCTCGCGCCCGAGTTCGAGCGCTTCGTCCCAGGCGCTGCGCGCCGCGACCATCAGGTCCTTGGGCACGGGACGTGGATCGATGTCGTCGACCGCGTCGCGGTGCTTGCCGATCACCCGCAGCATCGGCTCGGCGTTCTTGGCGTAGCCGTTGTGCGGACCCTTGACCTGCGCCAGCTCCGCGGAGGTGCGGTAGGCGTGCCCGGTCATCAGCGCGGTCAGCGCGCCGGCCCAGGCACGTCCGTCGTCGGAGTCGTAGGCCAGGCCGATCGACATCAGCAGACCGCCGAGGTTGGCGTAGCCCAGGCCGAGCTCCCGGAAGTCGATCGCGTTCTGGCCGATCGCCTCGGTCGGGTACGACGAGTACCCGACGATGATCTCCTGGGCGGTGAAGACGATCTCCACGGCGCGCTGGTAGGCCTCCACGTCGAAGCGGCCAGCTTCGTAGTCGTAGAACTTCTTCAGGTTGAGGCTCGCGAGGTTGCAGGCCGAGTTGTCGAGGTGCATGTACTCGCTGCACGGGTTCGAGCCGTTGATCCGGCCGGACTCGGGAGAGGTGTGCCAGTCGTTGATCGTGGTGTCGTACTGCAGGCCGGGATCGGCGCACTCCCAGGCCGCCTGGGAGATCTGGCGCATCACGTCGCCGGCGTCCTTGTCCTCCAGCACCTCGCCGGTGGTCACGGCTCGCACCGGATAGCTCGTGCCCGCCTCGTAGGCCTGCATGAACTCATCGGTCACACGGACCGAGTTGTTGGCGTTCTGGAACTGGACCGACGCGTAGTCCTCGCCGTCGAGGTCCATGTCGAAGCCCGCCTCGCGCAGGGCGCGGATCTTGTGCTCCTCGCGCGCCTTGGTCCAGATGAAGTCCTCGA
>CAYXJD010000259.1:0-4056 GCA_964465225.1 uncultured Actinomycetota bacterium
GCATGGTGACCAGGTCCCCGAACCACATGTGCGCCATCTCGTGGATGATCGTCTCCGCCCGACGCTCGTGCGTGGCGTCGGTCACCTTGGAGCGGAAGACGTAGGCCTCGGTGAAGGTCACACACCCCGGGTTCTCCATGGCACCGGCGGAGAACTCCGGGACGAACAGCTGGTCGTAGCGGTCCCCGAAGGGGTAGTGCATCGCGAACAGGTCCTCGAAGGCCGCGAAGCTCTGCTTGGTGACCTCGAACAGCTCCTCGGCATCCACGTGCTCGGCCAGCGAGCGGCGAGCCCACCACGCCAGGTCGATCCCGCTCCCGTCCGGCCGCTCGTAACGATCCTCGAACTCGACGTAGGAGCCGGCGACGACCGCGGTGACGTAGGTGCTCAGCCGCGGTGTGGTCGCGAAGCGCCAGGTGCCGGCCGTCCCCGCCGGGGGACGTTCCAGGGCGCGGGCGTTGGAGACCACCACCCACTCGTCGGGGGCCGCGACGTCCAGCGCGAAGGTGGTCTTGAGATCCGGCTGGTCGAAGCAGGTGTAGACCAGGTGGGCATCGAAGGGCTCGAACTGGCTGTGGAGGTAGACGCGGTCGTCGCTCGGGTCGACGAAGCGGTGCAGGCCGTTGCCCTCGTGCTGGTAGGCCATGGTGGCCTCCACCTCGAGGTGGTGCTCGCCGACGTCGAGGTGGGGTAGGTGCAGCCGGGTCGGCGCGACCGCCTCGGCTGCCAGGGCGGCGCCGTCCAGCACCGCCCGGTGCACCTGCTGTGCGGTGAGATCGACGAAGGTCGGACCGGCCTCTGCGACCTCGAAGCGCAGCTCGGTCCGGCTCGTGAACCGCTCGGGGCCACCGGTGAGGTCGAGGTGGACCCGGGTGTCCACGCGGGCGATCCGTCGGGCACGGTCCTCTGCCTCGAGCCTGGTCAGGTGCTCTCGGATGGACTGCTGATCGGTCTGCACGGTGGCGACGTCGTCACTGGACATGGTGCCTCGGCGGGAGCGGCGGGACGAAAGGAGTCGCAGGTCGACGCCGATCGGAGCGGCGTCACCTCGCGGTCGGAGGGTAGGGCGGGTACCCGGGCCCGTGCCGCCACTCTCCCACGTCGATCGGGCCCTGCGGGGGCCCCTGCATGCCGTGTCCTGGGAGCAGACCGGCGCCGAGCCTGCCCCCGGTCGCCGTTCAGACCGTGCCGTCGTGGCTGGAGGTCTCCTGCGGTGTGCGGGAGTCGGCCGGCAGGTCGTCGGCCTGACCATGGCGTCCACCGCCCGTCTGGAAGGCGCGGACACCCTCCTGCGCACCGCCCGCCTCCAGGCTCGCCACGCCGAGGTCGTGCTCGTGGAGCAGTGCCTGGTCGAGCGGACGATCGAACGCGGCACGTGTCGCTGCGAGATCGCTGAGCATCGTGCGCCGTGGCCAGCGGGCCAGCTCTCGTCCGATGGCGATCGCGGCCGACTCCGCGGTCCCGGTGGCCACGACGCGGGTGGCCAGACCGATGCGTTGGGCCTCGTGCGCATCGACGGCGCGGCCGGTCAGCACGAGATCGAGGGCAACACCGAGGCCGACGACCCGGGGCAGACGGACCGTGCCACCGTCGATCAGCGGGACGCCGACACGACGACAGAACACCCCGAAGACGGCATCTTCGGCCACCACGCGCAGATCGCACCACAGTGCCAGTTCCAGGCCACCCGCGACGGCGTGGCCCTCGACGGCCGCGATCGTCGGCAGCCGTGTCACCGACCGTGTCGGTCCCATGGGCGCCGACGTCGAGCGGTCCAGGCGGTTGCGCCGGTGCTCGTCCTCCAACGCGTGGAGATCGGCACCGGCACAGAAGGTGCCGCCGCTGCCGGCGAGCACGATGGCCGCGAGGTCGGCGTCGGCATCCAGTTCGGCGATGGCGGCGCTGAGCGCGTCCGCGGTGGGTCGGTCGACCGCGTTGCGGCGCTCGGGTCGCGCGATCCGCACGATCCCGACGGGACCATCGCGGTCGGTCTGGACGTCCAACGAGGGCTCCTGTGCACCGATCCGGGCAGCAACGGTACTTGGGGTCACCACCCCAGCGTGCTCCGCTAGCCTCACACCAGATGTGGCACCTCGTGGAGCGAGGTGTGGGACAAACGGACGTGGGTGACACCCACGGGGGCGAGGGAGAGCTAGATGCAGGAGTACACCAGCCCGGGCGAGATCGAGGTGCCGCTCGAGGAGAACCTCACGGCGTCGCTGTGGCAGGCCGCGGCGGACCACCCGGAGCAGCCGATCGTCGCGATCCGCGTCGGCGACCGGTTCGTCGACTGGTCGACCCGCCAGTTCGTCGACGAGATCATCGCGGTCGCCAAGGGGCTGATCGCGCACGGCATCGAGAAGGATGACCGGGTCGTCGTGCACTCGAGCACCCGCATCGAGTGGACGATCCTCGACTACGCCATCTGGATGGCCGGTGGGGTCACCGTGCCGATCTACGAGACCTCCTCCTCCGAGCAGATCGAGTGGATCGTCAACGACTCCAAGGCCAAGGCCATCTTCACCGAGAGCGATGAGCTCAAGGCCCTGGTCGACGTGGTCGCCGACAAGTTGGCGACGATGCAGCACCTGCACGTGATCGACGATGGCGCGCTCGAGACGCTCCGCCAGGCCGGTACGGAGGTCAGTGACGAGGTCGTCAGGGAACGCTCCGCGGTGGCGACAGGTGAGGACCTGGCGACCATCGTCTACACCTCCGGGACCACCGGGCGACCCAAGGGGTGCGTCATCACGCACCACAACTTCATCTGGGATGCCACCCAGACCGCCGCCGCCGCCCCGGAGTTCTTCGGTGGCGGCATGCGCACCCTGTTCTTCCTCCCACTGGCCCACATCTTCGCCCGCGTGGTCCAGACGACCTGCATCCGTAACGGGGTGATCCTGGGGTACTCGACCGGCATTCCCCAACTCACCGAGGAGCTGGGCATCTACAAGCCCGACTTCCTCATCGCCGTCCCACGGGTGTTCGAGAAGGTCTTCAACGGTGCGCGTACCAAGGCCGCGGCCGATGGCAGGGAGAAGATCTTCGACAAGGCCGCCCAGGTCGCCGAGGACTACTCGCGGCAGAAGCTCAACGGGAAGGTCTCGCTACCGACCACCGTGCTGCACACGATCTTCGACCGGCTGGTCTACGGCAAGCTGCGCGGGGCCATGGGCGGGGAGATCAAGTACGCCGTGTCCGGTGGCGCCGCGCTCGGTGAGCGGCTCACCCACTTCTTCATGGGGATCGGTGTCCACGTCTGCGAGGGCTACGGCCTGACCGAGACCACCGCCGTCTCGACCTTCAACCGCCCATCGATGACCCGGGTCGGCACGGTGGGCAAGCCGATCCCCGGCGCTTCGGCGAAGATCGCCCAGGACGGCGAGGTGCTGCTCCGCGGGGACCACATCTTCCAGGGCTACCACGACAACCCACAGGCCACGGCGGAGGTGCTCGAGGACGGCTGGTTCCACACCGGCGACCTGGGTCAGCTGGACGGTGAGGGTTTCCTCAAGATCACCGGGCGCAAGAAGGAGCTGATCGTCACCGCCGGCGGCAAGAACGTGGCGCCGACGGTGCTCGAAGACCGGATCCGTGCGAACGCGCTGGTCGGGCAGTGCATGGTGATCGGCGACGGCCAGCCCTTCATCGCCGCGCTGGTCACGATCGACCCTGAGGCCTTCCCCGCGTGGGCGGAAGCCAACGGCAAGTCGGGGTCGGTAGCCGACAACGTCGACGACCCGGACCTACGGGCCGAGGTCCAGAAGGCGATCGACGACGCGAACAAGGCGGTGTCGAAGGCGGAGTCGATCCGGACCTTCAAGATCCTCCCCGAGGACTTCGTGGTCGGCGTCGAGCTGAGCCAGAAGATGTCGGTCAAGCGCCACGTGGTCTCGGAGAAGTACCAGGCCGAGATCGACGAGATCTACTCGACCAAGAAGCCCGCCTGATCGGTTCGGCGTCTCGCGGCCCCGGCGCACCCGCGCCGGGGCCGCGCGCTGGGTTCGTGGCTCCCGCACCGGGGTAGCGATCCGGCCAGCCCTGACCGCCCAGCGT
>CAYXJD010000260.1:0-4012 GCA_964465225.1 uncultured Actinomycetota bacterium
ACGCCGCGCTGGTCGGCGTGCAGGACGAGATGGGACGGCTCCGCGACCCGGACACGGTCGTCCCGGAGCGACTCGCCGATCGGATCACAGGGATGGTCCAGCAGCCCGCCGAGTCGCCGCAGACCGGCCCACCTCGGCAGTGAGGTGATCGGTCACCCGGGGGGCCGGTCCTCGACGGTGTAGTGGATCGTCTGGGCCACGATCCAGCCGTCCTCGATCACGAACGAGTCGGCGCCGTCCCGCACGTGGGTGTGCGCAGCCTCGGCGGTCCACTCCAGGAACGCGAACCTGCCATCGACCAGCCGGTTGGTGTAGACGTAGGGTGCCGCCGGGAGCTCTTCCTCGAGGACACGCGCGAGCTCCCGGGCGCCCTCGCGACCGCGGAAGACGCCCCGGCGTTCCAGGATGATGCAGTGCGGCGCGACGTTGCGCTCGATGTCCTCAGCGAAGCGGTGCTCAGCTGCGAGGCGGAGGTGGTCGTCGAAGACCTCCTCGGATCGGCGCTGGCGTAGCTCATCGGTCATCTGGGTCCTCCTGCGTGCGGGGGGCTGGCATCACGGCACGGTCAGATCGTGCTGCACCGGTAGATCGTGGTGTGCTCGTAGACCTCGCCCGGCTCGAGCGTGACGCTCGGGAAGTGCGGATGGTGGACCGCGTCGGGGAGGTGGTGCGCCTCGAGGCACAGCCCCCCGTGACGGAGGTAGCGGCGGCCGTCCTTGCCGATGACCGGTGGATCCAGTCGGTTCCCGGTGTACACCTGCAACCCGGGTTGGTCGGTCAGCACCTCCACGTGCCGACCGGTCGAAGGATCGTGGAGGCGCGCCGCCGTGCGCACCCCATCCTGCTCGCCCCGCAGCACGAAGTAGCGGTCCAGACCGAGCGCCGGGGTCGCTGCCAGCGAGACGACCGGGTCGCGCAGCGGCGTCGGCGTCCGCAGGTCCAGCGGTGTCGAGGCGACCCCGGCGAGGGCACCGGTCGGCACGAGTCCGTCATCGACGACCAGGACGTGGTCGGCGAGCACCTGCAGTTCGTGCCCGAGGACGGTGCCGTTGCCGTGGCCCCGCAGGTTGAGGTAGGCGTGGTTGGTCAGGTCCAACGGCGTCGGCGCATCGGTCGTGGCGCGGTAACCGATCACGAGGTCCTGTTCCCTCACCTGGTAGGTGGCGGTCACCTCGACGTTGCCGGGGTAGCCCTCGTCACCGGCTGGGCTGACGTGGCGGAGGACGACGGTGTCGGCGTCGTGCGCGACGAGTTGCCACAGCACCTGCGAGAAGGCGCGGACACCACCGCCGTGCAGGTGGTGCGGCGGTTCGTTGTCGGCGAGCTCGTAGCGTCGTCCCGCCAGGTCGAAGCTGGCGTTGGCGATGCGGTTCGCCACCCTGCCCACGGTCGCGCCGAGGTAGGCGTTGTGGGGTGACTCGTACCCTGCCACGTCCCCGAACCCCAGCACGACGTCGGCCACCTGTCCGTCGTGGGCGGGGACGTGGAGTTGGACCAGGGTGGCACCGTGATCGCTCACCCTCGCGAGCAGTCCGCCGTCCGCTCGGCCGATCGTGAGCAGCCGTGTGGGTTCCCCGTCAGCGCGCCGGCCGAAGTCCATGACCCCGGGTCGGGTTCGTGAGGAGGTGCTCATACGGGGGTGCTCCACGAGCTCGGGTGACGGTCGCCCGGTTAGCGTAGGCAGCGGACGCGGAAGGGACGCCGGGGTATGGGTGCACAGCAGCAGGTGACCGGCGCGCTCGTCGAGGTCGACGCACAGCACTGGTACCGGATCGACGGCGTGGAGCGGATGGCGCCGTTCCTGACCACCGTCGTGTCCGACAGCGACCTGTGGATGTTCGTGTCCAGCGCGGGCCCGCTGACGGCCGGACGCCGGGACGCCGACCAGGCGTTCCTGCCGTATGAGACCGACGACCGCCTGCACCGCGCCGTCGGCGTCTCCGGTCCGTTGACCCTGCTGGCCCGCGAGGTGGACGGTCACCGCGAGGTGTGGCAGCCCTTCGCGCGCCGCCCCGCAGCGGGCTGCACGCGCTCGATCGCCAAACACGTGCGTTCAGACGCGCTGTGGTTGGAGGAGGTCAACGCGGCCTGGGGCCTGTGCGTACGCACGAGCTGGGCACCATCCCGGGCCTACGGCTGGGTCCGGACCGTGGAGCTGGCCGACCTGACCGGTGATGGCCAGAGTGTCGAGGTGCTCGACGGCCTGCTCGACGTGATGCCCACCGGGGTGGATGCCGTCACGGAGCAGCTGCGCTCCAACCTCGTCGATGCGTACAAGCGGTCCGAGACCGGCCGGTGGGGGACCGCCGCGGTCTACGCCCTCGAGTCCCTGATCACCGACCGGGCGGAGCCGGCCGAGGCGTTGGCCGCGACGCTGCTGTGGTCCGCCGGCCTCGACGATGCCGAGATCCACCTCGACGAGCGCGTCGTCGGCGACGTGTGGCAGGGGCGGCAGCGCGCTCCGGTCGAGCTGCTCACGGGGCGCCGCGCCGCCTACCTGCTGCGGGCACCGGTGGCCGTACCGGCGGGCGGGGGCGCCTCTTGGACGGTGGTCGCCGACGTCGGCCTGGGTCATGCCGAGCTCCACGACCGCGTGCAGCTGGCTGCAGCACCGGGGGCGCTCGACCGCGTGGCTGCCGATGTCCGCCGGGGCGCTGCGCGGCTCGAGGCCCTGCTGGCCGACGCTGATGCCGTCCAGCGCAGCGCCGACCCGATCGCCGACGCGCACCACCTGTCGAACGTGCTCTTCAACGCGATGCGGGGTGGCACCTTCGCCGAGGGCTACGACCTCCCGCCCGGCGACCTGCTGGACTTCCTGCGCCGCCGCAACGTCCACGTCCACGACCGCCATGCCGCCGCGCTCGGCGAGCTGGGGCGATCGATCCGTTTGGACGAGCTGCGCGCCTTCGCCGACGCCACCGGCGATCCGGACCTGGTCCGGCTGGTGCTCGAGTACCTCCCGCTGACCTTCTCCCGCCGGCACGGGGATCCGAGCCGGCCATGGAACCGTTTCTCGATCCGGGTGACCGACGACGAGGGCCGGCGGCTGCTCACCTACGAGGGCAACTGGCGCGACATCTTCCAGAACTGGGAGGCACTGCTGCGTTCCTTCCCGCGCTACCACGCCAACGTGGTCGCGAAGTTCGTGAACGCCAGCACGCTCGACGGGCACAACCCGTACCGGATCTCGCGTGACGGGATCGACTGGGAGGTACCCGACCCCGAGGATCCATGGAGCAACATCGGCTACTGGGGCGACCACCAGATCGTCTACCTCCTGCGACTGCTGGAGAGCTGGGAGGCGACCGACCCGGAGGGGCTGGGGGCGTGGCTCGACCGGCCGGTGTTCACCTACGCCGACGTGCCCTACCGCCTCGCCGGCTACGAGGACATCGTCGCCGATCCCCGTGACACCATCACCTACGAGGAGGATCGTGCCTCCCAGGTCGCGGCACGGGTCGAGCGGACCGGCGCGGACGGTCAACTGGTCGTCGCGGACGGGGAACTGGTCCGGGTGACGCTGATGGAGAAGCTGCTGGTGCCCGCCCTGGCGAAGCTGTGCAGCTACGTCGCCGGAGGTGGCATCTGGATGCACACCCAGCGCCCCGAGTGGAACGACGCCAACAACGCCCTGGCTGGCTACGGGCTGTCGATGGTCACCCTCTACCAGTTGGAGCGGTACCTGGAGTTCGTCCGTCGGGTGATCGTCGAGGGCCGTCAGGGCGCCGTCGCGCTGTCCCGACCGGTCGCCGGCTGGCTCGATGCGGTCGCTGAGGCGCTGGTCGCCCACGACCCCGACCGGTCGGTCACCGAGCCCCGGGCGCGGCGCCAGCTCCTCGATGCACTCGGGGCCGCCGGCGCGACCTACCGCAACGGGATCCAGCAATTGCACAAAGGCAACGCTCAGATCGCGGCCAAATTCCATATAACTTTTCAGGTGCCGGGCATTGGTAAATGCCCTGGTCGCACAGAGATATAATGCGGTGCAGAGCCCGGCTTCCCGGGCGTAACC
>CAYXJD010000261.1:0-4006 GCA_964465225.1 uncultured Actinomycetota bacterium
CGGGGCCGGCTGCGGACCACCGCGGCCATCGCCTGATACCTCGCCCGCTACCTCGCTGGTCCCGAACTCAGCCCCGCGCGGTGTCCGCGCCGGCGGACGGTCATCAGGTCGCGCCGGCCATCACTCCTCCAACTCGGGCTCCGGTGCCGGTTCGGGCTCGGGTTCCGGTTCGGGCTCGGGCTCGGGCTCAGGTTCCGGTTCGGGTTCCGGTTCGGGTTCGGGCTCAGGTTCCGGTTCGGGTTCGGGTTCCGGTTCGGGTTCGGGCTCGGGTTCCGGTTCGGGCTCCGGCTCAGGATCCTCGAGGATCTCCACGCACCGACGTCCCTGGAAGTCCACGGGCTCATCGAGGACGTCGGGAACCCGCCCGAACTCGTCGGGTCCGTCCGGCAGTGGCCCGAAGGCGTAGCCCGGTGGGCACGGCTCCAGCTCGGGCTTGACCTCCACGCAGGGCCGGCCCTCGGCATCGGTCAGATCGATCAGCACATCGGGGAAGAACCCGTCCTCGTCCGCGGCGGTGGGGGGCTCGGCGAACTCGTAGCCGTCCGGGCACTCCGTCTCATCGGGTTCCCCACCCTCCAGTTCCAGCGCGGGTGCGGTGAAGCCCTGGACCTCGAGATCCTGGGTCGCCCGCGCCATGTAGGTCCGCCACACCGGTGCTGCCAGCCCCCCGCCGCTCACCCCGTCACCGTCGATGGGGCTGTTGTCCAGGTTGCCGAGCCAGACCGTCGTCGCCAGCTGCGGGACGTACCCGGCGAACCACACGTCGCGGCCCTCGTTGGTCGTCCCGGTCTTTCCGGCGATGGGGCGGTCCTCGAGAGCGGCTGCCCGTCCGCTGCCCGAGCTGACCGCGTCGGCGAGCACGTCGGTGACGGCGCGCGCCACCTGGATGTCCATCGCCTGTTCCTCGACGTCCGCGGCGGTGAAGATCGACCGTCCTTCGGCGTCCTCCACCCGGAGCACCAGCCGCGGGCGGACCTGGAAGCCCTCGCCGGCGTAGGTCGCGTAGGCCGAGGCGAGCTCCAGCGGGCTGAACGCGTCCTGACCAAGGGTCAGTCCGGCGAAGGGCTGCATGGTGGCACCCTCGGCCCGCTCGGTCGGGAACACCTCGTCCTCCTTGGTCAGAGGCAGGCCGGCGCGGCGGGCAGCGTCGATCACCAGCTCGCGACCGACCTCCTCCTGCAGCTGGACGTAGACGGTGTTGGTGGAGGAGGCGGTCGCCTGTCGCACCGTCTGCTCGCCGTAGCTGGCTTCGCCGTAGTTCGAGATGGGGCGCTCGCTGCCCGCCACCTCGAGCTCGGCGGGTGCGCGGAAACGCGTCTGAGGCGAGCGGCCGCTCTCGATGAACGCCTGGAGCGTGAACGCCTTGAAGGTGGAGCCGACCTGCCGCACGGCGCGCACCGCGGTGTTGAACGGCTGGGCATCGACGTCGGGGCCACCGACCAGGGCACGGACACCTCCGGTCAGCGGGTCGATCGAGACGATCGCGCCGGTGTCGGTCGGCCCCTCGGCGACGGCGGCGGTCAGGGTCTCCTGGGCCGCGGCCTGCATCGACTGGTCCAGTTCGGTGTAGATCCTCAGGCCCCGGAACAGCTCGCCTTCGGCGAAGTCGTCTCGGGCCGACAGCTCACGTCGGACCGCCTCGAGGTAGTACGCGTTGGGGCCCCGGTCCATCCCGCGACGGTCGCTGACCGCAGGCAGGCCCTCGGCGAGCAGCGCATCCGCCTCGACACGGCCGAGTGCGCCGGTCTCGACCATGCCCTCGAGGACGAACCGTCGGCGCTGATCGGCGCCAGCAGCGTTGTCCAGCGGATCGAGGTTCTCCGGCGAGGCGATGATGCCGGCCAGGGTGGCGGCCTGGTTGACGTCCAGTTCGGCCGCCGGCACGCCGAAGTAGGCCTGGGCACTGGCTTCGATGCCGTAGGCGCCACGTCCCCAGTAGATCGTGTTGAGGTAGAAGCCGAGGATCTGGTCCTTGCTGTAGGTCTGTTCCAGTTTGATCGCCAGCGCCGCCTCCTCGACCTTGCGGCGGTAGGTCACCTCGGGACTGAGCGCGGCGTTCTTGATGTACTGCTGGGTGATCGTGGAGCCACCCTGCTGGACCTCGCCGGCCCGGACGTTGGTGAACAGGGCGCGGGCGATGCCGGTGACGGAGATGCCGCGGTGCTCGTAGAAGCCGCGATCCTCGGCGGCGACCACGGCGGCCGGCACGTGCTCCGGCAGGGAGGTGATCGGCACGTCCTCGCGGGTCAGTTCGCTGGCCAGCGAACCCACCTCCTGACCCTCGACGTCGAAGACCAGCGAGGAGCGGGCGTCGATGTCGTCGGGCAGCGGCACGCTGGAGGAGACGAGGTAGAAGCCCAGCAGTCCGAAGACCGCGGCCAGCAGGGCGACGAGGAGCAGCGCCACCAGCAGCCAACGTCGACCGCGCCGCCAGCCGGCGGGACGGTGCTTGGTGTCGCGCCCCTTGTTCCTGGACGAACTCGCCATCGAGCGCTCCCTCAGCAGGGCGACGGATCGGGTGTCGCCATGCGGTCACCCGCCGGGCGCAGGGGGCTGCCGAGGCGGTGAGGACCGACCGACCAAGGTACCGCTCGGCCGGCCGGGCCCCGCGAAGGGGAGCGGGCGGGCGAGGTCGGGCTCACCTTGGGGTGGGCTCACCTAGCCGTGGGCCCGCCACGAGGGCGGGCCCACGGAGGTGGGGTGGAGGCCAGGTCGGTTCAGAACGCTTCGGCCGGGACGTCCATCAGCGCGCCGTCCTCTGCGCTGGCGAGCTGCGCGCGCAGGCCCACCTTCGGCAGGACCGACGTCGCGAAGTACCGTGCCGCAGCGATCTTCCCGGTGTAGAACTCGCGGTCCTTGTCGCCGCCGACCTCCACCGCATCGTGGGCGATCTCCGCCTGTCGCAGCAGCAGCCAGCCGATCATCACCTCGGCCAGGGAGGTCAGGAACGCGGTGGACTGCAGCCCCGACTTGTACAGCTCGGTGCGCTTGGACTCGTCCATCGACGCCATGGCGTGCTGGAGCAGCACCCCGAGGTGGGACTGGGCGGCGTCGAGCGCCGTACCGAGAGCTTCCCGTTCCTCGGCGAAGGGGTCGCCCTCCACCCCGGCCTTCAGGAAGGTCCGGATCTGGTCGGCGTACCAGGTCAACGTCGCGCCCTGGTCGCGGACGATCTTGCGGAACAGCAGATCCAGCGCCTGGATCGCCGTGGTCCCCTCGTAGAGGGTGTCGATCTTGGCGTCACGGATGTACTGCTCGATGGGGTAGTCCTGGGTGTAGCCCGAGCCACCGAAGGTCTGCAGGCTCATGGAGCCCAGCAACTCGTAGGCCTTCTCCGAGCAGTAGCCCTTGACCAGCGGCAGCAGCAGGTCCTCACGGGCGATCCAGCGGTCGTGCTCTTCGTCATCGGCTCCGGCACCGGTATCGGGATGGGCGGCGAGCTGGGCCTGGTCCTGCACCCACCCTGCGTACATGACCAGTGCCCGCATGCCCTCGGCGTGGGCCTTCTGCTCCATCAGCATCCGGCGGACATCCGGGTGGTTGATGATCTCCACCTTGGACGCCGTCTTGTCGGTCATCTCGGTCATGTCGGGGCCCTGGACGCGGACCTTGGCGTACTCCAGGGCGTTCAGGTAGCCGGTGGACAGGGTGGCCATGGCCTTGGTGCCGACCATCATCCGTGCGTACTCGATGACGAGGAACATCTGCTTGATGCCCTCGTGGACGTTGCCGGCGAGGTAGCCGACGCACGGCTCATCGTCCTGCCCGAGCGAGAGCTCGCAGGTCGCGGAGCCCTTGATCCCCATCTTCTTCTCGAGGTTGGAGACGCGCACCCCGTTGCGTGCACCGATGGTGCCGTCGGCCTCGATGTGCCGCTTGGGTACCAGGAACAGGCTCAGTCCCTTCGTCCCCGGTGCGGCGCCCTCAGGTCGGGCCAGCACCAGGTGCAGCGTGTTGGGGTGGGTCTGGGCGTCGGCGGAGGTGATGAACCGCTTGATGCCCTCGA
>CAYXJD010000262.1:0-4004 GCA_964465225.1 uncultured Actinomycetota bacterium
GAGGACCTGGCCGCCGTCGGTGAGCAGGAAACGAAGGTCGGCGTCGCTGGCGACCCGGCGGACCGCTTCCGGGGTCAGCCGCGGCGGCGCCCCGATGGTGGACCAGAGCAACCGGGCATCGCGTGCCACCTCGTCGTGGCCGGCCAGGATGGCGATGTCGGCGACCACCTCGACCCGGGGTCGCGGGCGCCGGCCCACGTTGCCACCACCCAGGAAGGACTCGGCGAGCCGCAGCAGTCCGTCCGCCCGTTGCCGGGAACGACGAGCCGCTGGTGCCGGCACGCTGCCGTCGTCGGCATCGGGTGCTCCCTGCGACCCGCTGACCGGAGCACCCTCACCGACCGCGTCGGCGGTCACGTCCCGGGGGCCGGCGGAGGGAGGTGGCATGGCGGCCTCGAGGCCGGCCAGGACCGTGGCGCCGGCTTCCGGATCCAGTTCGAAGTAGCCCGTGAGCGCGCCATCCAGCGCCGGCTGGACGTGGAGGAAGCGGTGCTCGATGCTGCGGACACTCCGCTCGCGCGTGAGATCGGGCCGGCAGCGGTCGATCTCACCGCGGGCCTCGTCGACCACCCGGTCCGGGTCGGTCCGGCGTAGCCGCTCGCGATCGCGGAAGGTCGCATCGAGCCGAGCGGAGCCCCCCGCATCCAGAACCCGCGCATCGGCACAGATCGCGCGCACCTGCGCCCACCCGACCGCACCATCCGCGAACGCAGCGCGCAAGGTGGGTAACCGGCGCAGGGCGGTGCCGACCGAGAGCAGCGTGCGCCGGTCACCGAACGTCAACCGGCTCTGGAAGGCCAGCAACGACTCGAGCGGTAGGCCCGTGCGACGAGGTGCCAGGTCCTGCGATTCGATCCGTTCGGCGAGCCCCACCGCCGCCGCGTGCCCGGCGTCCAGTGCCGGTAGCAGCTCGATCAGTGCCCCGAGCTCACCGCGGCCCAGGCCACCGTCCAGTGCCAGTCGCCGGACGTGACGCATCGCTGCGGCGGCGGTACGGACGGCCGTGCGCAGCTCCCCCTCGGGCGTCGCACCGGATCCCGGATCGTCGTGCGCCTGCCCCGCAGCGTCAGCGGGCCGTCGTGGGCCGGCTTCCGCTGCGATGACCTCCAGCGGTAGCCGAACGAGGTCGGTGTCGTACGACGCAGCGTCCTCCCCCGCCAGCAGCACCAGGTGGGGTGGGCGACGGCCCGAGTGACGCACACGCGCCCGACCGCCGACCCCTCCTGTCGGATCGGCGGCCACGCTCGGGACACCGGCCTGCGTGCTCGACACGCACAGGTCGGCCTCGGAGGTGGCGCTGGCGGTGGCGGTGGCGGTGGCGGTGTTCATGTGGTCGAACATACGTTCGACACAATCGGATGTCAAGGATCTGGAGCGCACCTGTGGACACGGCAGGGACGCCGACGAAGCAGCGACGCCGACGAAGCAGCGACACCGACGCAACAGCGACCACGACGAACGCCGCGCCCGAACACGCGGGCCGTACCGGTCCGTGTGCGTGGACGCGCCACCCCGCCGGAAGCTCCAACGCGGTACTCAGCCGCTGGCTGCGAGCTCCGATCCCTGTCGTCGACGTCGCCACGATGGTTCGTCGCGCTCATCGCCGAACACCCGATCGCCCACCTCGCCGTCCACCGCCTCGGGACCGAACGCCGCCTTGAGCTCACCGAACAGGCCCGGACGCCGCTCGACGCGCAGTTCGTCCCCGAGTTGGTAGAGACGCCGCCCGCCATCGGCACCGACGATCTGCAGCTGCACGGGCACGACACCGGTGTGGTTCGCGAGCACGTCCTTCAGCCGCTCGATCGCCGCAGCGGTGCACTGCTCGGCAGCGAAGGAGACCACGACCGGTGCGCCGAGCGCTTCCGAGAGGTCGGGAACCGCCACCTTGTTGGCCGTGAGCTTGACCGCTTCGTCGCGGACCTCGAGCCGGCCCGTGACGATGAGCACCGCGTCCTCGCTCAGGACCTCGTGCGCGGCACGGTAGGTGTTGGGCCAGAAGACGACCTCGACCTGTCCGGTGAGATCCTCCACGGTGGCCACGAGGTAGGTATCGCCCTTGCGGGTGAACTTCTTGGTCAGACCGGTGAGGACCCCGCCGACCACCACCGAGGCTCCGTCATCACGTTCCCGCAGGCTGGCGCAGGTGGCGTCGGCGTGCTGCTCGATCACCTTCTCCGTGCCGAACAACGGGTGATCGGACACGTACAGCCCGAGCATCTCCCGCTCGAAACGGAGCAGCTGCGCCTTGTCGTACTCCGCATCCGGGACCTCCGGTGCGACCTCGATCCCCAGATCGGCCCCCGCCTCCTGCCCGTCGCCGAGGCCGTCGAAGAGGGAGAACTGCCCGGCAGCCTCCGCTTTCTTGCGGGTCAGCGCCGCGTCCACGATGGTCTCGTAGACCGCCAGGAGCCCCTTGCGCGTGTGGCCCATCCGCGCGAACGCCCCTGCCAGGATGAGGCTCTCCAACGTCTTCTTGTTCAGCACGCTGCCGTCGACCTTGGCGCAGAAGTCGACGAAGTCCTCGAACCGGCCCTGCGAGGTGCGGGCCTCCACGATGGAGCCGACGATCCCCTCCCCCACGCCGCGCACGGCCGAGAGCCCGAACAGGATCTCACCGCCTCGCGGTGTGAAGTCGCTCCCGGACTCGTTCACATCCGGTGGCAGGACCGGGATGCCCATCCGACGGCACTCGTTGAGGTAGAGCGGCTTGTTGTCCTTGTGGTTCTTGACGCTCGTGAGCAGCGCCGCCATGTACTCGACCGGGTAGTGGGTCTTCAACCAGGCGGTCTGGTAGCTGACGACCCCGTAGGCCACGGTGTGCGCCTTGTTGAAGCCGTACTCGGCGAACTTCTCGATCAGGGCCCACAGGTTGCCCATGAAGGCTTCGTCGTACCCGTTGGCCACGCCCCCGGAGATCAACTGGTCCTTCTGCGCCTCCATCAGGTCGCGCTTCTTCTTGCCCACCGCTTTGCGCAGCGCGTCGGCCTCCGCCATCGAGAAGCCCGACAGGTCGGTGGCGATGCGCATCACCTGTTCCTGGTAGACGATGACCCCATGGGTCTCGCCGAGGATCGGCTCGAGGTCGGGGTGGTCGAAGCTGACCTGCTCGAGCCCGTTCTTGCGGTCGGCGAAGGCGATGTGCATGTCCATGCCCAGCGGCCCTGGTCGGTACAGGGCCAGGAGCGCGGAGATGTCCTCGAACCGCGTCGGCTTGAGCTTACGGACCAGCGCCTGCATGCCGGTCGAATCGAGCTGGAACACCCCCAGGGTGTAGCCGGTACCGAGCATCGCGAAGGTGGCCGGGTCGTCCATCTCCCCGAGCAGCTCGGGATCGTCGAGGTCGATGGTGATCCCACGGTTGGCGGCCACGTGCCGCTCGGCATCCGAGAGGACGGTGAGGTTGCGCAGCCCCAGGAAGTCCATCTTCAGCAGGCCGATGTCCTCGGCCGCACCCATCTCGTACTGCGTGACGATCTCGCCGTTGTCGGTTCTGAGCAGCGGCACGGTCTCGTGCAGTGGCCTCGCGCCGATCACGACCGCGGCCGCGTGGATGCCGTGCTGGCGCTTCAACCCTTCGAGCTTCTCCGCGGTCTCCAGCACCTCGCGGTAGGTGGGATCCTCGCGTGCTGCCCGTAGCTCCGAGGACTTCTCGTAGGCCTCCGACAGCGGAGACTCCTTGCCCTGCATCGGCGGCGGCATCATCTTGGCGAGGTCGTCACCGACCTTGAACGGGTGGTCGAGGACGCGGGCGGCGTCGCGGATCGCCGACTTGGCCTTGATGGTGCCGAAGGTGACGATCTGAGCCACGTGGTCGTCGCCGTAGCGGCTAGCGGCGTAACGGATCATCTCACCGCGGCGCCGGTCGTCGAAGTCGATGTCGATGTCCGGCATCTGGAGGCGAGCCGGGTTCAGGAACCGCTCGAAGATCAGGCCGTGCTTGATCGGATCGACCCGCGTGATGTCGGTGCAGTAGGCGACCACCGAGCCGCCGGCGGATCCTC
>CAYXJD010000263.1:0-3967 GCA_964465225.1 uncultured Actinomycetota bacterium
GAGGCCGTGGTCCGGCGGCAGCGAGGCCAGGAGCACCCCGGCCGGTGCCGCGCGGTAGCGCTCCAGGACCCGCTGGACGATGACCCCGCCCATCGAGTGACCGACCAGCACCGGCGGTGCCGGCAGGGTCGTGATCGCCTGCAGCACGTCGTGCTCGTAGTGGCGCAAGGTGGCGAGGTCGAAGTGGGCAGGCCGCTCACTGGCGCCGTGCCCACGCAGGCTGACGGCGACGGCGTGCCAGCCCGCCGCAGCGGCCGCCGGCAGCCAGTGCTCCTGCCAGCACCAGGCCCCGTGCCAGGCGGCGTGCACGAACAGCAGCGGAGGGCGTCCTGCCACGGGGTGTTCCGGCAGAACCTCGATGAGCTCCCGTCGCACCGGGCTGGGTGGGAAGGTCCAGTCGAGGGTGCGCTGCACCCGTTCACGTGGGACCTGGGTGACGGGCCGTGTCCGGGGGCTCATGCGGGCACCGCCCTGGCGCTGGTGTGGTCGGCCACGGGGGCGGCGGCGGTGCGGGCCTCCACCGCCCTGATCTCGCGCTCCAGCGTGCGCACGTAGTCGGCGTGCTCCACCTCGACGTGGTGGCGGGTCGAATCGATCAGTTCGATGCCGCCCTGGGACCGCTCGTCGAGGTGGTCGCTCGCCGCGGCGAGGTAGCTGGCGGCGCCGGCCGGGTCACACTGCCGGAGCTCGACGAAGGCGGCCACGAGCACCGATTGCCAGTGCACCAGGCAGAACTGCCCCGAGTCCGGCTGGATCAGTCCGACCACGAACAGATCGTCGCGCTCCGGGTGGATGACGTTGCGGTACAGCCGTGGTCGCTCACCACCGGGCACGAGACCGTCGGGGAGGAACGGGAAGCGGATCAGGTAGCCCGTGGCGAACAGCACGAGGTCGGCGGTGACCCGGGAGCCGTCGGTGAACACCACCTCGTCACCGTCGAAGTGGTCGATGTCCGGTGTCGGGGTGATCGCCCCGTGCCCGACGTGGTAGAGCAGCTGCTGGTTGACGATCGGGTGGGTCTCGAGGAAGCGGTGATCCGGCGTCGGCAACCCGAACCGCTCGTAGCGGCCGACGACCAGTCGGGCGGTCGCCTGGAAGAGCGCCTGGGTCAGACGCAGGGGTAGGCGCAGCGCGAAGATCGCATCGCTGATCTGATCGGTGGGCCGCCCCAGGGCGTACTTCGGGGCGTACCAGTAGGCCCGGCGGGTCGAGTGGTAGGCGGCGCGGGCCCGTTGGGCGGCCTCGACCACGATGTCGCAGCCGGTGTTGCCGGCCCCGACGACCACGACCCGCTTGCCGGCGAGCTGATCGCCCGAGCGGTAGTCGGCCGAGTGCAGCAGCTGGCCGGTGAAGTCGTCCTGGCCCGGGTACGCCGGCCACTTCGGGAACCAGTTGTGGCCGTTGGCCACGACCAGGCGGCCGTAACGTCGGTGCGAGCGGGTCCCGTCGGCGGCCGTGACGGTCACGTCGAAGCCGCGCGGCAACGGGATGACACGCTCGACCGTCGTGGCGAGCTCCACAACCTCCGTGAGGCCGAAGTGCGCCGCGTAGCGCTCCAGGTAGGCCAGCACCTCGGTGTGGTGCAGGTAGTCGGGCGCGTCGTCGGGCATGGGGAAGTCGGGGAACTGCGTGAACGGCTTGGAGGAGATCATGTGGGTCGACTCGTAGACCCGGCTGGCGGACCCCTCGATGTTCCAGTTGCCGCCGATGCGCTCCTCACGTTCGACCACGTCCACCACGATCCCGCGCTCACGCAGGTTCTTGGCGGCCGCCAGTCCCGAGCTCCCGGCGCCGATCACCAGCGTGCGCTCCCGGCGGTCCTCGATCCGTCGCCGGGTCGGCTCGTCACCGGCTGCGTCACCGGCTACCTCGACGCCTGCCCTCGGCGACGCCGAGCCGGCCGATCGCCCTGTGGACTCGACCACTGCTTCCCCTCCCGGTCGCAGGGGCCAGGGTGCCACGTCTGGCGGTCGGGGTCGGTCACGGCCACGCCGGTCACGATGGTGGCGAGGGCCAGGATGGCCACGATCATCAACTCCATGCGCTGCTCCGGGATCGGGGCCCGCCGGGCGTGCTGCGGTGGTCAGTGTCGGCCGCCGATGCTCCGGGCGGGTGGGATCGCTCGCCCCTTCGACCGGGGCCGAGGTCGCCAGTGGTCGACGCCGGTGCGTTGGATGCACGGCCCGGTGTCCGTCATCGTCGGTAGCATCCCGGCCTCACGCCGGCCCGCCCTGGCCACCGCGTCCACGTCCGATCCGAGGAGCGCTCCGATGGCGATCAGCCATGCCGATGAGCTGGCAGCTGCACGCCAGCGGGTGCTGCAGCTCGAATCCGACCTGGACATCGCGGTCAAACGTGACCGGCAGGGCGAACTGCAGGAGCGAGCGGCGGCCCCGGACCTGTGGGACGATCCCGACCGAGCGCGCCAGGTCACCACCCAGCTCTCGCGGATCGAGGCGGAGCTGCAGCGCTTCGATGCCCTGGTCGCCCGGCTCGACGACCTCGAGGTCCTCGACGAACTCGCCCAGGAGGAGGACGACGACTCCTCGGCCAGCGAGGTGGTCGCCGGACTCCAGGAGGTGCGGGCGGAACTCGACCGGCTGGAGGTCGCCACCATGCTCGGTGGCGAGTACGACCACGAGGACGCGATCGTCTCGATCCACGCCGGGGAGGGCGGTGTCGACGCCATGGACTGGGCGCTGATGCTGCAGAAGATGTACCTGCGGTGGGCCGAGAGCCGGGGCTTCGACACCGAGGTCTACGATCGGTCCTACGGTGAGGAAGCGGGGCTGAAGTCCACCTCCTTCGAGGTGCGCGGCCCCGATGCCTACGGGTGGCTGACCGTGGAGCATGGTGTGCACCGGCTGGTACGGATCAGCCCCTTCGACTCCCAGGCGCGGCGCCAGACCTCCTTCGCCCTGGTCGACGTGGTCCCGGTCCTGCCCGAGGTCGAGGACGAGGTGGACATCCCCGAGGAGGAGCTGCGGGTGGACGTCTACCGCTCCTCGGGTCCCGGTGGACAGAGCGTCAACACCACCGACTCGGCCGTGCGCCTCACCCACCTGCCCACCGGCATGGTGGCCAGCTGCCAGAACGAGAAGTCGCAGCACCAGAACAAGGCCGCCGCCCTGCGCGTGCTCAAGGCCAAGCTGGCCGAGCTGGAGCGGCAGAAGCGGTCCGAGGAGCTCGACGAGCTGCGTGGCGGGGTCCAGAACGTCGGGTTCGGGTCCCAGATCCGCAGCTACGTGCTGGCGCCGTACCAGATGGCCAAGGATCTGCGCTCGGAGCACGAGACCGGCAACGTGGCCGACGTGCTGGACGGCGACCTGGACCCGTTCATGGAGGCGGAGCTGCGTCGCCGTGTCCGTGAGGCCAGCGCGCGCGAGACCTGAGCGAGCCGGGTCCGCGCTTCACCCTCCTCCCCGGCCCGACCCTGGTCCCGGCGACACGGGAACCTCTCGTCGAGGTTGTACGCTTCGCGTGCGGTGGGGGTCGTCGTTGGGACGGGGGTCGGTTCCCGACGCGCTCACCACCTCGGTACCGCAAGCATCCTCTCGGCACCACCTCGACACCAACTCGGCGCCATCCGTGGCGGCTGTCGACGGGCACCGACGAGCGTTCCGCGGCCCAGCTGCGGCGCCACGAACCCCTATGGTGGATCACGTGATCAAGCTGCAGAACGTCACGAAGACCTACAAGCGCGGTGCCGACGACCAGGTCATCGCGCTCGAGGACGTGTCCGTCGAGGTCAACAAGGGCGAGTTCGTCTTCGTCGTCGGGCCATCGGGGTCGGGCAAGTCCACGTTCATGAAGCTGTTGACCCGTGAGCAGCTCCCTGATGACGGGGAGATCTGGGTAGCCGGCAAGAACCTGGCGACGCTGCGCTCCTGGAAGGTGCCCGTGCTGCGGCGTGAGATCGGCTACGTCTTCCAGGACTTCAAGCTGCTGGAGAACAAGACGGTCTACG
>CAYXJD010000264.1:0-3946 GCA_964465225.1 uncultured Actinomycetota bacterium
GGTCCTCCTCGGCCGATCCCGACCACACGATGGTGGTGGACACGGATCGCACGCCGGTCGCCGGTGAGGCGACCGGTGTGCTCTCCCCGAGCTCGGCAGCGGGACCCTGGGATGACGTCCGTGACGCACCGACCGAGCCGGCGCTCGCCCCGATCGGCGGCGAGGATCGATCCCGACCGGCCCCAAGAGGTCGGGGTCGCTGGATCGCGGCCGGGTTGGTCGTCCTATTGGTCATCGGGGGGCTGGCTGTGGCGAACCTCTCTGGCAGCGGGACGGACGAGCCCGGGTTCGCGGTCGATCCCGTCGACGACCCGACGGACGAGGCGGAAGAGGAGCCGGCCGAGGGAGCGGACCCGGTCGCCGACGCGGTGGAGGAGGACTCCGCTGATGGCGTTGGCGGGGAGTCGGAGGAGCCCTCTGAGGAGCCCGAGGAGGCGGAGGAGCCCGCAGTCCCCGAGGAGCCGGTTGCCCCGACGGTTCCTCCTGCCGCGTGCGACGGCGGGTCGTGTATCACCATCGATGACGTCACCCTCGATGGTGGCGAGTTGCTGATCACCTGGACGGCGGACGGGTTCGTACCCGATACCTCGGCGACGCACGCCCACTTCTACTGGGGTATCTACGACGCAGCGCAGGTCGGGACGAACGCGGCGGACCGATCCCCCTGGGAACTCACCGATGCCCAGCCCTTCGTGCCAGGTGGAGAACTCCAGCTCGCGAACCGCCCCGCCGGCGCCGACACCGTGTGCGTGACCGCGGCCGACGGCGAGCATGCGGTCATCGAACCCGCCAACCATCACTGTGTCCCACTGCCCGTTGACGCGTGAGTGAAGAGCACGCCTCCGTCGCTGCCGCGCTGACCGAGTACGAGATCGGCGGCGAGCTCGGTCGCGGCGCCTGGGGCATCGTGCTGGCCGGCCGGCACCGACATCTCCGGCGTGAGGTGGCGATCAAGCGGCTGCCGGCAGCCTTCGCGCACGACCCGGAGGTGCGGTCCCGCTTCGTCGGCGAGGCGCGATTGCTCAGCTCACTGGACCACCCCCACATCGTGCCGGTGTACGACTACGTGGAACGTGACGAACTGTGCCTGCTCGTGATGGAGCAACTGCCGGGCGGGACCGTCTGGGACCAGTTCACCGATCCGGGGATCGACATGGCAGGCGCGTGCGCCGTGGCTCTGGTCACCGCAGCCGCCCTGGACCATGCGCACGAACGAGGCGTACTGCACCGCGACATCAAGCCGGAGAACCTCCTGTTCGCCGAGGACGGTGCCCTGCTGAAGGTGGCGGACTTCGGGATCGCGAAGGTGCTCACCGGCGGTCGGACGATGGCCACCGTCGCGGGCCAGGTGCTCGGGACGCCGTCCTACATGGCACCGGAGCAGGCACGAGGGGAGGAGGCCACGCCGGCCACTGATGTCTACGCCCTCGGCTCCACGCTGTACCGGCTGTTATCGGGGCGCCTGCCCTTCCCTCCGGCGGCCAGCCCCATCGCAACCCTGTACCAGCGGGTGCACGAACCGCCCGAGGACCTGCGTCGCGCGAGGCCGGAGGTGCCACCGGCCCTCGCCGAGGTGGTCATGCGCTCGTTGGCCACAGCGCCGGCCGACCGTTACGCCACGGCGGATGGGTTCGCGAGCGCGCTCGCCTCAGCCGCCACCGGTGTCCTCGGATGGGGCTGGCTGACGGCTTCGGGGCTCCGTGCGACGCTCGGCCCCCGCGTCGCCGCCATCACCGAGGGCGTCGGTGGGACAGCCGTGCCCCGAACGGATCCGCTGGTGCGACCAGGGGACGCGGGGGCGGCAGAGGGTTCGGCCGCCGGTCCACGACCCTCTCAGCTGCGGCCGATCGAGCAGATGGAGTCGACCACCGCCGTCGGCCCGCCTGATCTCGCCTCGGTCGCACGGCCGATCGAGGACCCGGATGCCACCTTGCGCCGACGCATCGCCGCCGGCGCCATCCCGCTCGCCGAGGCCGACCGGGCGGCGGCGTTGCGATTGCTCGGCGGCAGCGGCAGGAGCGCCGCCGAGCGCCTGGATCTGCCTGCCGACGCCGACCCCGCTCAGCTCCACGCAGCGATCCTCTCCGAGGTGGCGCGGTGGCGCCGTCGTGCGGAGCACCCGATCTCGCCCCGTTCGGTGGTCACCGTCGCCCAGGATCTGGTGCGTACCTGTGAGCGTCTGTCGCAGGGGTTGCCACCGAGCGCTAGGCCAGACTGAACGAGCCGCGCAGGATCCCCGGGGCTCGGGTGCGTTGGTGGGGCACAGGCCCGCCTACCCTGCTGCCGTCGTCGGCGAAGGAGTGGTGCGGTGTTCAGGGCGAACCAACCACCGAAGCATCACAGGGTCCGGGTCTGGAGCGCGACCGGACAGCGGACGCTCAACGTCCGGTACGTGCGGATGTCCGGCGTGCGTGTCACGGACGTCGACCGCGTGGCCGACACGGTGCGTTGCCTCCCGGACGCACAGGTGCGGGTACAGATCGGTGAGCAGGTCTTCGCGCCACAGGTGCTGGCCGGCGCCGAGATCACCCTCTCCACCGATGGCCTGTCGGGGCGGTCGCGCGCACGGTTCCTGCGGTCAGCCGAGCGCGCGGCCGGTGGCCCCCCCGTCGAGGTGGTCCTGGATGGGCCGAAGGGCCGCCTCGGCTGACGACGTCCCGGTGTCACCGCTGGTGGCTCGACGGGGATCGGGCGGTAGGCCGTAGCTCGTGGGGGAGCGGTCCGCCGCCGTGCCTGGAGCGGTGGCGGATGGCTGTCAGTCCAGTGGCGCCGGTGGCGGGCCCAGGATCTGGACGCCGTGTTCCAGACAGACCTCGGCCACATGGGCCGGGTCGATGGGGCCGGGCTCAGGCAGGCTCGCCTGCGCTGTCGGCACGCCCAGTGCTGTCACCATCCGGTCGAAGCGGGGTGCGTTGACACGTGATCCGGTGACGCAGACGAACCGCGCGGACGGTGAGTGCACCTGGAAGGTGTGCGGGATGCCGTGGGGCAGGAAGGCGATCCCGCTCTCGCTCGCCATGAGCCGGTCGTCGCCGCAGTGGAACGCAACCTCCCCCTCCAGTACCACGAACAGCTCGTCCTCGTCGTGGTGTTGGTGCAGCGGAGGACCGAGACCGCGCTGGGCGGCGAACTCCACGACGCTGAGCGCTCCCGTGGCACCGCCGCGGACCTTGATGGTCGCGAGGTGGTTGAGGAAGTGGAGGTGGTGGCCCGAGCCGGGTGCGATGACCTCTGGAGCTCGGGCGTCGAAGGTGTCGGTGTGCATGGGCGCAGCTTGGCGCCCACCCTTCAGACAACCTTCGGAACCGGGATCACCCGGCTACCCGAAGGACTCCAGCTCCGGGGCCGGGAGCCCGAGTTCCGCCATCGTCGCGACGAACACCTCGTGTGCCCGCTCGGCTTCGGTCACGGCCCCGAGCCGGCTCAGCGCGGTGAGCAGCAGGCGGTGCCCGTCCTCGTCGAAGTTGTCGACCTCCCGCAAACGCAGGCCGAACTGCACCGCGGCACCGAGGTCGCCGGCGTCGAGCAGCCGCTGTGCCTCCCGCCGGGCAGCTACCACGAAACGGGCCTGGGCTTCGGCGCGGGACCCCCTCGTCCATGCCTCGTAGACGTCCTCGGGGAGGAAGGGTCCCGGGTAGGCCGCGACGACGGCGGCGTCGTCGGCCGCGCGGAAGAACGCCTCGAGATCGGTGTCGATCTCACGCAGGTCGAGCCGTACGCTCTCACGGTCGGCGACCACCCCGCCGTGGAGCACGCGGCGCACCGCCGACAGCTGGACGGAGAGTCGCGCTCCGAGCCGCCGACGGTCGGTCTCGTCGGGCCACAGCTGTTCGAACAGCTCATCTCTGGTGACCGGCCAGCCGCGGGCGGCGACCAGCCGCTTGCACAGCTGTCTCGCGCGGCGCGAGCCCCAGGCGGTGACGGGGACCTCCTCACCGTCGACCAC
>CAYXJD010000265.1:0-3892 GCA_964465225.1 uncultured Actinomycetota bacterium
GCTCATCCAGCGGTGCTGCTGCTCGTCGGTGCCGCCCATCAGGATCGGGTCACTGCCGAGGAAGGTCGCCAGCACCGACGTCGCGACCCCGAGATCGATGCGGGCCATCCGCTCGCACACCCGGTAGACGTCGTAGGCACTGCCGCCCATCCCGCCGTGCTCCTCGGCGATGAACAGCAGCTGGATCCCGAGCTCGTCGCTGCACATCCGGCGGATCAGCTCGGCCGGGTACTCGTCGGCCTCGTCGAGCTCGATGAGGCGCTCGTCGTCGAGCTCCCTGCCGGCGAAGTCGCTGATCGCCGCGAGCGTCATGTCCAGGGTCTCGGTGTCGAGCCCATGCATCATCTGCGTCCTCCCACACTCCCGATGGACGCCAGGGCAGACACGAGCCGACGTTCGGTCCGCTCGCGGGGCTGTCGCTGCTCGTCCGGAGTGCGGCCGGAAGGGGCACGGGATCGAGACCGGCGAGGCTGCCCGGGCGTCTCGATCCTGCGCAGAACCGGAGGGGCTGCGCAGAGCCGGAGGTCCCTACGGGAGGTGGCCACCCGGCGCGCGGAGATCGGGGCCGGAGTGCCTCAGGTGCTGCCCCGCTGGTTCCTCACGTGGTGCCGCACGGAGCGCCTCAGGTGGGCCAGCAAGTGGCACATCAGGTGTCGAGGGGATCCCCGGGGATCGGGCGACCGTCACGCACCAGCGCGGCAGCCTCCTCCGGATCCATCCCGGCCGGCAGCCGGGACCTGACCACCCGTGCGGGGACACCGACCGCGATGGAGAACGGCGGCAGGTCGTGGTTGACCAGGCAGTGGCTGGCGATCACCGCACCCTGGCCGACGTCCACGCCCCTGAGCACGCTGGCCTTCTCCCCGATCCACACGTCGCCGCCGATCCGGGTGGGCGAGGTGACGATCCCCTGGTCCTTGATTGGCAGGTCGAGGCGGGCGATGCGGTGATCGAAGTCGCAGACGTAGATCCAGTCCGCCAGGATCGCGGCGTCGCCCACCTCGACGTCGAGGTAGCTGTTGACGACGTTGTCGCGACCCATGACGACCTTGGCACCGAGGGTCAGCTGCCCCTCGTGGGAGCGGAGCTTGTTGTCGTTGCCGATCCAGCACCACGGGCCCATGACCAACCGGCCGTGGCCGGGACGTGCGCGCAGCTCGACCCGCTTGCCCGTGAACAGCATCCCCTGGAACTCGACACGGTTGCCGGTGAGGGCGGCGCGGGCACGGTGCCAGGCGGCGCGGCGGTACAGGACCAGGTACTGCGGCGTGGTCATGCGCCGGGTCACCGCGACCCGCACGGCCTCCCGCCAACCCCAGCGTGGGTAGCGGGTGCGCAACGGCGGGCGACGCAGGTGGGCGGGCACGCCGGCCTCGGCCAGCAGATCGTCGCCGAGCTGCGAGGCTCGGGCAGTGCCCTCACGCCCGAGCTCCGCGCGCACGGCGGCATCGACGTGGGCGGCGTGGGCGACCCGGGCGGCGTCGTCGAGGTCGAAGGCCGCGCCGGGGTCGTGGGTCGGCGACCCGGGCCCGGGGTCCGATGCGCCGGGGTCCGATGCGCCGGGGTCCGATGCGCCGGGGTCCGATGCGCCGGGGTCGTGGGTCGGCGACCCGGGCCCGGGGTCCGATGCGCCGGACTCCGGCGCGCGGTGCTCCCGCCCGGACGGCTCGGCAGCGCCTGGAGCGGTCACCGCGGGTAGGGCTTGCGGGCGTGCAGGATCAGGTTGTAGAACAGCTCGCGGGGCACGAGACGGGCCAGCACCTCGTCGTCGAAGCGGTGCAGGGCGAGGTAGGCGTAGAAGGCACCGAAGGCCCACCGCCGACCGAGCAGCCCCGGACGCACCGCCCCCTCGATCGTGCGCACCGCCCAGCCGACCCAGTTCGCGGTCAGCTCCTCGGTGACGACCTCCACCTCGGTGAGCCCGGCCAGGCGAGCCATCTTCTCCACGTCCTTGGGCCGGAAGGTGTGCAGGTCGACGACGTGTTCGAGGCGGGCCACCAGCTCGTCGGTCGCCGTCCCACCGGCGTCGGTGATCGAGGGCTTGCGCAGGCCGGTCAGCCCCGGCAACGACGTGACCGCGCGGAAGGTCTTCCAGGTCGCGTCCTTGACGAGCCAGGAGACCCGGTCGCCGAGCTCGGTCGGCTCCCCGGCGAGCACCAGCGTCCCGCCGGGCTTGAGCACCCGCGCCATCTCGGCGATCGCGGCTCCGGGTACGGGCAGGTGGTGGATGAAGGCGTGCCCGATCACCAGGTCGAAGCTGGCATCGTCGTAGGGCAGTGCCTCCGCGTCCCCGTCCCGGGTCGCGATCTCCACCCCATGCTCGGCGCCGTTGCGGCGGCACACCTCGAGCATCCCCTCGGAGAGGTCGGTGGCATGGAGCTCGGCGCCGTCGATGCAGCCGGCCAACGCCAGGTTGATCAGGAAGAACCCGGTGCCGGCACCCACCTCGAGGACCTGACCGAAGCCGGCGCCCTCCGGGATCACCTTGCGGAAGCGGTCCCGGGCGTAGTCGATGCAGCGCTGGTCGTAGGAGATCGAGAACTTCTCGTCGTAGGTCGTCGACTCCCAGTCGTGGTAGAGGCGTTGCTGCTCCTTGATGCCGAGGTTCCAGACATCGGGCGGCGGCACCTCGACGACGACCGGCGACGGCTCGTCACGCGCCACCTCGGTGGCGGCGGGTTCGGCGAGGCGTTCGGCGAGGGGTTCGGTGAGGGGTTCGGCGCTCACGCGTGCTCCTAACGGCCGCTGAAGGTGGCCTGACCGGGGCCGTGTTCGAGGAAGCTCGCGATACCGGTGGCCGCGTCCTCGGTGGCGAAGGCCGCGGCGAACAGCTCGGACTCCAGCCTGAGCCCCTGGTCCAGCGGCTGCTCGGTGCCGTCCTCGATCGCCCGCTTGGCCAGCGCGAGCGAGGCCGGGCCGGCCGCGAACCGGGCGGCGAGGTCGCGGGCGACGTCGATGAGGTCGTCCGCCGGCGCGACACGGTCGACCAGGCCGATGCGCTCGGCTTCGACCATGTCGACCATGCGGCCGGAGAAGATCAGCTCCTTGGCCCGCGACAGCCCGATCAGCCGGGGCAGGCGCTGGGTGCCGCCCGCACCGGGCAGCAGGCCGAGCAGGACCTCGGGGAGTCCGAGCTTGGCGTTGTCCGCCGCGACGCGCAGGTCGCAGGCCAGCGCCAGCTCGCACCCACCGCCGAGCGCGTAGCCGTGGATGGCGGCGATGGTCGGCATCGGCGCTCGGGCGAGGTGGTCGAGGGCGCCCTGCAGCAGCGCCCCGTACCGGCGGGCCTCGGCGGGGCCGAGATCGGGGAACTCGCTGATGTCGGCGCCGGCGGCGAACACCTTCGGGCCACCCCACACGACCAACGCCCGCACGTCGTCGTCCTCGATGGCCTCGGTGACGGCGAGGTGGAGCTCCTGCCAGACCTGGCTGGACAGGGCGTTCATCGGCGGTCGGTCGATCCGCACGAGCCCGACGCGGGCCTCAGCGTCCACCTCGAGCGTCACCAGCGCTGCCATGTCCCTGCTCCTCGTCCGAGCGGCCCCTCGGCCCCTCCGCCAGGGACGTCGGGCCGGCGGCCGCGAGCGTAGCGGTGCCGAGGTGAGCGCTAGCCTCACGAGCCGGCCCGCGTGGCGTGCGGGCGGCGAGGAGTACCTGTGTGGCCGTGGTGGGCCGTGGCGGTGGCAGCCACCCCGATCGTGCTGCTCGCGGTGCTGGTACTGCGCGCCCGCCCGCTGACCCCGAGCGCGTGGCTGACCGCAGCGGTGTCCGGCGCGCTGGGCATGCTGGTCTTCGGACTGTCACCGGCGGCGGTGTCGATCGCGGTGCTGCGGGGCTTGTGGACCGGCACCTGGATCCTGCTGATCGTGCTGCCCGCCCTGCTGCTGTTCGA
>CAYXJD010000266.1:0-3870 GCA_964465225.1 uncultured Actinomycetota bacterium
ACGACCTCACCAACGGCAACGCCGCGCAGATCGACGCCCCCGCGGGCACCGAGCTCACTGGGGTCGGCGTCGCCGCTGCGGGAAGCACGGACCTGGCCCTGGAGGCCGGCGACGTGACCATCCCTGAGGGGCAGCGTGTGCTCGCCTTCGCCGTCGGGACCCCCGACGACGAGTCGCTGCAGCTCGTGGTCGAGATCGTCGACGTGACCGTCGAGGACATGACCGATGGTGAGGACGGCGAGGAAGAGATGGAGCAGCCGGACAGCGTCGACTCCGGCACTGGTGGCCTGCTCGACGCGGGTCTGCCGATGTGGGTCGCCGCGCTGATGGTGCTGGGCGCCCTGGGCGTCGCTGCCCCGGCCGTCGCCACCGCGCGCCGCCGTAGCTGACACCACCGCAACATCGGACGAAGGGGGCCCTCGGGCCCCCTTCTCCATGTCATGCCCCAACAGGCTCCGGACGGGGCCCGACTGCCCCTCTAGCATGTGGAAGACTGGATGCGGGGCGCTCCCGGCCAGGAGGGAAGCCGCTCCGAACCTCGAGTGTTCCCGAAGTCCCCCCACCACACCACGATGGTCACCACGATCAGGATGTGACGCTGTGAACCGCTTCTCGATCATCTCGGCGCTCGCCGGGTTGGCGCTGCTCATCGGCGCGCCCGTGGCGTGGAGCCTGGCGCAGCCGGAGGTGACGGTTGGCGACCTCGACGCGGTCACGGCCCCGGTCTCGACCGAGGATCCTGCCACCGACGTTCCTGTCCTCGACCTCGACGAGCCCGACCGGTTCCTCGTACCCGAGGTCGAGGAGATCGACACACCCGCTCCCGAGGAGGCGGCGCCGGAACCCGTCGCAGCGCCGACCGGGATCAGCCTGCCGTCCATCGGCGTCGACGCGCCGCTCGTGGACGTCGGGCTCGAGGACGACGGAGGGATGGAGATCCCCCACGACGTCTCGACCGCCGGGTGGTACGAGCTGGGCGTGGCACCGGGCGAGGCCTCCGGGACCGCCGTGATCTCCGGGCACGTCGACTCCCGGGAGCAGGGCCGCGGCGCGTTCTGGGACCTGCGCCGCATGGAGGTGGACGACGTCGTCTCCGTGGACCACGCCGACGGCACCACGAGCCAGTGGCGCGTCGTCGCCCGGACGAGCTACCCCAAGGACGACCTGCCGATCGCGGACATCTTCACACGGTTCGGCGACCCGCGGCTGGTGCTGATCACCTGCGACGGTGCGTTCGACCGCAACGCCCGCAGCTACAGCGACAACGTCGTGGTCTACACGGTGCCGGTGGACGCCTGAGGCACCGCCCCTCACCTCGCCTCGCCTCGATCGATCGCATCCCGGGTGAGGTGGCCGTCGACCAGACGCCAGCGACGGGAGGGGTTCTCGTCACGTAGCGGCTGCGGCAGCAGGGCCTGCGGCGCGTTCTGGTAGACGACGGGCCTCACGAACCGCGCGATGGCAGCGGTCCCGACCGAGGTGTGCTGGACGAAGGTGCTCGCCGGATAGGGGCCCGCGTGGTGCATCGCGGGCGTGACCGCGACCCCGGTCGGGTACTGGTTCCACAGCACCCGGCCGACCCGGTGCTGCAGGGTTGCGACCAGCTCGTCGATACGGTCGATCTCGTCCTCGACCGCGTGCACCGACGCGGTCAGCGACCCGGGCAACCCGGCCGCGATCGTGGTCATGGCCTCCACCGACGCGACGCGCACCAGGATCGCGGCCGGACCGAAACACTCCTCACGCAGCTGCGGGGTCGCGGCGAAGGCACCCGCGTGGGTGACGAGCAGGCTCGGCCCCGCCCAGCTCCCGGTGCCACCCGCGTGGCCGGCGACGGCCCCCTCGACCTGGTCGGCGACGGCCCCCTCGACCTGGTCGGCGACGACCACGTCGACGTCCGGCAGCCCTGACAGCTCGGCCAGGCGGTCGCGGAGTCCGGAGCCGATGCCGTGGCTGAGCAGCGGTGCGGGCGCGATCCGTCTGGCCGCAGCGGCCATCGCGGCCTCCAGGTCACGGCCCGACGGGCTGTCGGGGAGGAACACCAGGCCGGGCTTGGTGCAGAACTGTCCGGCACCGAGCGTGACCGAGCCCAGCAGCCCGGTCGCCAGCTCCTCGACCCCGGAGGCGATGGCCGCCTCGGTCACGAACTGCGGGTTGAGGCTGCCCATCTCGGCGAACACCGGGATGGGCTCCTCTCGGGCGGCGGCCACGTCGTACAGGGCGCGCCCCGCGGCCTCAGACCCGGTGAAGCCGACCGCTGCGATGCCCGGTGCCGTGACCAGCGCGCGTGACACGCTCGGATCGCGACCGTGCAGCAGCGCGAAGGTGCCCGTGGGCAACCCCGCCTCGGCGACCGCCGCGACGATGACCTGCGCACACAGCTCAGAGGTGGCGGGATGCGAGGGGTGGGCCTTGGCGATGACCGGGCAGCCGGCGGCCAGCGCCGAGGCGGTGTCGCCGCCCGGCACGCTGAACGCCAGCGGGAAGTTGCTGGCCCCCCACACCGCCACCGGCCCGAGCGGGATCTGCATCCGACGCAGGTCGGGACGCGGCGGGGTCTGCATGGGATCGGCGGGGTCGATCCGGATGTCGAGGTGGGAGCCCGTGCGGGCAACCTCGGCGAACGCCCGCAGTTGCCCGCAGGTGCGGCCGCGTTCGCCGGTGATACGGGCCACGTCCAGCCCCGTCTCGGCGACGGCGGTGTCGACGAGCCGGTCGCCGAGTGCCTCGAGCCCGTCGGCGATGGCCGCCAGCAGCCCGGCGATCGTCTCGGGTGCGGCCCGGCGGGTGACGGCGAAGGCCGCGGTCGCCGCATCGACCGCGGCAGCCACCTCAGCGGGGGTGGCGTCCTCGTAGGTCGGGCCGAAGGCCTCCCCGGTCCGCGGGTCGACGGAGCGGGTGGTGGTCCTAGTGCTCGCTGGCATGGCGTGGCTCCTCGTCGTCGGCGCGGTCGGCGGCCTCGGCGCGGTCGGCGGCCTCGGCGCGGTCGGCGGCCTCGGTACGGCCGGCGGCCTCGGTGCGATCGGCGTCCCCGCCGCAAGCCGGGCCGCCAGCGTCCTGGCCAGCCAGAGCGGCCAGCCGTCGGAGCGGGACCGGAACCAGCACGGTCGGCGTGGAGAGGGCACCGAGATCGGCTGGTGCGGCCTCCTGGTGGTGGGCGAGGATGCCGGCCACGGCATCACCGCACATCCGGCCCTGGCATCTGCCCATCCCGCAGCGGGTGGTGAGCTTGACCGAGCGTAGGTCGGTGGCATCCAGTTCGAGGATGGCCCGACGGATGGTGGCGTAGGAGACCTCCTCGCAACGACACACGTCGGTCTCATCGCTCAACCAGGAGACCCAACCCCCGCTTCGGGCGTACATCCGGCCGAGCGCCGCGGCGAAGTCCTGGTGACGGGCGCGCGCACGTCGGTGTCGGCGTCCGCGTTCGCGCAGCGCGGGCGTGTCGATCGCACCCAGAGCGTGTGCGGCCGCCAGGCCCGCCAGCGATGTCGGCCAGAGAAATGCCATCGTCAGAATTGTCCGAGATTGAGCTCGAGCAGGACCTTCCGCAGCAGCAGATAGCGCCGCCCCTCATACCGCGCGACCTTGCCCGAGACGCGGAACAGCCGCGTGCGCCCGGGGCGGGCCCCGCCCGCCAGACGGATCGCCTTGGCCAGCATGCCGCACGGCAGCAGGCGCATGGGCGGCTCCTGGAGGTTGTTGTCGGCCTCGAAGACAGCCAGCCACCACCGGCTCTTGGGGTCGGACGTTATCCGCACGAGGCGGTCGGCGACGATCTCGCCGCGCGCGACGGGCTCGACCGCCTCGGGCTCGGGGGCGACCGACGCCGGCTTCGGCGGATCCGCCTGGACCTTTATCGCCTCGATG
>CAYXJD010000267.1:0-3864 GCA_964465225.1 uncultured Actinomycetota bacterium
TTCCGATCTCGCATCGGCGAGGGCGAGGCCATACGGTTCAGCAATCGCGGGGTCGTGCCGCACAACGCGATCGATGTCGACGGGGCCTGGTCGACCGGCGAGGCGGCCGGTGGCGACCGGTCCGATCTGATGGACCCGGGCGAACAGGTCGTGATCACGTTCGACGAGCCGGGTGTCTACCGGTTCTACTGCTCCTTGCACGCCCCGGACGACGGCTCCTCGGGCATGGCGGCGACGCTGGTCGTCGGGGACGTGCCCTACCAGGCGGCGGGGGAGGCCGCGCCCGCCGAGCCGGTCACGGACTGGACGGGAGCGACCCGACGCGTCCCACAGGACCATCCGACGATCCAGAACGCCGTCGACGCGGCGGATCCGGGTGACCTCGTGCTGATCGATCCGGCGCCGGAGACCCCTGAGCACCTCGCCGATGACGGTCGTTACGTGTACAAGGAACAGGTCGACATCGGCACGCCCTACCTGACCGTGCGCGGTACCGACCGCAACGCCGTCATCATCGACGGCGAGCACGAGCGGCCGATCGGGATCAACACCGTGGCGGCCGACGGGGTCGCGGTCGAGAACCTCACCGTCCGCAACACCACGGGCAACGGCATCTACTGGACCGCCGTGCGGGGGTTCCGCGGCTCCTACCTCACCGCGGTCAACAACGCGATCTACGGCATCTACGCCTTCGACTCCTCCGACGGACTGTTCGAGCACAGCTACGCCAGCGGCTCGAAGGACGCCGGCTTCTACGTCGGGCAGTGCGATCCGTGTGACGCGGTCCTCACCGACGTGATCGCCGAGCACAACGGGATGGGCTACTCCGGGACCAACTCCTCGGAGGTGTTCATCGTGGACTCGGTGTGGCGGCACAACGTCTCGGGCATCGTGCCCAACACGCTCGACTCCCAACGGCTGCCGCCCTTCGGTCGGGTGACGATCGCCGGCAACCTGATCCACGACAACGACAGCCGCGACGCGCCGGCGCTGGGCCTGCAGTGGTCCGCCTTCGGCAACGGGGTGCTGCTCACCGGTGGCATGGACACGCTGGTCACCCGCAACCGGATCGTGAACCACGAGCGCACCGGGGTGACGGTCGGGCCCAACCTCAGCCGCAACTTCTGGATGAGCGGTGGCAACGTCGTCACCGACAACGTGATCGAGGCGTCCGGCTACGCCGACCTGGCGTTGGCGGGTCCGGCGCTGACCGGGAACTGCTTCTCCGGCAACGACCCCGAGCGGACCGTGCCCGCCGGGCTCGAGTCCGTGGCGGGATGTGGTCCGGCAGCGGTCGCGGGCGCCCACGCCGAGCCCGCCGACCCCGACCGCGGCGCCTTCCGCCTGCCCTCGCGGTCGCACCTCGCTGCGACCCTGTCCTTCGTCGGCCTGGTCGCCGAGAGCGAGTTCGGGCTCCAACCGATCAACGACCACCGGGACACACCGCACCCACCGGACCAGCCGCTGCTGCCGGACGGTGCCGAGGCACCGGTGGTTCCCGCCGTGGACGTCTTCGCGGGCGTCGGCTTGGAACTCGATGACGTCGAGGTGCCGCCGGCTCCGGACGACGTGACGGTCGACCAGGACGCGGTGTTCCTGCTGGCCGGGGTCCCCTTCGGCCTCGGAGGCTTCTCGACCTTGTACGGCGTGCTCGGGTGGCTGGCGCCGTTCGCGTTGGTGGTCGCCTGGATGGCGCTCGCGCTACTCGACCTCGCGCGCCGTGAGGACCTCGGCGGGGGACCGAAGCTCGCCTGGGTCGCGGGCGTCCTGGTGGTGCCGTTCGTCGGTGCGCCGGCCTACCTGCTGGCTGGCGGCTCCTCGTTGCCACGGTGGCTGCGCTGGCTCAGCGTGGTCGGTGCGGCGCTGGTGGCAGCGGTGCTCCTCGGGGCGGCCGCGGTGATCGGAGGTTTGCTGTGAGCGCGGCGCTCAACGGGACGACGGACGCTGTGGTGCAGGCTGCTGCGTGCGCTGCGGTGGGATCCGGTCCACCGCTGGACGCAGATCGACGAGAGGTCACGTGATGGGTGCGCTGCAGGTGATGGTCGGGCTGTACGCGACGGTGCTGCCGTTCGCGGTCCTCGGTGCGTGGATCGCCGTGGCCCTGTGGGACCTGTCCCGACGGGTGGGCGCGCAGGAGGTCGGCCGCTCGGCCGCCGTCGGGTGGTCGCTGGTCGTGCTGGTCGTCCCGGTCGTCGGGGCGGCCGGGTACCTGCTGAGCGGATCGTCGCTGCCGCGCTGGCTGGCGGCGACCTACGTCGGCGGGGGACTCCTGGCCTGGCTCGCCGTGCTGGGAGTGACGGCCGGCCTGGGCGCCGCGGGCTGATGGACGAGGAACCCCGGGACGACGGGTCGAGGCTCGAGCCGTCGGAGCGCGCCGCCGAGCAGCAGCCGGCCCTGACCCGCCGCGACGTGCTCCGCCGCGCCGGCGTGGCGGGCGCGTTCGCGGTGGGCGGCGGCCTCATCGGCCACGAACTGCTGCCGCACCGCCAGGCGCTCGCCGCGGCGGAGGGCATGGCCGCAGAGCACGGCGAGTACGGCGCGGCAGAGGCATCGGGCGTGCCGGTGTCGAGTTCGGCCGGGACCAGCCAGAGCGGCTACGGCCATGCCGCGGCCGCCCCCACCTCGCTCACCCAGGCGAACCTCGACGCGGTCACGCTCGCGCCACCACCCGCTGCTGGGCGCGGCGGGACCCACGACTACGACCTGTCGGTGACCCAGCGGCAACTGGAGGTCGGCGACGGGGTGATCGTCGATGCCTGGACCTACGACGGTCAGGTACCAGGTCCCATCCTCCGCGTCACGCAGGGCGATCGACTGCGTATCCGGATGGCCAACCACACCAACCACGCCCACAACGTCCACCTGCACGGGCGACACGATCCCGCGATGGACGGGTGGGAGCCGGTGCCGCCCGGCGGTGAGTTCACCTACGACGTGATCGCCGAGCCGTACGGACTCTTCCCCTACCACTGCCACACGGCGCCCATCGCCGAGCACATCGGTCGGGGGTTGTACGGCGCGATGATCGTGGACCCGCCCGGTGGTCGACCCCCGGCCCACGAGGTGGTGCTGGTGCTCGGTGGCTGGGACCTCAACGGCGACGGTCGCAACGAACTGGTCACCTTCAACGGGGTGGCCGGTGCCTACCACCGCTACCCGATCCGGGTCCCGGTGGGCAGGCTCGTCCGCGTCTACGTCGTCAACCTCCTGGAACACGATCCGATCGCCTCGTTCCACCTCCACGCCCAGACCTTCGCCGTGTTCCGTTCGGGCACGTCGTTGGTCCCCGACGAGCACACCGACATCGTCGCGCTCACGCAGGGCGAGCGGGCGATCGTGGAGTTCACCCTCCCCGAACGCGGGCGCTACATGTTCCACCCCCACCAGACCCGCCTGGCCGACCGCGGTGCGATGGGGTGGTTCGCCGCCGTCTGAGAGACCTGCCCTACGGCCGACGCGTCATCCCGGCTCAGCGGCCGAGCAGCGCCGATAGCCAGCCGCCGCGCGAGGGAGCTGCGGCTCGGCGTTCTTCGTCGGTGCAGGTGCACTGCTCCGCCCGCGGCACTCGCGCCATCACCTGGGTGACGTGCTGGCCGCAGCCAGACCAGGTGGTCTTGCCGCAGGCGCGGCAGGTGGCTTTGCTGCACATGGTTCGGCTCCGTGGGTCCGCTGGGCGAGGGGCCGGTCGAGGTCCGCGCTCGCACGCCACACCCGAGACGTATCGGGCGACGAGAGGGTACGGCACCACGGAAACGACCTCGCATCGGCGTTGGCCAGTCACCGAGCAGGACGCGGTTCCTCGGAGTGCCCGTGCCCAGATCGGAAGAGCGTCGTGTAGGGAAAGAGTGTGTCAGTACGTGTAGA
>CAYXJD010000268.1:0-3854 GCA_964465225.1 uncultured Actinomycetota bacterium
GATGAGGTCCGTGTATGGCCGGGGCATGATTACGGCGCCCGGCCTTCCTCGACCCGCCAGAGTTGCTCCGCGGCGTCGGGGTCGTAGTGGCGATCGTTGGAGACCCGCAGGTCCACCCGCCCCGAAGCGTCCCAGTCGCTGAACAGCAGCGATAGGGCACAGCGACCCGGCCTCAGCGCACGCGGCTCGGCGTAGGTCGCCTCACCTGCTGCTGGGCGAAGCAGGACATTGTCATCACAGCTGGCACGGTCCTGCTCGAGATCGGTCGCGTCGAGGTAGTTGCCGAACGCCAGGGTGGGCAGCTCGGTGGACGGCTCCCACATCGCGCTGAAACCAACGGTCCAGGCGTCACCACCGTCGAGTCCGAGGTCCTCGTTCGCCCGCTCGAACCGGCAGTCCCCGAGACCCCGCAGCAACACGTTCTCCCCGAGGCGCAGCACCATCAGGTCGGTGACCGCGTCGCCGTCCACGTCCAGCGGGTACGCGCCGGTCACCTGCTCGAGGTCGGTGACGGGATCCTCGAGTTGCACGAAACCCAGCTCACCGCTGGCCGTGGCGCGGTTGCGGTACAACCCGGCAGGGTTCTCACCGCCGGCGACGTAGAGGTCGGGACGGCCGTCAGCGTCGCAGTCGAGGACCGCCAACCCGCCGCCCACGAAGAACTCGAAGTCGCCGTCGTAGACGGTGTCGATCCCGGCGGTGCCCGTCATCTCGACGAACCTCGGCGCAGCCGCGGCCTCGACCGGCGTTCCGTCGGCGACCGCGCCCATGATCAACGTCGCGGCGGTGAGCACGACCACGGTGACGGCAGCGGTCATCAGCACGGGCACCGCCGGCCCGCGGTCTCCCGACCCACCACCCTGCTCAGATCTGGCCACCGGCGGTCCCTCCGAAGTGGTGCTGTGCCCGCGCCCAGGCGGCGCGCCCAGACGCGGCCCCCATCCGCCGACCGGCGAGGTCGTCGGCCTCGACGTGGATGCCACCGTAGAGCCGTGAGATGCCGGCTTGATCCGCCGCGTCGGCGTAGGTCGCCCACTGCAGCTCGATCTCCTGCGCCGGGGCATGCTCGACCTCGAAGGAGCGGGCCGCTACCCGGTGGATCCCGAGGCCTCCGGGGAGGTACTCGCTCCCGGTGAACGCCGTCAGCACCTCGGCGGAGGCTCGGCTGAACGTGCTGTGACCGGACACGTAGCCCGAGAAGGAGGGGGTGACGAAGGTGTCCAGCTGGTAGGTGTCCCAGGCGACCGCGCGGATCCAGTCGACGCGTCCGGTTCGACGCTCGGGATCATCAGGAGCGAGCCAGGACCGGACCGCGATCTCGCCTTCGTGGCCGGCGAGGTGGTCGTGGCGAGCCCCCGACATCGTCGTCTCCTCGGTCACCACCTCGATCAGATCGTCGACCAGGGGCAGGCCATCGGGGTGGTAGGCGACACCGTCGGGATCGCTGGACTGGCCGAGCCCACCCAGGTAGCGGATCATGGAGATCGGGCGGGCGTAGTCGTAGTGGCCCTTGGCTCCCCAGGCCGCGATCGCCGCGTCGTGGTTGGCGCCGTTGAGCGCGAGGTAGAGCTTGACGTCCCATTCGAGGCGATCGATCCTCGGGCTGCTGCCTGCGATCCGCAGGTCGGGCGCGAGCCGGTCGGAGGCCTCGTTGGCGAGCGCGTTCCAGTGACCGGGCGGCGTCTCGGACGCCGGTCCGTCCGCCCAGTACACGGCGAGCGCCCGTAGATGGTCAGCCTCGTCGACCAGGTTGGGTTCGTAGGGCTCACCCGTCTCCGGGTTCACCGGGTGCCCCTCCCCGTCGTTGGTGCCCAGCGGATTGGCTCCCACCGCCCCCGGTGAGGTGTCGATCAGCTCGGTCCGATCGGGATCGAGCCGGCTGCTGTACCGGATGACCTCGACGACGGCGTCCTTGAAGGCCGCATCGGTGGCCGGATCGCCCAAGCGGGGCGGCGGACCCGGATCCAACGGCAGCGCGTCAGGACCTGGTGCGGGCGTCGCGAAGCCCTCGACCGCACCCCAGTGCGGTCCGATGAACTCCTGTACCCCCTGCTCGAGGGGGATCCCGTTCTGGGAGACCATGAACTCCAACTGCAGCGGCTGCCACCGATTGGGGTCGATCAGGTCCGGCATGTCGGAGGCGGCCACCTCCAACGGAGGGTTCACCGGCTCGTAGCCGAGTGGCTCGTAGTCGTTGGACTCGTTCGCCCCGTCAGCCATCCCCGCGGAGATGATCTCGGCCGCGATCCGGTTGCCCAGCGCAGCCGGGCTGTCACCCGACGTCGTGGTCTGCGATCGCTCGAGGCACCGATCCTCGAGCAGCTGGTCGAGCTGGGGGATGGTGTCGGAGGCACCGACCGAGTCGGCGTAGCGGTGCTGGAGGACCCGGTAGGCGGCGTAGCTGATCGCTTCGTTCCGGGCGGCCGCAACGTCGTCCGCCTCGTGGTCCTCATCGATGAAGACGCCTCGGGCCCCAGGCTCGTACGCGGCCCACGCGTCCCACATCGCCGCCGAGGTGTGGAAGAGGTTGCGGGCATGCACCGTGGGAGCGGGCAGATCGCGACGGATGGCATCGAGGGTGACCTCGTTCCACTCGCGGGCGACGGTCCAGGCCGGCCGCGCCTGAACGGGGGTGCATGCCGGGCTGCTCGGCCACCCACCAACGGCAACCAGTGCCGAGAGGAACACGACCACTCCGATACCCACCCCCGCGAGGGCTCGCCCCCACGACACGGCCGCTCCCCTTTTGTCGGTGCTCACACCATACCCGCCGCCTGCAAGGAGGGGACCGTCGAGACCCGGTCAGCCTCGGTGCTGTCGGAACAGTCACCACGCAGCGAGATCCGCAGCTCGAACCACCCCTTCTGGCCCCGCAAACCGGACCAACGACCGCCCTCGTACAATTTATTGCATCACACCGCAAATCGTGGGATAGTGTCCCAATGCGCTCGGAGATCTCCGTTTGAGAGACAGGTAGCACGCGGTGACAGGTGAGGGAGCTGCGAAGGGCGGGGAGCTCGATCGATCGCAATCTTGTGCAGGTCGCTGAAGTCCGGACAGGTGGCTGCAGAGGTATCTCCTGTGGTCCACCGTCGAGGAGGAGAGAAGATGTCACGGATCCGGTATACGGCATGGCTCACGCTGCTGGCAGTGCTGCTCGCGGCGTGTGGTGGCGATGATGGCGACGTCGACGATGATGCCGCCGATGATGCGACCGAGGAGGAGGCGGCCGACGAGGCAGACGGTGATGATGGGGCCGAGGAGGCCGAGGACGAGGGTCCGGTCATCGGGGTGTCGTGGAACAACTTCCAGGAGGAGCGTTTGCCGACCTGGGACGAGCCGGCGATCCGGGAGGCGCTCGACGACTTCAATGCCTCCTACATCTCGACCGACGCGAGCTCGTCAGCTGAGCAGCAGATCGAGGACGTCCAGAACCTGATCACGCAGGGCGCGGACGCACTGATCATCCTCGCCCAGGACGGCACGGCGATCCTTCCAGCGGTCGAGAGCGCCCTCGAGCAGGGCATACCGGTGATCGCCTACGACCGGCTCATCGAGGCCGAAGAAGCGCTCTACATCACCTTCGACAACGTCGAGGTCGGTCGCATGCAGGCGCGAGAGATCTACGAGCGCGTCCCTGAAGGCAACTACGTGTTCATCAAGGGCAACCAGGCCGACGCCAACGCGGACTTCCTCCGCAGCGGGCAAGCCGAGGTCCTCGATGAAGCGATCGAGGCCGGCGACATCGAGAACGTCGGTGAGTCCTACACCGACAACTGGGACCCGACCGTCGCTCAGCGCAACATGGAGCAGTTCCTGACCGAGAACGACAACAACGTCGACGCGGACGTGGC
>CAYXJD010000269.1:0-3850 GCA_964465225.1 uncultured Actinomycetota bacterium
GGCACCTGGATGTTCCAGTCGGCCAGCGTCGCCGCGGTGGCGAACTTGTGGATGGCCGTCAGCGTCGCGGCCGGCTGGTTCAGCATCGGTCGGATGCAGTTGAACGTCGTCGCCAGCCCCAGGAGCTCGGCGGGCTCCTCGGTGCTCGGCGGTGGGTGCCGGCCACGGTCTGGGCGGGCACCACTGGTCACAGCTCGGCAGTGTAGCGACACACACCACGTCGATCTGGAGGAGCCGATCACCTCGGCCAGAGGTGCCGGCCGAGCGTCCGGGCCCCTCCGATGCTGGCACCACCGCCGACACCACGGTCACGCTCGTCAGCCGCCGCGTGTGCGCTCGGCGAGCCGACGGGCAGCCGACTCGACCTGCGCGCGGGGATCCTCCCCCGGCCCACCCGGTGCTGCGGGCTCAGCGTCGACCAGCGGCGCCTCGGCTCCCGGAGCCACCTGGCCGGCGACAGCGACGACCGGCGTGCCCTTCGCGGTGGCCCGCTCGAGCACGTGGCCGACGACCTTACCCTGCAGGGAGGTCGCATCCAGCCGGCCCTCACCGGTGACGACCAGGTCCGCGATCTCCAGTGCCGTCTCCAGGCCAACGAGTTCGGCGACCCTGGCGGCGCCGTCGGTGAAGGTCGCCTCCAGCGCGGCGGCCAAGCCGTAGCCGAGCCCGCCGGCGGCCCCCGTGCCCGGCAGGTCGCGCAGGCGGCGCCCGTCGGTCAGGTCGCGTTCCACGATGTCGGCGACGTGGTCCAGCGCGACGCTGAGATGTGCGACGTCGGCGGGGTCGGCGCCCTTCTGGGGACCGAACACCTCCGCCGCCTCGGACAACGGTGTGGTGACGTCCGCGAGGAGCTCGAAGGTGATCCCGCGCAGATCCGGGAGCCAGGAGCGCTGGATGGCGGCGAGGCGATGGATCTCACCGCCGCCGATCTTCAGTCCGGAGCCGTCGTCGACCTCCAGACGCAGCCCCAACGCCGTGAGCGCACCGAGTCCCGCATCGACCGTTGCGCTGCCACCGAGGCCGACCAGGACGTGCCGGGCCCCGGCCGCCACGACCGCCAGCAGCAGCTGACCGACGCCGTAGGTCGTGGTCGCCATCGGGTCGCGCGCCGACTCCGGCACCAACGCCAACCCACACGCCGCGGCCGAAGCGACCACCGCGGTGCCGTCGCCGCGAAGCAGCACGCGAGCCTGGACCGGCCGTCCGAGGGGGCCGACCACCTCCAGGTCCAACCACCGGTCGTCCTCGGCGGCGAGTGCCTCGCACAGGCCGTCCCCGCCGTCGGCCAGCGGCAGCAGGTCGAGGACGTCGTCGGGACGCGCGCGGCGCCAGCCCGCCGCGATCGACGCCGCTGCCGCCGACGCCGTCAGCGTGCCCTTGAAGCTGTCCGGGGCGATGAGGACGTGCACCTTCTGTCCCTCCTGCACCGATGCCGGCCAGCCGCCGCGTGTGGCCGGACGCTATCGCCGTGGCGGACCGTCGTCGTCGGGAGGTGGTGGCGGGCCGTCGTCGTCGGGGGGCGGTGGCGCGCCGAGCTCCCGGAGCAGGGCGAGCGCGAGCTGCTCGTCGGCGCTGGCCACGCTGACGGCGTGCCCTTCCACCCACTCGTGACCGAGCCGCACGGTCGTGACCGTGGCAGCAGCCGGGATCCCGTGGGCCTGGAGCGCGGCGACGAGCAGGTCGGCCTGGGTCGCGCTGGACGCGACCACCACGACGGGCTGCTGTTGACGTTCCGGGTGCTCGAACACCGTGGCTCCTCACGAGGGGGTCGCCCCCTGCTCGCGGCGGATGCTGCTCAGGCCTTCGGGTCGCGGTCCACGAACGGAGGCCGCACCACCTCGGCGTCGGTGCGGTGCCCACGCAGGTTCAGCTCGACCCGATCGCCCGGCCCGAACGCCGCGTCCAGGTAGGCCAGCGCGATCGGTAGCCCCAAGGTGGGAGACAAGGACCCCGAGGTGGTCGTACCGATCACCTCGTCGGTCCCCACCCGCACCACCTCCAGCTCGGCGCGGGCGGGGCGTCGACCCGCGGCCACCAGGCCCCACAGACGCTGTCTCGGGCCTGCTGCCTCGGCGGCGATCAGCGCCTGCCGACCGCGGAACCCGTCCCGGTCCAGCCGGACCGCCCATCCCAGGCGCGCCTGGTAGGGGTCGCGGGACGCGGACAGCTCGTTGCCGTGCAGCGGGTAGCCCATCTCCAACCGCAGCGTGTCGCGAGCTGCCAGACCGCACGACGTCACGCCGGCGCTCGACAACGCTTCCCACACCCCGAGCGCCAGGCTGTCGGGGAGCAGCAACTCCACGCCGCGTTCCCCGGTGTACCCCGTGCGGCACAGCAGGAGCGCACCGCCGGTGAGCTCGACGCGGCGGATGCCGAACGCCTGCGTGGTCGCGGCCGGGTTCCCCGCCGCCCCCATGCCGGCGAGGACCTGGTCGGTCACCGCGAGCGCACGGGGCCCCTGCACCGCCAGCACCGCCCACTCGGTCGAGGTGTCGACGACGCGGACCCCACGGTCCGCGGCCGCCGCGGTCAGGGCTGCGGTGACCGCAGCGGTGTTCGCCGCGTTCGGCACGGCCACGAAGCGCTGTGCGCTCAGGCGGTAGACGATCAGATCGTCGACGATGCCGCCCTGCTCGTCGCAGCACAACGTGTACTGCGAGGTGCCGTCCTCCAGCCGGGTCGGGTCGTTGGTGAAGGTCGCCCCCACCACCTCGGCGGCCTGGGGCCCCTCGATCCACACCGTGCCGAGGTGGGAGACATCGAAGGCCCCGACATCCGTACGGACCGCAGCATGCTCGGTGAGCGTGCTCGTGAACCGCAGCGGCATCGACCAACCGGCGAAGGGCGCGAGCCTGGCACCGGCGGCCTCGTGGTGAGCGGTCAACGCGGTCGCCTGCAGGTCATCGTCCACGCGCGCTCCGAGCGGTATCGGTGTGATGGCGACGCTAGCGGTGAGGACCGTTCCCGACTGCGACCCGCGAGGCCTTCCGGTAGCGTCCCGGTCGAACCTGTGCGGCCCACCAGGCGCCGTCAACCATCCCGCAGCGCCCGCACCCGGCCGCTCCCGACCGGCGCGCGGCAGGAGGCACATCGTGGCCGAGGTCGAGCTGCCCCAGCTGGGCGAGTCCGTCGAGGAAGGCATCATCACCGCCTGGCTCGTCGACGTCGGCGACACCGTCGAGGTCGACCAGCCCATCGTCGAGATCTCCACCGACAAGGTCGACACGGAGATCCCCTCCCCCGTGGCCGGCACCGTCCAGGAACTCAAAGCCGGCGTCGACGACACCATCGCGGTCGGCTCGGTCATCGCCGTGATCGGCGAGGGCGACACCGCCGACACCGGTCCCGACGAGGGCGGCGACGACACCGGCGACGACCAGCAGGCCACCACCGAGCCGGAGGCCACCACCGAGCCGGCGCCGAGCGGCACCGCGGCCGAGGCGGCACCCACCGACGACCAGACCGGGGCAGCGCCGACCACGGGCACGCAGGCGACCCGGGGGCAGCCCGTCGAGAAGGGCGATGAGCACGACGCCGACGTCGTCGTCCTCGGCGGCGGCACCGGTGGCTACTCGGTCGCGCTGCGGGCCGCACAGCTCGGCCTGGACGTCATCCTGATCGAGCGCGAGAAGGTCGGCGGGACCTGTCTGCACTGGGGCTGCATCCCGACCAAGGCCATCCTGCAGACCGCAGAGGTCGCCGAGCACGCCCAGCACGCCGCCGACTTCGGCGTCACCGTCGACTACCACGGCATCGAGGTCGCGGCGCTGAACGCCCACAAGGACGGCGTGGTCGAGAAGATGTGGAAGGGCCTGCAGGGTGCACTGAAGGGTCGCGGTGTCGAGACCAT
>CAYXJD010000270.1:0-3800 GCA_964465225.1 uncultured Actinomycetota bacterium
CACGTTCACCCCGCTGTCGCGGTTCCGGGACCTGCTCGATCCGGACGGCGCCCGCCGGCCGGCGGAAGAGGTCTGGCTCGAGACCCTCCGGCCGATCGCCGATGCCATGTCAGGGGTACGACGCCTGGAGCAGTGACGACCACGGAGGCAGCATGCGCACCACCGCGCGCTTCGGCCGGACCGACCTGGAGCTGGTCCAGGGCGACCTCACCGAGCAGCCCGACCTGGAGGCGGTCGTCAACGCCGCCAACGCCCAGCTGACGGTCGGTGGTGGGGTCGCGGGCGCGATCCACCGAGCGGCGGGTGCCGAGCTCGATCGGGCCTGTCGGCCCCTGGCGCCCATCGCGCCGGGTGAGGTGGTCGCCACGGACGCCTTCGGCCTGCCGAACCGCCGGGTGCTGCACGCGCTCGGGCCGGTGTACGGCCAGGACGAGCCCGCCGCGGAGTTGCTGGCCGACTGCTACCGCCGGGCCCTGGAACTGGCAGCCGCCGAGGGGCTGCAGAGCCTCGGTTTCCCCGCCCTGTCCACCGGCGCGTTCGGCTACCCCCTGCGACCGGCCGCCGAGGTGGCGCTCACCACCACGAGCGACGTGCTCGCTGCCGGCTCGACGCTCCGCCTGGTGCGTTTCGTGCTGTTCTCCGCGGGCGACCTGGACGTCCATGCCGAGGTCCTCGCTGCCATCGCCGACCCCGGGTCGGGCTGAGCGGGCCGGCACGCACCGGTAGCGTCGCGGACATGCCGACCCCACCCCTGCCCGCCGACGATCACAGCCACAGCGAGTGGTCGTGGGACGCCTCCCAGGGCTCCATGCTCGGTTCCTGCGCCCGTGCGTCCGAGCTCGGCCTCCCGGCGATCGCCTTCACCGAGCACGTCGACGTCACCCGGTGGATCGCACCCGAGCCGCTCAGGGAGCAGATCGCCGCGCGTGGTGTGGCCGTCGGGGACGATGGCGCGGTGACCCCGCCGTCGCTGGCGGTCGACGACTACCTCGCTGCGGTTGCTGACTGCCGACAGCGCTTCCCCGATCTGGCCATCCTCACCGGCGTCGAGGTGGGCGAGCCGCACTGGTTCGCCGAGCAGACGCGCACGCTGCTCGCGGGGGGACGTTTCGAGCGGGTGCTGGCATCGTTGCACTCGGTCCGCCGGGACGGACAGCCGTGGATGGTGGACCACCTCGTCGGGCCCGAGGCGCCCGACGACGTCGCGCCCGCTGACGTCCTGCGGCGCTACCTCGCCGAGGCCGCGGTGATGGTCACCGAGCTCCCCGACGAGGTCCAGGTCCTCGCCCACCTCGACTACCCGGTGCGGTCGTGGCGGGGCCGTTTCGATCCGGGGCCCTTCGAGGCCGAGTTCCGCGAGGTGCTGGTGCCGCTCGCCGCCAGCGGTCGGGCCCTGGAGATCAACACCCGGGTACCGTTGGCCGCCCGGGTCGTGGAGTGGTGGCGGGAGGTCGGGGGCGAAGCGGTCTCCTTCGGCGCGGACGCCCACGTCCCGGGTGACGTCGGTCACGGGTTCGCGGCCGCCGCCGCGATGGCGACCGCCCACGGCTTCCGACGCGACCGTCATCCCCACGGCTTCTGGTACCGGTCGCCCCGCCACACCGCTCGGGGGAGCGGGTGACCGGCGGATCGCCGCCGGCTCCGGGGACCGCCCACGCCGATGACACGATCACGGCAGCGGCGCTGCACCTGCGCGCACTGGCCGGACCCGGCGCCGTCCTGCGTGACGACCAGGCCAGCGCCATCGTCGCCCTGGTCGACGACGCGGCCCGGACACTGGTCGTCCAGCGCACCGGGTGGGGCAAGTCGGCGGTGTACTTCGTCGCCACCCGCCTGCTGCGCGAGCGGGGTGCCGGTCCGACGCTGATCGTCTCGCCGCTCCTGGCACTGATGCGTGACCAACTCGCGGCGGCCGGTCGCATGGGCCTGGCGGCCGCCACGATCAACTCCACCAACCTGCAGGACTGGACCGCGATCGAGGCCGATGTCCACCGGGGTGCGGTGGATCTGCTGCTGATCTCCCCCGAGCGGCTCAACCACCCCCGCTTCCGCCGTGAGATCCTGGACCGGCTGGTCGGCGCCATCGGCATGCTCGTGATCGATGAGGCGCACTGCATCTCCGACCACGGCCACGATTTCCGGCCCGACTACCGCCGCATCGGTGAGGTCCTGCACCAGCTGGCGTCGAGCCGCGACGATCCCGTCCCGGTGCTGGCCTGTACCGCCACCGCCACCGACCGGGTGGTCACCGACGTCGCCGAACAGCTCGGATCCGGTGCCGTGGACAGCGGTGGGCAGCGGCCGACCGTCGTGCTGCGTGGGCCGCTGGCACGCGACACCCTCCAGCTGCACGTGGTCCACCGCGAGCGCCACGACCAGCGCCTGGCCTTCCTCGCGGCCTACCTGCAGCAGCGCGCCCCGGCCGGGCGGTCCGGGATCATCTACACCCTCACCGTGACGGAGGCCGAGCGCACGGCTGCGTTCCTCTCCCAGGTGGGCTGCCACGTCGTCGCCTACACCTCGCGTCTGGACGCCGAGGACCGCGCGGCCGTGGAGCGTGCCCTCCACGCCAACGCCTACGACGCCGTGGTCGCCACCACGGCGCTGTCGATGGGCTACGACAAGCCCGACCTCGGCTTCGTGCTCCACCTCGGTGCGCCCTCCTCCCCGGTCGCCTACTACCAGGCGATCGGCCGGGCGGGCCGCGACGGGTCGACCACCGACGTGCTGTGCCTGCCGACCACCAACGACGCCAGGCTCTGGGATCACTTCGACGTCGCGGGTGTGCCGACCCGCGGCGAGGTGGAGGAGATCCTGGCCGCGCTCCGGACTGCCGAGGCCCCGATGTCGCTGCCGCGGTTGGAGACGCAGGTCAACGTCCGTCGCACCCGCCTCCAGTTGCTGCTGAAGGTCCTGGACGTGGAGGGGACGGTGACCCGAGACGAACGGGGCTACGCCGCGACCGGCACGCCCTACGTCCACGACCAGGCCCGCTACGACCGGCTGTTGGCGGGCCGTCGCACCGAACGCGAGGTGATGCTGCGCTACCTCGATCCGACCGGCACCGCGTGCCTGATGGAGCTGCTCACGCAGGCCCTGGACGACCCGGCCGCCGGGCCCTGCGGACAGTGCGGCCGGTGCACCGGCCACGTGCCCGAGCTCCGGATCGACGCGGCGCTGCAAGAGGCGGCCGCGGCCTTCGCGGCGACGGCGGACGTGCCACTCAAGGCCCGCCGTCGCTGGCCCGCGGGACTGGAGGTGCTCGGGCACGACCGTCGCGGCAACCTCTCGCCAGCTGCCCAGCTGGCGGAGGGGCGGGCGCTCACCGGCAACGAGGTGTCCGCGCTCAGTGACCCGGTCCAGCTGCTGCTCGAGCAGGCGGCGGCGGGGATCACCCTCGACGGCGCGGCACTCGACACCGTCGTCGACGGCCTGGTTCGGGTGCTGGCGCGGTGGTCGTGGCGACGGCGGCCGGGAGCGATCGTCACGATGCCCTCCGAGACCTACGGCGCGCTGACCTCGGCGGTGGCCGAACGCCTCGGCGCGCTCGGTCGCCTTCCGGTCCACGGGCTCCTTCATCAGGGGTATCGTCTTCATCAGTTTCTCTCCAGCTCCCGGATCCGGTCCGCTGGACCCATGATCTCGACCCGCAGCAGCGTCCCCGCGCCGTCGACGGTGAAAGCCACCACCATCCCCGCATCCAGGTCGTGCAGACGCAGTTGCTGCTCGCCCACAAAGACCCGCGTGCGGTCGTTGTCCACCGAATAACGTTGACCCGAGATATGCACATAGCCGGCATC
>CAYXJD010000271.1:0-3788 GCA_964465225.1 uncultured Actinomycetota bacterium
AGGGCGAACGAACTGTTGCCGACCGGTCGCTTCGTCGAAGCCGAGGAGGCCGCGAACATCGGGCTGGTCACCGACGTGGTGGAACCCAATGCCGTGGTCGATCGCGCGCTGGAGATCGCCGACGTGATCGCCGGGAACTCCCCCCTCGGTGTCGCGTTGACCAAGCGGGTGGTGCGCACCAACGTGGATGCGCCGAGCCTCGAGGCCGCGCTCGAGGTGGAGAACCGCAACCAGGTGATCGCGACCCGCACCGATGACATGATCGAGGCGCTGGCGGCGTTCCGCGAGAAGCGTCGCCCGACGTTCGCGGGCCAGTAGCGCGATCCGCGCGTTCTGCAGGCCGCGAGCACAGATGGAAGAGGCCCGGTCCCGCGAGGCAGCGGAACCGGGCCGGGACGTAGCGCCTGAGAGCCGGGCCTGACTCAGCCGAGACGTTCGATGATGGTGACGTTCGCCTGACCGCCACCCTCGCACATCGTCTGGAGGCCGTAGCGGCCACCCGAACGCTCGAGCTCGTGGAGCAGCGTCGTCATCAGCTTCGCGCCGGTCGCGCCGAGCGGGTGCCCGAGCGCTATGGCGCCGCCGTTGACGTTCACCTTGTCCAGGTCGGCATCCAGGTCCTTGGCCCAGGCCAGCACGACGGACGCGAACGCCTCGTTGATCTCGACCAGGTCGATGTCCTCCAGCGACAGCCCGGTCTTCTGCAGCGCGTGCCGGGTGGCAGGGATGGGGGCGGAGAGCATCCGGATGGGGTCCTCGGCTCGCACCGTCAGGTTGTGGATGCGTGCACGCGGGGTGAGACCGTGGTCGGCGACCGCCTGCTCGGACGCCAGGAGCAGCGCGGCTGATCCGTCGGAGATCTGGCTGGCGATACCGGCGGTCAACCGCCCGCCTTCGGTGAGGGTCTTCAATCCCGCCATCTTCTCCAGCGTGGTGTCCCGTCGCGGACCTTCGTCGTGGGTGAGGCCGGCCAGGGGCTCGATCTCACGGTCGAACCGACCTTCATCGATGGCTCGGATGGCTCGCCGGTGGGACTCGAGGCTGAACACCTCCATGTCCTCACGGGAGATGTCCCACTGCTCGGCGATCATCTCCGCGCCGTGGAACTGGGTCACCGGCTGGTCCCCGTACCGCTTGGCCCAACCGATCGATCCCGCGTACTGATCCTCGTAGCCGAACTCCTTGGCGATGTACGCGGACGAGGCGATCGGCAGCGTGGTCATGTGCTCCGAGCCGCCGGCGACCACCAGGTCCTGCGTGCCGCTCATCACGCCCTGGGCGGCGAAGTGCAGCGCTTGCTGGGACGAGCCGCACTGCCGGTCCACGGTCACCCCCGGGACGTGCTCGGGCATGCCGGCAGCCAGCCATGCCGTGCGAGCGAGATCGCCCGCCTGAGGGCCGATCTGATCGATACAGCCCCAGACGACGTCTTCGACGGCACCCGGATCGACGCCGGACCGGTCGACCAGCGCCGTGATGGCGTGCGATGCCAGATCCAGCGGGTGCACCTCGCTCAGGCTGCCGCCCCGTCGCCCCACGGGGCTGCGGACGGCCTCGACGATGTAGGCTTCAGCCATCGGTTCTCCTGTTCCTGCAGTCGGAAATGCTCGGGTCTGTGGATGTCGTCCCGGCCGGGAGCGAGCGTGTGGAGTGCCTCGACCAGACTGACTCTGTCTTCCGGGATGTCGCGGTGCGATGCGAGGTTGGCGCCCTTGGCCGTGGTCGCGTCCGCGGCATGCTGGGCCCGACGCCTATCGAGTCTCGAGCGGCCTTCTCCTCGGCGCGTCGCAGGTAGCTGGTCTGGCAGCAGCGAGTCCGCCCGGATCCCGTGATCGGCAGTGCAGCACCGGCCTCCCTTCCTGTGCACTGGTACTCTAGATGAGTACTGAGCAAAGCTCAAGTTTGCATCGATGTAGCAGACGCTGCCATACTCGGTCCAGGGGGCGGGAAACAGCAGGTCATGCCGGCATGAACGCGAATGAGGTGGTTGCGATGGCATCTGACGGCCACAGTGCGGATCGATCTTCGGCGCCGCTGGCCGGGGTGCGTGTCGCTGAGTTCGGTGAGGAATTGAGTGTCCCGTATGCGGGGAAGCTGCTCGCCGACCTCGGCGCGACGGTGGTGAAGGTCGAGAGCGCGGACGGTGGCGACCGGAGTCGGCAGTTCGGACCCTTGGCTGCCGATGGGTCCTCGGGCATGTTCGCCTACCTCAACACCGGGAAGCGCAGCGTCACCCGGGAGTCGATCGGCGCTCGCGACGACGGTCCGGACCTCGGCTCGCTCCTTCAGTGGGCGGACATAGCTCTCGTGGATCGAACGTGGCTGCGTCGCGAACCGGAGCTCGAGCCGTCACAGGTGGTCGACCGAGCTCCGCAACTGGCAGTCGTGACCATCACGCCCTACGGAACCACGGGCCCGTACGCGGACTGGCCGGCGACCGACCTCACGGTCTCCGCGGTCTCGGGGATGTCCGTGGGCGTGGGCGAGCGCGATCGCGCTCCCCTGGTCATGCCGTTCGCCCAGTGCGAGATGAACGGGGGGCTGTTCGGGGCGCTAGCGGCGGTCACGTCGCTCCTGGCGCTCCGCCGTGATGGGCGCGGTCAGCACGTGGACATCAGCACCGCAGACATCATGGCGAGCATGTTCACCGGCTACTTCCTGCCACGATTCATCTACGGCGGTGGCCTGGTCGGTATCCGCGCTGGCCGTAACGGCGCCTCGATGCCGTATCCGGGCACGATCTTCCGGTCCGCGGACGGGCTCGTACGTACCGACACGCCCCAGGTGGCGCAGTGGATCCGGCTGGTGAAGTTGATGGGCACCCCCGAGTGGTCGAAGGAGCCTCGGTACCGCAACCGGCGGGCGATGCAGTGGGAGTACAAGCAGGAGTGCGACGCCTTGGTCGAGCCCTGGTTCATGGCCCGGACCAAGGAGCAGTTGGGCCAGTTGTTCCTCGAGCACCGTCTGCCGTACGCGCCGCTCCTGACCGCCGAGGACATGGAGCGTGATCCTCACCTCGCTGAGCGGGAAGCGATCGCCAGCCTGCCGACGTCGGACGGTACGACGCGCTTCTCCGCTCCCGCCGCTCCGTACCGCTTCTCCGGTCAGCGGCCCGTGTCGCGCCCCGCCCCGACCCTTGGCAGCAGTGACGACGAACTCTCCGCGCTGATCGATGCCGAGCAGCCCGAACGCGATCTCCCGGTGACCGAGAACGACCGCGCTGCGACGGCCCCTCCTCTGCAAGGGTTCCGGGTCATCGATCTCGGCACGGCCTGGGCCGGCGGGCTCGCCGGCCGTCTCCTCGCGGACTACGGCGCCGACGTCCTCAAGATCGAGTCCTGGGTCCACATGGACGGTAGCCGCCTGGGCAAGCCGATCGTCGTCGAGGACGACACCGGCGGCGACGAGGGGAAGTGGCCGGACCTCCAGCCCGGCTTCCACGTCCACTCACGCAACAAGCGCAGTATCACGCTCAACCTCAAGACCGATGCCGGCAGGAGCACGCTGCTCCGCCTCGTACGTCAGGCCGACGCACTGATCCACAACTTCCCCGCGGGTGTCATGGACCGTCTCGGCCTGTCCGAGGACGCGCTCCACGCGGAGAACGATCGGCTGGTCGTGGTCGGACAGAACGTCGCGGGGTCCGAGGGTCCGAAGTCGGGCCTGATCGGCTATGCCGGAGCAGTCTCGGCACTGTCCGGCCTGGCCAACTGGGTGGGGTACGAGGGAGAGGACCCCATCGGCATGTTCGAGGGTCTCTACGGCGACGTCGTGAGCGCGACGACGAC
>CAYXJD010000272.1:0-1463 GCA_964465225.1 uncultured Actinomycetota bacterium
GGTCGTAGGCACGGCCGCACATGCCGTAGTTGCCCGCCCCGTAGGAGGCCCCGGTCATCACCGTGAGGTGGGGTACCTCGGAGTTGGACACCGCGTTGATCAGCTTGGCCCCGTCCTTGATGATCCCACCCTGCTCGTAGGCGGTGCCCACCATGAAGCCGGTGATGTTCTGCAGGAACACCAGCGGGCGGTCCCGGCGGTTGGCGAGCTGGATGAACTGCGCGCCCTTCTCCGACTCCTGGCTGAACAGCACGCCGTTGTTGGCGAGGATGCCGACCGGGAAGCCGTGGATCGAGCCCCACCCGGTGACGAGGTTGGTGCCGTAGGCGGCCTTGAACTCCTCGAAGCGGCTGCCATCGAGGGTCCTGGCCAGCACCTCCCGGGCGTCGAAGGGCTCACGCAGGTCGACCGAGGCGATCCCGAGCAGCTCCTCGACGTCGAACAGCGGGGGGTCGGCGGGCTGGCTCGGCCCGGGTCCGCGCTTGGTCCAGTGGAGGTTGCGCACCAGCTGCCGGGTGAGACGGATCGCATCGCGCTCGTCCTCGGCGAGGTAGTCGCCCAACCCCGAGGTACGTGCGTGCATCTGCGCGCCCCCGAGCTCCTCCTCGGTGGCGTCCTCACCCGTGGCCATCTTGACCAGCGGCGGCCCACCGAGGAACACCTTGGAGCGCTCCTCGATCAGGACCGTATAGTCGCTCATACCCGGGATGTAGGCGCCCCCGGCGGTGGAGGACCCGAACACCACGCTGATGGTCGGCACCCCGGCCTTGGAGAGTTCGGTGAGCTCCCGGAAGGTCCGCCCGCCACGGACGAAGATGTCCTTCTGCGTGCGCAGATCAGCGCCGGCGGACTCGGTCAGGTTGATCGCCGGCAGGCGGTTCTCCCTGGCGATCTGCAACGCGCGCAGGGACTTGGTGACGCTGAAGGGGTTGGATGCACCGCCCTTGACCGTGGGGTCCATGCCTCCGATGAGGCACTCGACACCCTCGACCACCCCGATCCCCTGGATGGTCGAGCCGCCCACCTGGAAGTCGCTGTCGTAGCCGATCAGTGGCTGGAGCTCGAGGAAGTAGCTCCCGGGATCGAGCAGCAGGGCGATCCGCTCCCGCAGGGTCAGCTTGTCGCGGCTGCGGTGGCGGGCGAGCTTGTTCTCCCCACCGCCGGCGTGGGCGACCGCCAGCTGCTCGGCGATCGCCTCCAGCAGTTCCAGGTTGCGCTCGCGGTTACTCGTGTAGGTCGCACCGGTCGTGTCGATCCGGCTCGTCAGCACATCGGTGCTCTGCATGCCGCCTCCCGCTGCCGCTCGACTTGCATCCCGCGGCCGAGTCGCTCCCGGCACCGCTCCCGACGCCGCTGCGAGCATCGCTACCGCCTGGCCGGGCCACACCCCGTCGCCGGCCTACCGGAACGATAGCGGACGATACGTTCCACTACCCGCTCCCCCGGGATCCGTCTGAGCACCA
>CAYXJD010000272.1:1563-3775 GCA_964465225.1 uncultured Actinomycetota bacterium
CCGCCGGCGCCGTTGCCGATCGTCCAGATCAGTCCCCGCCGATCGAGAGCTGCTCCGGTGGCCCGAGCATCCTGGGCTCATCCGGCGCACGGTCATCCTCATCGGCGACGGCCGCCCGGTTCGGGGGGCGTGCCGGCGGTTCCGGTCCCGCGCAAGCTCGGGCCGCGTGATCCGATGCCTGCCGATCCAGCCTGTGCACGAACGGCACCACCTCGCGGTGGAAGCTGACCTCGTCACCGACGATCTCGAGCCGCCAGGCTCCGTGGTCGAACCGGCGGTGATGCCGACGGCACAACAGCACGGCGTTCGCCGGCGAGAGCCGGCCGTGATCACGGAAGGCCTCCTGCCCGTGGGCGACGTCGCACCAGGAGGCCGGTGCGTCACAGTCCTTCCAGCGACAACCGCCGTCGCGGACCACCAGAGCGCGCCACAGTCCAGCGGGCACGGTCCGCACGTTCCGGGACACCTCGATGGGGGTGCTATTGGCGCTGCGGACCAGTCGGCTGACCGAGCAGTCGGTGAGCAGGCTGCCCACCTCGGCCAGGGTCACGGGCTGGCCCGACCCGGCGAAGTGGGCGACACCAGTCTCGGCATCGAGCTGCTCCTCCTCGACGATCACCATGACCTGGGGCCGCTCACCGTGGATGGTGGGGGCCTCACCGAGGCGCAGCGCAGCCGCACACAGCTGCTCGAAGGCGTCCGCGCCCCGCTGGTCGGGGGTGCGGTGCTCGTCGGGGGTATCGGGTCGACGGAAGGCCTGCACCGCCGTGCGCGCCAGCTCTGCTGCCGCCCCGAAGGCGAGCCCGGAGAAGGCGACGCCGCCGTCGGCGGTATCGGTCATCCTGAACCGCCGGTCGCGATCACGCCGACGTTCCTGCTGGTGGGCGGCCACCGGCGCCTGGCGCGCGAGCAGCTCGCGTACCGCCCGGCCGAAGGCGATGGCATCGGCGGTGCGGGCGAGCTCGAGCAGTTCCCGCTCGGCATCCGCCCGCAGATCGGTGGGGAGCTGCTCGAGCGCCTCCCCGATCAGCCGGACGTGCGTCGGCCCGATGTCGCCACCGTCGAAGGCGCGGCCGGTCGCGGGCAGCCGGCCGGCGTGCTTCCCAGCCTCCGCGGTCCGCTTGGCCTCGGAAGGGGTCATGCGCTGCCCTTTGGCCGCTCGCCGTCGGGTCTCCAGGACCTCGGCGTTGCGTCGGGCGGTGTCGTCAGTGGTGGCAGCTCTGCGCTCCACCTCGGCGAGCGCTCGGGCCCGGGCCGCCTCCAGGGAGGCGATGGGACGCCGCAGGCGCTCCAGGTGGACGTCGAGGTGGACATCGCTCAGGCTGTCGAGGTCAGCGGACCCGATCGCGGTGACGGCGCAGTCGAGCCGATCGAGCTGGTCGAAGTGGCTGGCCTCGCCCAAGTGGCTGGCCAGGTCGGACTGGCCGGCGTGGTCGAAGCGGTCTCCCGGCGCGGTGCCAGGTGGGTCATCGGTGACGTAGCGGCCACCCGGTTCGGCAGCGAGCAGCCCGACGACCTGTCCATCGACGTCGACATCCCTGACCAGCACGAGTGGGCCTGAGGGACCGGGACCAGCGTCCCTGGGCTGTGGGCGCAGCCGGTCGGCAGCAGGCGACGGTGCAGCGAAGGTCGCGCTCATCGGCCTGTCACCTCCTCGAGGTGGGTCGTCCTCGGAGAACTGCTGGGGCTGCTGCCGGGGCTTCCTGGGGCTTCCCGGGGCTTCCTGGGGCTTCCTGGGGGTTCCTGGGGGTTGCTGACGGTCACCGGCACGTGGGGCGACCGGCAGGCCGCGGAGTCGAGCGTCACGAGCCGGATGGACTGGGGTACCGAACGGCCGGTGGACCGGAGTGATCCGTTCAGGAAGCGAACGTAACCGAACACACGTTCGCTCGCAAGCCCTTGCTGCTAGGTTGTGCACAACCACGCCGGTGCGCCGACCATCCACCCACCACGGGACCAGCCCGACCGCGTCGACGGCTCGCGCGAGCGCCCGCACGGACCCCCACGCGCCCCAACGGACCCCCACGGACCCCCATCGACCCCGCACACCGCAACCCGACCCGCTCCCAACGCTCAGACCGCCACCACGAGGGGATGGACATCGCGACCTCGACTCCCGGCCCGCCCCCCGGCCCCACCCCGACCCCCGGCCCCACCCCGACCCCCGGCCCCACCCCGACCCCCGGCCCCACCCCCACCCGGGGCACCGACA
>CAYXJD010000273.1:0-3725 GCA_964465225.1 uncultured Actinomycetota bacterium
TCGGGGGTCGATCCGTTGCGATCCGCGTCGGAGCCGGGCCCGGCGGACGCGTCGGAGCCGGGCCCGGCGGACGCGTCGCCTCAGCTGTCCAGCAGCAACGACGCCATCAGCCGCCCAGCATCGTCGCGATCCGTGCGATGCCCTCGACGAGGTCGTCGTCGCCGAGCGCGTAGGAGATGCGGGCGTAGCCCGGTGCGCCGAAGGCCTCACCAGGCACCAGCGCCACCTTGGCCTCGGTCAGGAGCGCGTCGGCGAGCTCGAGGCTGGTCTCGACCTGCCGACCACCGACCGCACGCCCGAGGACACCCTCGAAGGAGGGGAACACGTAGAAGGCGCCCTTCGGCTCGACGACGCTGACCCCGTCGATCGCCGAGAGCGAGTCGACCGCCAGCCGCCGGCGCCGGTCGAAGGCCAGGCGCATCTCCTCGACGGCGGTCTGCGGCCCGGTCAGCGCCTCGATGGCGGCGGCCTGGGCGACGTTGCAGACGTTCGAGGTGACCTGGCTCTGGAGCTTGGCCATACCGGCGGCGATCTCCGGGGGGGCGACCGCCCAGCCGACGCGCCACCCGGTCATCGCGTAGGACTTGGCGACCCCGCTGACGATGATGGTCCGCTCGGCAGCTTCGGGCGCCACCCGCGGCAGTGACGTGAACGTGGCATCCCCGTAGACCAGCCGCTCGTAGATCTCATCCGTCACGACCCAGATGCCGTGCTCGGCAGCCCAGGCTCCGATGGCAGCGATGTCCTCCGGGGGGTACACCGCCCCGGTCGGGTTGGACGGCGAGACGAACACCAGCGCCTTCGTCCGTTCCGTCCGGGCGGCTTCGAGCTGGTCCACGGTGACCTGGAAGCCGCTCCGCGTGCTCGTCGGGACCGCCACGGGGACGCCACCGGCGAGCTTGACCTGCTGCGGGTAGCTGACCCAGTACGGCGCCGGGATGATCACCTCGTCCCCCTCGTCCAGCAACGACATGAACACGTTGTAGAGCGCGTGCTTGCCGCCGTTGGCGATCACGACGTGGCTCAGGTCGTACGCCTGTCCCGAGGACGCCGAGGTGGCGGCGGCGACGGCCTCCCGCAGCGCCGGCTGGCCACCGGCGGGGGAGTAGCGGTGGGCAGCCGGTGTCAGCGCGGCGACCCGGGCAGCCTCGACGACGTTGGCGGGGGTGGCGAAGTCGGGCTCACCGGCACCGAAGCCGATGACCGGCTCTCCAGCGGCCTTCAGCGCTTTCGCCTTGGCGTCCACCGCCAAGGTGGGGGACGCTTCCATCTCGCGGATGCGACGGGCCAGGGTCACGATGTGCTCACTTGTCTGGTTGGGTGGGAACCCGTACTGCCGGGCGCGGCGTCGCTCGTGGACGCACCAGCGCCGCAGCGTAGCCGTGGCCGCGCCGGCCCCGGTGAGACCGGATGGCCCCACGGGTTCGCCATGGGGCGAGCGGGCGGGTTGACTGGCCACACCGGTGCCATCCGCCCGTGCTCCGACCGATCCGCTGCGAGGCCCACCATGTCCGTCTCCGATCTGCGACTGCCCGCCGAGCTGCTGCCCCGCGACGGGCGGTTCGGCTGCGGGCCCAGCAAGGTCCGGCCGGAGGCGGTACAGCGCCTGGCCGCCGTGGCCGACGAACTGCTCGGCACCTCCCACCGGCAGCCCCGGGTCCGGGCCGAGGTCCAGCGCCTCCAGGAGGGCATCGGCCAGCTGTTCGGGCTCCCCGACGGCTACGAGGTGCTGCTGACGGTCGGCGGGGCGACCGCGTTCTGGGAGTCCGCCGCCTTCGGCCTGGTCGAGCAGCGCGCGCGCCACTACACCTTCGGGGAGTTCAGCGGCAAGTTCGCGGCCGCGACCGCGGCGGCACCCTGGCTCGAGGACCCGGACGTGGTCACCTCGCAACCGGGTACGCGGCCGGCCACGACATCGGCACCGGGCTGCGACGTGCAGGCCTTGACCCACAACGAGACCTCCACGGGCGTGATGCAGGAGATCTCCCGGGTCGACGACGCGCTGGTGCTCGTCGACGCCACCTCCGGTGCGGGGGGGCTGCCGGTCGAGGTCGCCGAGACGGACGTGTACTACTTCAGTCTGCAGAAGGGCTTCGCGTCCGAGGGCGGGCTGACCGTGGCCCTGGTCTCGCCGGCTGGCATCGAGCGGATCGAACGGATCGGCGCCTCGGGTCGCTACATCCCGACCTTTCTGGATCTGGCGACGGCGCTGGACAACAGCCGCAAGCGCCAGACCTACAACACCCCCTCGGTCTCCACGGTGTTCCTGGCGGCCGAGCAGACCGACTGGCTGCTGTCCACCTTCGGCGACCTCGACGGGGTCGTCGCCGCGCAGCAGGCCAAGGCCCAGGTCCTGTACGAGTGGGCGGACAGCCGCGCCTGGGCGCGACCCTTCGTCGCCGATCCGTCGGCGCGGTCGCTCGTGGTCGCAACGATCGACCTCGACGACGACGTACCGGCCGAGCAGGTGACCGCGGTGCTGCGAGCCAACGGCGTCCTCGACACCGAGCCCTACCGCAAGCTCGGCCGCAACCAGCTACGCGTGGGGATGTTCCCCGCCGTCGACCACACCGACGTCGAGGCCTACACCGCCTGCGTCGACCACATCGTCTCCCTCCTGCCGGGCTGACCGAGGTCGTCGGTCGACCAGGAGGTGCGGTGCGAGTTCGGCGGCTGCCGCCGGGCCGTAGACGCCACCGAGACGGGTCAGGAACCCCTCGGCGTCCAGGTCGTACTCCTGGGTGCCGACGTGCTCCAGCACGTAGGTGGCCACCATGGAACCGATCTGGGCCGCGCGCTCCAGCGACACCTGCCAGGACAACCCGGCCAGCAGCCCGGCACGGAACGCGTCACCGACACCGGTCGGATCCTCACGGCGTTGTTCCGGCGCCGCCAGCACCTCGATGGTGCTGCCGTCGCGGGTCTCGATCACCGAGCCCTTCGGGCCCAGCGTGGTGATACGGGCATCGACACGGGCCAGGACCTCCTCGCTCGACCATCCCGTCTTCGTCTCGAGCAGCGCCTTCTCGTAGTCGTTGGTGATGAGGTAGTCGGCCCCGTCAACCAGCTCGCGGACCTGCGTTCCCTCCATCCGGGCGAGTTGCTGTCCGGGGTCGGCCATGAAGCGCATGCCGAGCTGTCGGCACTCGGCGGTGTGTCGGAGCATGGCTTCGGGGTCGTTGGGGGAGATGACGACGAGGTCGAGCATCCCGTGACGCTCGGCGAGCGGCGCCAACTCGATGAACCTGGCCTCCTCCATGGCCCCGGTGTAGAAGGAGGCCATCTGGTTCTGATCGAGATCGGTCGTGCACAGGAACCGGGCGGTGTGCCTGAGCTCCGAGACGTGGACGCCGGAGGTGTCCACGCCGTGACGGGCCAGCCACGCGCGGTAGTCGCCGTCGAAGTCCTGCCCCACGGCACCGACGAGCACGGGCGACAGGCCGAGCTGCCCCAGGCCGTAGGAGATGTTGGCGGCGACCCCACCGCGCCGGACCTCCAGCTCATCCACCAGGAACGACAGGCTGACCCGGTCCAGCTGGTCGGCGACGAGCTGCTCCGAGAACCGACCCGGGAACGTCATCAGGTAGTCGGTGGCGATGGACCCGGTGACGGCGATCCGCACGGGGGGCTCCGATGATCCGCTCGCCGCTGGGCGAGCACGATGGCATGCACGTGGGCGGCGCAGAGGGTAACCGGCCGGTGAACGGCGGCGGGGAACGGCGGTG
>CAYXJD010000274.1:0-3718 GCA_964465225.1 uncultured Actinomycetota bacterium
GCGCCCCAGCCGTGATCGAATCCCCCAACGGCAGGATCCGCACCGGAACCGCCGCTGACTCCACCCCCTGCGCGGCTCGGGGCACACCCGGCGCCAGCAGCGCGAGCGCCAGCAGCAGGATGACGGCCCTGTGGAGCCATGCCGCCACGCCGGACCGATCGAGACGGACCACGACCATCAGATGCCCCCTGGGAGCTAGCGCGCTGGAACCACGGCAGCAGGGACGTACCGCGACCACGGGTTGCGGTAGGTCGCCATGCGATCCCCTGTCACGAGCAGCGGTCCCCAGCGCTCATGTCTGTCCGGACGAGGCGAACGTCCGAAAGCTGCCCCGGATCCGGGAAGTTAGCAGTCGGGGCACACCGCGTCATCGGGCATGGCGGCCTGACACGCCCCGGTGCGGCACCACCTCGACCAGGGGAGGCCTCCGGTCGAACGATGGGTGGCCACGACCCCCTAGACTTCCAGCCCGACGCGGTTCGAAGGGCGGGGGCAAGGGTGGACGAACGCGACGACGTCATCTCGCTCCAGGACTACCTCGTGGTACTGAAGCGGCAGCGCCTGCTCATCGTCGCCGTCACGGTGCTGGTCGTGAGCGCTGCGCTCGGCGTGTCGTTCGCGCAGACACCGGTCTACGAGGCCAGTACCGACGTCATCATCGACCCGGTCCGTCGCACCCAGGACATCAGCCTGGAGGACCTGCGGATCCAGGCCAGCGGCATCGAGACCGAACGGCTGGTCATCACCTCGGGACCGGTCGCGCAGCGTGCGGCTGACGAGCTGAGCGTGTCGGATCCCGCCGATGTGCTCGAGGAGGTCCGCGTCGAGTCGGTGCGGGACACCCGCGTGGTGCGTGTCATCGCCGCCGACACCGATCCGGCCGCCGCCGCTCGTCGGGCCAACGCCATCGCCGACGCCTACCTGGGCTACCGACGCGACGAGGCCGTGGAGGAGATCGTCGCTGCGCGGGCGGATCTGGAGGAGCGGGCCGCCAGCCTGCGCGCACAGCTGGCAGAGCTGGAGGGCGGTGAGGAGGGCGACGCGATCGAACGCGGGGCGCTGGTGACCCAGCTGTCAGCGGTCATCGCGCAGATCTCCGAACTGGGCGGCGGCGGTTCGGCAGCCGTGACCGGGGGTGGCTCCATCCTGGCCGCCGCGGAGGTCCCCGATGCGCCGGTGTCGCCGCAGCCGCTGAGGACGGGTGCGCTGGCGCTGGTGCTCGGCGTGCTGCTGGGCGTCGGGCTGGCGTTCCTGCGCGACCACTTCGACGACGTCATCCGCGACGAAGCGGACTTCAAGCGCACCGCCGGAGGGCGACCGATCCTGGGGCGGATCCCGAACTGGGAGGACCCGGAGGGCGCCAACCGGCTGGCCGCCGTGCTCGAGCCGCACTCGCTGGCCAGTGAGTCCTACCGGGAGCTGTCGGCCGGCGTCCGCTTCCTGCTGCTCGCCCACGGCACGCAGCACGAGGGCGACGGGACGACCGGCGGCCGGTCGATCATGTTGTCCTCGGCGCACGCCGGGGAGGGCAAGACCTCCACGGCCGCGAACCTGGCGGTCGCGGCGGCCCGGGTGGGTCTGCGGACGCTGCTGGTCGACGCCGACCTGCGACGTCCCACGGTGCACAAGCGGTTCGGTCTCGGTCGCACCACGGGCCTGACCGACGTCCTGCTCTCCGGCGGTGGACTGGACGCGCACCTCACCACCGTGGGGATCGACGGTCTGGAGCTCCTGCCGGCGGGGACCCTGCCACCCAACCCCAACGAGCTGCTGGCCTCACCCGCGATGCGTGCCGTCCAGCGTGAGGCACTGCTCCGGGCCGACCTCGTCATCTACGACACGCCGGCCGTGCTCGCGGTCCCTGACGCGCTGGAGCTCGCACGCCACGTCGACGCTGCCATCCTCGTCGGCCGTATCGGGACGACGAGCCGGCGGCAGCTGGCGGCGGCCATCGAACGTGTGGAACAGGTCGGTGGTGAGGTCGCCGGCACGGTGCTCAACGACCTCGACCCGCAGAAGGACGGCTACTACTACAGCTACTACTACCTCGATCCCGAGGCGGAGGAGGATGGCGGCCGCGCGTCCCGCAAGCGTCCGCCCAGGCGCCGCAGAGCGTCGAGAAGCGCTGGCTCCGGCGCCCATGCAGCCGGGCTGGACACCGTCGAGGCGGTGCCGGCGGCCGACCGATCGGCGATCGCACCGGTGCCCGGGGCCACGGTCGCACCAGCTGACGCCGTGGCTGCCCCCGCTGCCGATGTGGAGCCGGCTGATGCGGAGCCGACCGATGCGGAGCCGGCTGATGCGGAGCCGACCGACGCGCAGCCGGCTGATGCGGAGCCGGCCGACGCGGAGCCGGCCGACGACGGACCGGCAGCCGATCCCGTCGACGAGCCAGCAGCGGCGTCGGCGCCGGGTCCGTCCGGAGAGCGGCTGGAGGAGCCGGAGGTCGGCGATCCGTCCGCCGGTGGGCTGGAGGAGGACACGTCGTCGGACGCCGACCCCGACACCGCACCATCGCGGACCGATCGCCCCGAGCAGGAGACGCGACAGCGTGCTCGGCCTCGGCGTCGCGCCGACAGCCAGCAGCGAAAGGCGGGGGGCGGAGAGCTCTCGCCCCTACGGCAGGGCTCCAACGGCCGGCGTCGGGCGCCGGAGGGCGGGTCCGCGCCGACCACCTCGGACCTGCCGGCGTCAGAGGAGGAGCCGGTGTCCGCACCGGCGGACCAGGCCAAGACCTCCGGTTCGCCAGCTGATGGCGACCCCGGGGACGAGACGCTCTTCGGCGGCCACGATCGCAAGCGCACGCAAGCGTGACCCGCGCGACGTCGTCCGTCGCTTCGCCGTTCTCGTGGGTGAGGAGGGCTCGCAGGTCCCGCAGGCCGTCGCGCTGACGCCCACCTCGACACCGGGGCAGGTTCCGGGTGCCCGGTCCGGTCCGCAGCAGCCCCGTGGTCCGGACCGTCCTTCCACCCCCAACCTCCCCGGAGCGCTCCCATGTCAGGCTTCACCGCACGCGACGTCCCCGAGCAGCACGGTCGGACCGCCCTGGTCACCGGGGCGAACACCGGACTGGGCTTCTGGACGGCCGTCCACCTCGCCAAGGCCGGCGCGCGGGTGCTGGTCGGGTCCCGCTCCGCCGACAAGGGCGCTGAGGCGCTGCGTCGCCTGCAGCGTGAAGCGCCGGGCAGCGACGCCGAGGTGCTGGAACTGGATCTGTCCTCCCTGGCAGCCGTCGCGGACGCCGCGGGTCGGCTGCGCGAGGGGGAGGACCGCCTGGACCTGCTGGTCAACAACGCCGGGGTGATGATGCCGCCGTACGGCACGACCGCGGACGGCTTCGAGCAGCAACTCGGGGTGAACCACCTCGGCCACTTCGCACTGACCGGCCACCTGCTGCCGCTGCTCGCCGAAGCGCCGGCGGCGCGTGTGGTGAACGTCGCCTCGCTGGCGCACCGTGGCGCGCGGGTGGACTTCGACGACCTGCAGGCCGAGCGGCGCTACGACGCCCAGTCCCGCTACGGGCAGAGCAAGCTGGCCAACCTGCTGTTCACCTCCGAACTCGACCGCCGGCTGCGCGCCGGCGGGTCACCGGTCCGGGCCCTGGCCGCCCACCCGGGGATCGCCCGTACCGAGCTGGCGCGCTACTTCCCCGGGCCGGTCCGGCTGCTGATGCCGCTGGTCGGGCTCGTCCTCAACTCGGCCGAGCAGGGGTCGTGGC
>CAYXJD010000275.1:0-3712 GCA_964465225.1 uncultured Actinomycetota bacterium
TGTTCACCTGGCCCAACCACCACATCGCGGTGATGGGGCCGCAGCAGCTCGCCGGCGTGCTGTCCATCGTCGCCAAGGCCGCCGCCGAGAACCGTGGCGAGACGTGGGACGAGGAGCAGGACACGGCGGTCCGCTCGATGGTGGAGTCGCAGATCGAGCAGGAGTCCAACGCCCTGTTCGCGACCGGTCAGGGATGGGACGACGGGGTCATCGATCCCCGTGACACGCGCCACGTGCTGGGGATGGCGCTGTCCGCGGTCCACACCAACGACGTCAGGGGCGGCGACGCCTTCGGCGTGTTCCGGATGTGAGGGGGCGACCATGACCGAGCACGTGCGTCTGCCGAGGGCGGTGCTCATCGCGAACCGGGGCGAGATCGCGCTCCGCATCGCGCGCACCTGCCGGGCCATGGGCATCCGCGCGATCGGTGTCGCCTCCGGGTCCGATGCGTCCGCTGCGCACGTCGAGGCCTGTGACGACGTGGTGATGATCGGTGGGACGAGCCCGGCGGAGAGCTACCTGCGGATCGACGCCCTGCTCGAGGCGGCCGCCCGCACCGGCGCCGAGGCGGTCCATCCCGGGTTCGGCTTCCTGGCGGAATCCCCGGCCTTCGCCCGGGCCGTGCTCGACGCCGATCTGCTGTGGGTCGGGCCGGCGCCGGCGGTGATCGCCGCCATGGGCGACAAGCTCGAGGCCAAGCGGCGGATGGCGACGGCCGGCGTGCCGCTGATCGCGGGCGAGGAGCTGCCGCTCGCCCCGACGGCACAGGACGTGCACGCGGCAGCGGAGCGCATCGGCCTGCCGATCATGGTCAAGGCCGCGGGTGGCGGTGGGGGCAAGGGCATGCGCGCCGTGCACCACCTCGACGAACTGGTCGATGCCGTGGCGAGCGCACGGCGGGAGGCCGCCAGCGCCTTCGGCGACGACCGGGTGTTCCTGGAGCGCCTGATCGCCCGACCCCGCCACGTCGAGGTCCAGATCGTCGGGGACACCCACGGCAACGTCCTGCACCTGTTCGAACGCGAGTGCTCGGTGCAGCGTCGTCACCAGAAGGTCGTGGAGGAGTGCCCGTCACCGGGCATCGACGACGAGGTGCGTGACGAGCTGACCGCGGCGGCCACGGCCGCAGCGAGGGCGCTCGCGTACGTGTCCGCCGGGACCGTGGAGTTCGTGGTCGACGACGCGGTCATGGCCCGTCGCCGCGCCGGCGAGGACGTGCCGGCCGAGGACGCGATCGCCTTCCTGGAGGTCAACACCCGGCTGCAGGTCGAGCACCCCGTCACCGAGGAGGTCGTGTCGGTCCGTGACCCGCGGACCGGGGCCTTCGAGCCGATCGACCTGGTGCGCTGGCAGTTGCTCATCGCCGGCGGCTGGTCCCTGCCCGCCGTCCAGGACGACATCGTCGCCCGCGGACACGCGATCGAGGTCCGTCTCTACGCCGAGAACGTGCCCGCCGGCTACCTGCCGGCGACCGGCACCCTGTCCGCCTTCGGCGTCCCGCGGGCGCCCGGTGTCCGTCGGGAGCTCGGGGTCCGGGCAGGGGACGTGATCAGCCCGCACTACGACCCGATGCTCGCCAAGGTGATCGGGGTCGGCGCGACCCGCGAGGAGGCGGCTGCCCGGCTGGCGGCAGCGCTCGCCGCGACGCCGCTGCTGGGGGTCACCACCAACCGGGACCTGTTGGTCGCGGTGCTGCGGCACGAGGGGTTCCTGGCGGCAGCGACGACGACCGCCTACCTCGACGACCACCTCGACGAGCTGCTGGCGTCGGTCCGTCCCGATGCGGTGACGCGGGCTAACGCGGCCGTGCTGGCTGCGGTCGAGGCGACCCTGCGTGGGCGGGTGGGGGAGGGCCCGCCGATCAGCGTCCCGCCGGGCTTCACCAACACCGGGGTCGTGTGGGCGCAGCACACCTTGCTGCCCGTGGACAGCGCGGCGGCGGCGGACGTCGCCGAGCCTGGGGATGAGCACGCGCTCACGGTGCGCCTGCGGGCGCGCCGACAGGGCGGCTTCGACGCCGTCGTGCTCACCGGCGTGACCGCCGGGTTCCTCGACGTCGAGGGGACGAGGGTGCTGGAGGCACGGGTGGAGGTGCACGCGCACGTGGGGGAGCACCTCGACGTCGACATCGACGGACACCGACAGCGGGCCACGGTCACCGCCGACGCGCAAGGACGCGTCCAGGTGCTGTCACCGTCGCTGGGCATCGTGGATCTCGAAGCATCGCCGCGGTTCCCCGGCCGGGCCGGCGAGGTGGTGACCGGGGCGACCCGTTCGCCGATGCCCGGGGTGGTGGTCGCACTCGCGGTCACCGCGGGCGACGAGGTGGCGAAGGGCGCGCCCCTGGTGATCGTCGAGGCGATGAAGATGGAGCACCGGGTCACCTCACCGGTGGCCGGCACCGTCACCGAGATCAGGGTGGTGGTCGGCCAACAGGTCGAGGCCGACGAGATCCTCGTGGTCGTCGAGACCTGACGACGACGTGGACGTGGCTCAGCCGACCAGACCCTCGGCCAGCGGCAGCAGGACTTGGCTGACGAGCACCGCGTTGAACAGCCCGACGAGCACGATGGCGAGCGCCAGCACCCCGACCGTCCCGACCACACGCGGACCGGGCTCGACCGCATCGGCCACGACGGCCTCCTGGGGTTCGCGGACGAAGATCTGCTCGAAGAGGCGCACGAAGTAGACCAGGGTCAACAGGCTGGAGGCGGCGATCACGACCGCGACGATCCAGTTGCCCAGCTCGGCCGCGCTCCAGACCAGGTAGAACTTCGACCAGAAGCCGGCCAGTGGCGGGATCCCCACCATGGACAGGGCCGCGATCGCGAAGCCGGTCATCGTCAACGGCATCCGCTTGCCGAGCCCCGCGAAGCGCGGGATCGACTTCAACCCGGTGCGCTGGATGATCCCGCCGGCGACCAGGAACAGCCCGCTCTTCATCAGGGCGTGGTTGAGGACGTGCAGCAACGCACCGACCAGCGCGAGCGGGGTGGCCAGGCCGATCCCGACGCCGATGTAGCCGAGCTGCGCGACGGTGGAGTACGCGAGCATCCGCTTGATGTCGGTCTGCCGGATCGCCAGGACGGATCCGACGAGGATGCCCGCCAGGCCGAACCAGACCAGCGCCTGGGAGACCGGCAGACCCTCGGTGCCCAGGTAGGCCGGGCCGAACACGTCGAACAGGATGCGAGCCAGGGCGTAGGCCGCGGCCTTGACCTGGACGGCCGCGAGCAGTGCCGCCACCCCGGGCGGGGAGAAGCTGTGGGCGTCCGGGAGCCAGACGTGCAGCGGGAACAGCGCCATCTTGATCGCGAGCCCGATGACGATGAGCCCCATCGCTCCGAGCACCGACGGGGAGTCCGCCAACGCCGGCAGCAGGGGCGCCATGTCGGCCATGTTCAGCGTGCCCGTCGAGAAGTACAGGAACCCGACACCCAGCAGGTAGAGCCCGGAGCCGACCGTGCCGAGCAGCAGGTAGCGCAGGGCGGCCAGTGTCCCGCGGTCACCGCCGAGTGAGACCAGCCCGTAGGTCGAGATCGCGTAGATCTCCAGCATGACGAACAGGTGGAACAGGTCACCCGAGAGCATGACCCCTACCAGGCCCGTGAGCAGCAGCAGCACCAGCGGGTACAGCGGAACGCCGCGGTGCGGCCGGACGTCGAACGCGGCATCGACCGGGTAGATGCAGATCAGCAGCCCGATCAGCGCG
>CAYXJD010000276.1:0-3709 GCA_964465225.1 uncultured Actinomycetota bacterium
ACGTCAGGCGTCGGAGCGGACGTGTGTGAGCCGCGGGCCTCCAACGGGCCTGCGAGCTCCTCCGGCCCGTCCTCGGCTGCCCCCCGGGCCCCGGCGCCACCTCGCCATCGACGCCGGCTCCTAGGTCGGCACCCGGGCACGGCGGCGTGACGGCACCACCAGCGGTCCGCCGTGCACGGGGTCGTCGACGACGACCATGCGGTGGCGGTAGACGTCGCTCAGCAGCTCGGGGTCCAGCGCGTCGCGAGGAGCGGCATCCGCGCGCAGTCGGCCCTCGGCCAGCACGGTGATGCGATCGGCGTAGGCCGCGGCGAGGTTGAGGTCGTGCAGCACGGCGACCACCGCACATCCGCTCCGTGCGAGCTCCTGCGCCACCGCGAGGACCAGTTCCCGGTGACGGACGTCGAGCGTCGCGGTCGGTTCGTCCAGCAGCAGGACCGGGGTGCGCTGGACCAGCACGCGCGCGAGGTCGGCCCGCCGTCGTTCGCCGCCCGAGAGAGTGGGGTAGACGCGTGCGGCGAGGTGGGTCAGCTCGGTCGCCTCGAGCGCCTCGGCGATGGCATGAGCGGCTTCGGTCGGGGTGTCGATGGCGCGGTACGGCGCCCGCCCCATCCCGACCACCTGGGTGACCGTGAAGGCGAACTGCAGGATCACCTGCTGGGAGAGAACCGCTCGTTCGCGGGCTGCGTCCTTCGGCCGCCACCGCCCGAGTGGACGACCGGCCAGTCGGACCTCGCCGGCGTCGGGCTCCAGATCCCCGGTGAGCAGCCGCAGCAGCGTCGTCTTCCCGGCGCCGTTGGGTCCGACGATGGCGTGGAGCCGCCCGGGACGGATCGTCAGCGACACCTCGTCGACGAGCGCCCGCCCATCGACGTGGTACGAGACCCGGTCCGCGACCAGTTCGCTCATCCCCAGGCTCCCTGCTGGCGCCGGGTGCGTTGCAACAGCCAGAAGAAGAACGGCCCACCGATCAGCGCGGTGACCACGCCGAGGGGGAGTTCCGCCGGCGCCGCGATCGTGCGCGCCGCGAGATCGGCCAGCAGGAGCAGCGCCGCGCCACCGATCACGCTCGCAGGCAGCAACAGTTCGTGGTCTGGTCCGAAGGCCAGACGCACCAGGTGGGGGACGACCAGGCCGACGAACCCGACGATGCCGGCGACCGCGACCGCGGCACCGGTGACCAGGGCACACACGACGATGAGCGCGACGCGTACCTGCTCGGTCGAGATCCCGAGGTAGCGGGCCTCGCGCTCGCCGAGGACGAGCAGGTTGAGCGCTGAGGCGAGCCGGACCGCGACGAGGGCGCCGACGATCACCAGGGGGAGGATGACGAGGAGGTCGCGCCCACGGGCGCCGCTGGCGGAGCCGAGCGTCCAGAACACGATGGAGCGCAGCTCCTCGTCATCGGCCACGAACTGCGCCATGCCGACCCCCGCTCCGGCGATGGCGTTGACCGCGATACCGCAGAGGACGAGCGTGACCACCTCGGTGCGCCCCTCGTGCCGTGCAGCGAGGTAGACGACCGAGGTCGCGACCAGTGCGCCGACGAAGGCGGCCAGCGGGACCGAGAGTGCGGCGAGGTAGCCGCCCCCGAGGCTGCCGCCGAAGAGGATCGCGACGACCGCCCCGAGCGCCGCGCCGCTCGACACGCCGATGATGCCGGGTTCCGCGAGCGGGTTGCGGAAGATGCCCTGCATCACGGCACCGCACAGCGCCAGGGCAGCGCCGACCACCGCAGCCAGGGCCACGCGCGGGAGCCGGATCGCCCACAGGACGGCCGCCTGCTGGCCGGTGTAGGCGACATCGAGCTGGACCCCGACACGCTCACCGAGGATCGCGATCACTGCTGCGGGTGGGATGCGCACGGCGCCGACCATGGTGTTGAGCAGCGCCACGGCCACCAGTAGTCCGGTCAGACCGAGCAGGGTCCAGTGCCGCCCCCACCGTCCCCGCCGTGCGGATGACGGAGGGGACGGCGTCCTGCCGCGATGGTGCGGTGCCGGCGGTCTGTTGGCCGTGACGCTGGCCATCAGGTCTCGGCGTGCAGCTGGCTGATCAGGGCGTGCAAGGCCTCAGCGGTCCGCGGACCCAGACCGAGCAGGGCGCCGTCATCGACCGCGATGACACGACCGGCCTGACCGGCTGGGGTCTGTGCGACCCCGGGCAGCTCCAGGATGCCCTCGACACCACCGGCTGGGCCGAGCGAGGCTGCCGGCACGACGATCACCTCAGGTGCGGCGTCCGCCAGCGCTTCGGGGGTCAGGGGCACGGTGCCCTGGACGCCGACGTCGGCGCCTGCGTCGACGGCGCCGGCTGCCTCGAGCATGAGCTGGGAGACGCTGCCGGCGCCGCCGAGCAGCATCGTCTCCGGGCCGCGGAAGTAGATGAACGCCGCCCGCGGATCGGTGGCCTGCTCCTGCGCTCGGCCGACCGCCGCTGCGATCGCTGCCTCGACCTCCGCCGCGAGCTCTTCGCCACGGTCGGGCACGCCGAGCGCGGTCGCGATGTCCCGGATGCGCTGCGGGGGGGTGTCGAGGGAGTCCTCGTGAGAGAAGCGCACGGTCGGGATGCCGGTGTCGCGGAGCTGGTCGATCACCTCCGGGGGGCCGGCAGCGTCGGTGCCGATGACCAGCGTCGGGTCCATCCCGATGATGCCTTCGGCGTTGAGCGCGCGCTGGTAGCCGACGTCAGGCAGGTCGGACGCGTCCTCCGGGAAGATCGAGCTGGTGTCCACCGCGACGACCTCGTCCAGGAGCCCGAGCGCGTGGATGATCTCGGTCGTGGTCCCGGTCAGGGACACGATGCGGCTCGTGTCCTCGATGGTGACCTCGTTCCCCTCGGCGTCGGTCACGGTGACCGGCAGCGCGCGCTGGGCATCCGCGTCGGCCGCTTCGGCGGTCGGCTCCTCGGCCGCCGCCTCGGCGGTCGCTGTCTCCTCCGAGCCCTCGTCGGCGGTGGAACCGTCCGAGGAGGTGCTGCCGACCTCCTCCGGCGCGGCGGTGGTCGCGGACTCGCCACCGCACGCGGCGAGCAGGAACAGTGGCACGGTCAGCAAGCCGATGCGGTGGCGCATGCGCGGCCTCCCTGGTCGGTGGGGCTCGTCCTGGCGCCCTTGGGGCGTCAATGTGAGTAGGTAAGGCTTACCATAATGTAGGTAAGGTTCACCTTAGCTATTGGGTGCAGGGCAGGCAACCCCGGTCGTGCCGGTGCTGCCCGGGCGGGCCCTGGTGCCGGGAGGCAGGGCACGGTGAGCCCACGGCGTCGATGTTCGCCCACAGCCGGCGGGCTGTGCTTGCCTTCTCGGGATCGCAGCCCTCGGCCCCGGGAGGACCGTCCATGGGCAAGCCCTCGATCGCACCGCGGAGGTGGGTGCCATCCCGCTCGCCGGGCCGGCGCGGCCCGTGGCAGGAGAACGCGGCGCTCGCCCCGCTGGAGCTGCTGCCGATCCCGGGCAGCGGCCCCGAGGACGTCGCGATCCTGCCGGACGGCGACATCGTCACCGGGCTGGTCGACGGCCGGATCTGTCGCCTGGCCCCTGACGGTCGCCGCATCGAGATCGTGGCCGACACCGGCGGCCGACCGCTCGGGATCGAGGTGCGAGACGACGGCCGGCTGGTCGTCTGTGACGCGGCCCGCGGGCTGCTCCTCGTCGACCCGAGGTCCGGAGCGACCGAGGTGCTCGCCGACCGGTACGAGGGACGCCCCTTCC
>CAYXJD010000277.1:0-3687 GCA_964465225.1 uncultured Actinomycetota bacterium
GAGGCCGACGCGACCGGCACCGACACCGAGGTCTGGCGGCCGGAGTTCACCCGTGACCCCCACAAGGCCGGCTGGAGCGAGGGGGACTGGGAGGACGCCGTGCTGTCCGCCATGCGCAGCGCCGTACGGTGGCGCACGGTCGCTGACGTGCCGGTGGGGGTCCTGCTGTCGGGTGGGTTGGATTCCTCGATGGTGGTGGGGCTGCTCGCCGAAGCGGGTCAGACCGGCATCAACACCTTCTCGATCGGCTTCGAGGCGGCCGGTGGGGAGGAGGGCGACGAGTTCAAGTACTCCGACGTGGTCGCTCGCGAGTTCGCCACCGATCACCATCAGATCCGCATCGGCACCGACCGGATGCTCCCGGCGCTCGGCGATGCCGTGCACGCGATGAGCGAGCCGATGGTCAGCCACGACGCCGTGGCCTTCTACCTGCTGTCCCAGGAGGTGGCCAGGCACGTCAAGGTGGTGCAGTCGGGCCAGGGTGCCGACGAGGTCTTCGCGGGGTACCACTGGTACCCGCCGATGCAGGCGCTGACCGCCGAGCTCGGCCCACGAGCGTCCCGCGAGCAGCTGGTGTCGCAGGCGGTGGAGCGCTACCACGCGGCGTTCTTCGATCGGCCGCACGCCGAGATGGCCGAGGTGCTGCGCCCGGAGCACCGGGTGGAGGAGGACGTCTCGCGCGCCTTCGTCGAGCGCCACTTCCTCGGCCACGGTGCCGAGACGGCCACCGACATGGCGCTGCGGCTGGACTCGCAGATCATGCTGGTCGACGATCCGGTCAAGCGTGTGGACAACATGACCATGGCGGCCGGGCTCGAGGCGCGGGTGCCCTTCCTCGACCACGAGGTACTGGAGATCGCCGCACAGGTCCCGCCCGAGCTCAAGCTCGCCCAGGACGGCAAAGGCGTGCTCAAGGAGGCCGCTCGCCGCGTCGTCCCGAACGAGGTCATCGACCGTCCCAAGGGCTACTTCCCGGTGCCGGCGCTCAAGTACCTCCAGGGTCCCTATCTCGAACTCGTCCGTGCTGCGCTCCACGCGCCGGAAGCCCGTGAGCGTGGTCTCTACCAGGACCACTACGTCGACCGGCTCCTCGGGGCGCCGAACGAGGAGCTCACACCGCTGAGGGGCAACAAGCTCTGGCAGCTCGGCCTGCTGGAGCTGTGGCTGCAGTCCCACGACGTCACGCCCTGAAGCTCGCGCTGTGCCCCACGGCCGCACCACAGCCGGACCACAGCCCCGGCGCCGCCGCCCAAGCACCACCGCACCACCGGCACCGAACCACCACCAACCGCCGCACCACCTTCCACCGCACCGCGAGTTCCGAGGAGCCTGCCATGGCGCAGCGCACCCCCGACCGTGACCGCCGCAGCAACCGCAACCGTCGCCGCTCCACCGTCGCCGGTCTGGACCAGGCGCTGTCGACCCGTCCCTGGGACGACCAGCCCGAACACCTCAAGGGCGATCTGCGCACCAACGTGGCTCTGGAGTGCGGCTGGGGCCGACTGCTGTTCGGCCAGACCTTCGCCGACCACGAGGCGCTCGTCGCCGAGGTCGCCAAGGAGGAGCCGGGACGGCGTGACATCTGCATGTACGTGCGCGAACCTCACGTCGCGGTGAGCAAGGCCCCCCAGGAACTGTTCATCGACCCGAGCCACACCTACCGCTTGTGGTTGCACACCCTGCGACCGAGTTCCGAGCCCGTCCGGGGTGTCGTGGTCCGCAAGATGGCCAGCGAGGCCGACGCCGATGCCGTCAACCGGATCTACACCGAAGCCGGCATGCTCACGGCGCCGACCGAGACGTTGTGGCGCAACCAGCTCACCCAGACCTTCACCTACCTCGTCGCCGAGGACGCGGAGTCGGGCCAGGTGATCGGCACCGTCACCGGGGTCGACCACACCTACGCCTGCAACGATCCCGAGCAGGGGACCAGTCTGTGGTGCCTGGCCGTGGATCCCCAGACCTCGCGTCCGGGGGTCGGGCGTGCGCTGGTACGCACCCTGGCCGAGCGCTACCAGGGACGTGGTCGCGCCTACCTCGACCTGTCGGTGGTCCACGACAACACCCCGGCGATCACCCTGTACGAACAGCTGGGGTTCGTCCGGGTGCCCGTGTTCGCGGTGAAGCGCAAGAACCCGATCAACGAGCGGCTCTTCGCGGCGGCACCCGCCGAGGGCATCGCCGACCTGAACCCGTACGCGCGGCTGATCGCCGACGAGGCGCTGCGCCGGGGGATCACCGTCCACGTCAGCGATGCGGAGTCCGGCCTCCTGCGGCTGGCCCACGGCGGGCGCACGGTCCACACCCGTGAGTCGTTGTCGGAGCTCACCAACGCCGTCGCGATGAGCCGCTGTGACGACAAGCGGCTGACCCGCCGGCTGCTGTCCGACGCCGGCCTGGAGGTGCCGGTCGGACGTGTGGCGACCCACGATGGTGACGACCTGGCGTTCCTGGCGGCACAGGAGGAGCTCGTGGTCAAGCCCGCCCGCGGCGAGCAGGGACGTGGGATCACGGTGGGTGTGCGCACGGACGAGGAGCTCATCGACGCGGTCGCGCTCGCCGAGCGCTTCTGCCCGGAGGTGCTGCTGGAGCGGTTCGTGACCGGTGACGACCTGCGGGTGGTCGTGATCGACCACCGGGTCGTGGCCGCCGCCGTCCGCCTCCCGGCGATGGTCACGGGCACCGGTCGACACACGATCGCGGAGCTGATCACGGCGACCTCGCGGCGTCGAGCCACGGCGACCGGTGGGGAGTCCACGATCCCCCTGGACGATGCCACGACCAGGACCGTCGAGGACGCCGGCTACACCCTGGAGGACGTGCTCGAGGCCGGGGTCGAGCTCGCCGTCCGCCGGACCGCCAACCTGCACACCGGGGGCACGATCCACGACGTCACCGAGGCGCTCCACCCGGAGCTGGCACGCGCGGCCGTCCGTGCCAGCGAGGTGTTGGACATCCCCGTGGTCGGTCTCGACCTGCTCGTCCCTGACGTCGAGGCGCCCGCCCACGTGATCATCGAGGCCAACGAGCGCCCCGGTCTGGCCAACCACGAGCCCCAGCCGACCGCCGAGCGTTTCGTCGACCTGCTGTTCCCGGGGACCCGCGCGCTGCCGCGTGGCTGGCAGCCCGGTGCGCGCGGTGCAGACCACCGAGCCCAGGACGGCACCCGATCCGGCTCAGCCGGTGAAGGCAGCGACCGTCCAGCCCGCGAGGAGCAGTGAGACGACCACCATCGCGGCGGCGAAGCCGAGCACGAGGTTGCGACGGGCGTTGGCCCGCTCCCGGTCGACCAGCAGCAGCTTCCCGGCGACCACGCCGGCCAGCAGGCCGCCGAGGTGACCGCCGACCGAGATGCTCGGGATGACGAACGTGAGCACCAGGTTCAGCGCCACCAGCGTCCCGATCGAGGTCCGCCACGGGTTCACCCCACGGGCCCGGAGCACGACCATGGCAGCTCCCATCAACCCGAAGACCGCCCCGGAGGCGCCGATCGTCAGCTGCGCCGGGTTCCCGCCGAGCACCTGGCCGACCACCTCGATCCCGCTGATGCCCGCCAGTGTCGAGATCCACGACACGAGTACCACCCCGAAACTCCCCCCGAACAGCCCGGCGGCGTACAACGAGAGGTAGCGGCCGCGGCCGAGCAGCGGCTCGAGCAGGTGGCCGAGCTGCCACAGCAGCAGCCCG
>CAYXJD010000278.1:0-3674 GCA_964465225.1 uncultured Actinomycetota bacterium
CGTCGCTGCTGATCGGGCTGGGGTACTGGCCTGAGACGCTGGGTGCGTTCTGGCGCCGCTGCCTCGATCCGCGCACGCTCCCCTTGCGCTGGTACGTGATCGCCACCGGCTTGGTCCTGGTGATGTCGGGCGGTCCGGCGTTGCTGTCACCGGCGGTGAGCTTCGGGCCGGTCGGGGCGCCGCTCGCGTTCCTGGTGGTGGGCGCGTTCGCCGGGGCGGTGGAGGAGCCGGGGTGGCGGGGCTACGGGCTCGCCGCGCTGCAGGAACGCATGCCCGTGCTGGCAGCTGCGCTGGTGGTCGGGGTCTTCTGGATGCTGTGGCACCTGCCGCTGTTCTGGATGGAGGGCACGTACCAGGCCGGTCTCGGCATCGGGACACCGGGGTTCTGGGGGTTCCACGCGGCGGTGTTGGTCGGCTCGCCGATCTATGCGTGGCTCTACAACGCCAGCGGGCGGGTCGTGTTCTCCGTGCTGTGGTTCCACGCGGTCAGCAACGTCGTCGCGGAGGCGCTGGTCGAGGGAAGTGATGTGGCCCTGGAGGTCGGCGCCGATGCCGCCGTCGCGCTGGTCGTGGTCGCGATCGGCTGGCGGTGGATGGCCCGGCGAGCGGAAGCCGTGCACCATCTCGGCACCCCCGCGGACCCGGGAGAGCGGAGGTAGTGCGAGGCTGACCGACCCACGGTCACTCGCAAAGGCCTAGGGATGCGCCGGCAAGGTCGGCGACCGGGGCACTATCGCTGTGACGTCGAGCGACGCCATCACTGCTGCCGGTCAGTGGAGTGAGCGGGAATGCACTGGATCGGGTGATGACCTTGCGTCGTTCTGCGCGGCGCCGCGACACCGGCCATGGCGCGCATCGTCACGGCTCTGTGCGCCATGACCTCCAAACTGAGCCGTCAGGCGGGTCTTGAGCGTTGGTCGGCTCGTTACGGTTGGTACGCCGCACCAGGGACCTGCTGCATGAGAGCGACTCAGCGGTCGGCGGGCTTCGCGTCGTCCTGCTCGGTGTCGTCCCCGGCCTGTCGCCCAAGCCCACCGGCGATCGCGACGCCGATGGCGATGCCCACGGCCATGCCGGCGCCACCCATCGTGCCCATGAGCGCTGCCCCAAGCCCGACGCCGATGGCGATGCCGGCTCCGTGTGACTGCCGCCTCGTCATCTTCGTCATGTCGGGCTCCTGGTCGAGGGCTGCGGAAGTACCGCGATCGGCGAGTCCCGAACCTGAACTGTTCACCTCTCGACGATCCTCGCTCCCACGTCGCCGAGCGCCAGGCCTTCGTCTCGTCGGCGCAGCAATCGCTCGATCAGTCGTTGTTTTCTCCGAACGTGGTCAGCTGTGGGGCCAGGCGCCGGTCGCCGCCGCGGTTCCGGTGGTTCTACACCGGCAGGGCATCTCAGGTGGGGCGGTCTCGTGGTTCCAGGACGACCACCGGGGTCTCGGTGCTGCGCCTGCCGGCGTAGACGTCGAGGTCGTGGTCGACGACGGCCCAGCGCTCCCACAGCCGGTCGCGTTCCTCTCCGACGGCCCGGCGTGCGTGTACGGGGCGCGGCTCCTGGCCTGCCAGGCGAACGACGGCCTCAGGGTGCGCCTCGAGGTTGCGCCACCACGATGGGTGGCCCTCGTCCCAGCCGTTCATCGCGAGCACGACGAGGTTCTGGTCGTCCTCGAGGTAGCCGAGAATCACGCTGCGCTTCCGCCCTGAGACCCGCCCGATGGCGTCCAGGTGCAGCGCCCCCCAGCCCCGTTTGCTCGCCGGAGTCCACAGGAATCGGCCGCCGCTGAGCCTGTACAGCCAGCGGTGGATACGCCAGAACATGTGGATGAACCAGGGCGGCGGGAGCTTCGGTGCCGGGGTTGCCACGTCGCTCATGGCTGCTTCACCGGGTGGTCGGTCACTGTCTGGGGCCGAGTCGCGACGAAGACGATCCCGACCCACGCCAGCCACACGATCTCAAGCAACCCAAAGGCGATGGTCGCGTCGCGCAAGGGTGGGACGACGCCCGCCTTCTGTCGTCTGGCATCGGCATGCGTGGAGGAGCTTGCGACGTCGTCGGAATGGACGCGGCGCGTCATGGTCGCTGTCATGGCCGAACTCCCTCGCTCACCACGACATGCCGTGAAGTCGACGCGCCCGCTCCAGCCAGACCGGGCAGCGTCCACCGTGTGCGATGGTGGCACCTCTACTGAAGGCCATCCACGAAGAACCAGATAGTGCCTTTGTGCCTCCCCACGGCACGCTCACCTCAGAGGCAGCAAGTGCGGCGGAATGGCGGCCGTGACATCAGCAGGTGTCACCGCGCGCCGCTAGGCGGCCGGGAGGGGCCGGTCACCTCGCTGCGAGCGGTCGGCCACCGCCGGGGCGACGACGGTGCCGTCCGATCCCTTGGAGGGTTCGTCGTTGGCCCAGGCAGGTGGCGGACACCTGAGGGCCCGGTACGACGAGTACGTCTCCAAGCACGGCGATGAACTTGGGCTGCTTCAGCAGGTGGCGCGGTTCGCCGTCGTAGCTCCGACCTGCTGATCTCACTGTACGCCGGTTCTTGGCCGCACCACGACGGCCGATGGTCTTCCGTGCACCGGACGCGGCGTTGCCGTGACCAGGGACGCGAAGCCAACCTGTTCCGTGAAGAACTGGTCGATGGTCAGCTGCCGGCGGGCCTCGAGGGCTGTCACCGACGGGAACGGACACGTCCACATCGACTTGGGCATGCTCGGCGACGACCACACGGACCATGGCTCGGGTGACCTCCGCTGTGCAGGCGACCACGAAGGTGACGATGGTGCGCAGCTGCCCGGTCCGCCGACTCGAAGATGCCGAGCTCGACCAGGGGGAGGGGGAACTGCAGCCGCGGGGCCGTCTGCCCGTAGCCAGCCATGCGTTGCACTTCCTCGCGGATCACGTCACCGACGATCAGCAGCAGGAACCTGCCAGGGCGCAGGTTGCGGGACACCGCGTCGATGAACGAAGCCTCGCCCTGCCCCGATGCGTCGACCGCCCTGGCTGTGACCGTGTCCCACAGCGTGTGGCCGGTCGCCGTCCGCGGCGGGGGCGTTGGTTCGCTCGAGCTCTTCTGCCGCCGCCCGAATTTGGCCGGTTGCCCCTAGCGGTCGACAGACGATGTGGCACCTTCGAAGTGAGGGCAAGGGAGGCCTTGCCTGGTACCGCCCCTCACAGGCAGGCGTCGCATCGCGGTCGCGCCCATCAGCGGGCCGGCGGTGGTCCTCAGCCCCAGGACCAGAGGTGGCCCCGGGGTCACGCGGCGGGCCTCCCTGGGTGGCCGCACCAGTCGCCCAGTCGCTCGGGAGGGACCTGTACGAGGAGAAGCAGCGATGACTCGCACCCTCCATCGCGCCCCAGCGTCCGAAAGGACGCATCACACGCTCGACTTCCTCCACGGGATCGACCTCGACCGCGTGCATCTTCGCCGACCCCGTGGTCGGGCTCCGGGCCTACTGCTCAGTGCCGTGGTCCTCATCGCCGTGGCAGGCGCGCTGGCTGCCGTGTTACTGGTGACAAGCCCGACGGAACCCACCATCGAACTCTCTGGCCACGACTCGGGGATCGCGCAGGCGCTGGCCACTCGTGAGGCGGCACGTCAGGTGACGCCACACGACTCCGGGATCGCGCAGGCGCTGGCCACTCGTGAGGCGGCACGTCAGGTGACGCCACACG
>CAYXJD010000279.1:0-3623 GCA_964465225.1 uncultured Actinomycetota bacterium
CGACGACCCCGACCGCACGGACCGCCCGCAGCGGATCCAGGAGCTCATCGATACCCCGGAGCAGCTGCTCGGGCTGCTCGAGGACCCGGAGGTCACCGGTGGCCGGCTCGCCCCGCTGCTGGAGGTGCTGACCCGCAGGTACTACCGCACCCGGGACCTGGACACCGTACGGACCGTCGAGGTGGCCGGCGGGCAGGCGGTGGTCGCCGACTTCCGTGATCCTCGAGGCCACGGACGCGTCATCGCTCTGGCAGCCACGGCGGACGACCTCTCGGAGTCGCTCCAGGCGACCGCGGACCTGGCCGGCGAGGTCGACCCCGACAGCGCCGGCGCCGGCGTGGTCGCGGACGTGTACATCGCCTGGCCGGATGCCCCGACCGAACTGGACCTACTGGCCGCCGGCCTCGAAGCGGACCTCGACGACGCGTCACTCCCACCGGCATTACGACGGGTGACCCTGTCGCTGACGGTGGCTCCCGGGGTCGACGCCGACGATCCTGAACGGCCCTCCGCCGAGCACCTGACCTTCCGTCGCGACGCCTCCGGCCACTTCCAGGAGCGGCGACACCTCCGCGGTATCCATCCGCTGATCGCCGGCCGGCTGGACCTGTGGCGCTTCGAGCGCTTCGCGCTGACCCGGCTGCCATCGTCGGAACACACCTACCTCTTCCACGCCCGGGCCCACGACAACCCGGAGGACGAGCGGCTCTTCGTGCTCGCCGAGGTCCGCGATCTCACCCCGGTGCTCGATGCGTCCGGCAAGGTCGTCGCGCTCCCGGAGCTCGAGCAGGTCCTGGCGGCGACACTCGACGATCTGCGGCGTGCTCGTGCCGCCTCACCGACCAGCAACGGCCCCGAGTGGAACCGCATCATGCTCCACGTCTGGCCACCGGTCGAGGTCCCGATCGCGGAACTGGAGCCGGTCATCCGTGCGGTGGCACCGACCACCGAAGGGCTCGGTCTCGAGCAGGTCACCGTCCAGGCACGGCTCGCGCGGCCCGGCACCGAGCCCGAGGAGGTGGTCGTGCGTATGTCGCGGCCCCCGGGCCAGGGCTTCACGCTGCGCGTCACCGAGCCACCCACCGCGCCACTGGCGCCCTTCGACGCGATGACCCGGCAGGCCATGAAGGCGCGCACCCGCGGCAGCGTCTATCCCTACGAACTGCTCCCCCTGCTGACACGCGATCGTGCCACGACTCCCTCCGACGAGGCGGGTGGGTTCATCGAGTACGACCTCGACGACGAGGGGCGGCTCGCCCCGGTCGACCGGCCCTTCGGACAGAACCGAGCCGGCATCGTGGTCGGGCTGGTCACGACCCGGACCAACCGTTACCCGGAGGGCATGACACGGGTCGCCCTGTTCGGTGACCCCACCAGGGGGCTCGGATCGATCGCCACCACGGAGTGCGCGCTGCTGTGTCAGGCGATCGACCTGGCCGAGGACCTCGGATCTCCGGTCGAGTGGTTCGCGGTGTCCTCAGGTGCCCGCATCGCGATGGACTCCGGGACGGAGAACATGGACGGTATCGCCCGGGTGCTGCGCCGGATCATCGGCTTCACCCAGGCCGGTGGCCAGATCAACATCGTCGTGTCCGGCATCAACGTCGGCGCCCAGCCCTACTGGAACGCCGAAGCCACGATGCTCATGCACACCAAGGGCATCCTGGTCATGACCCCGGACAGCGCCATGGTGCTCACGGGTAAGCAGGCGCTGGACTACTCGGGTGGCGTGTCAGCCGAGGACAACTTCGGCATCGGGGGTTACGACCGCGTCATGGGCCCGAACGGGCAGGCACAGCACTGGGCCCCGGACCTGGCCAGTGCCATCGAGGTGCTGTTCGCGCACTATGAGCACAGCTACGTCGCCCCCGGGGAGCGGTTCCCCCGCCCGTCCCCGACCACCGATGACCGGCGTCGTGACGTCCGCGGCTATCCCCATCAGGTCGAGGGGCTGGACTTCGCCACGGTGGGCGAGGTCTTCGACGAGCGGACGAACCCGGGCCGCAAGAAACCCTTCGACATCCGCACGGTGCTCCGGGCGGTCAGCGACCTCGACCACGAGCCGTTGGAACGCTGGAAGGACATGGCCGACGCCGAGGTGGCCGTGGTCACCGATGCCCACCTCGGGGGCCACCCCGTGTCCCTGCTCGGTATCGAGTCACGTCCGCTGCCTCGTCGCGGGCCCGTGCCCGCCGACGGACCCGATGGATGGACGGCAGGCACGCTGTTCCCACGAGCGTCGAAGAAGATCGCTCGGGCGATCAACGCGGCCAGCGGCATCCGGCCGGTGGTCATGCTCGCCAACCTCTCGGGCTTCGACGGCTCACCGGAGTCGTTGCGCGAACTGCAACTCGAGCTCGGCGCCGAGATCGGCCGCGCGGTCGTCAACTTCGACGGCCCGATCGTGTTCTGTGTCATCTCGCGCTACCACGGTGGCGCGTTCGTGGTCTTCTCGAAGTCGCTCAACGACCACCTCGAGGTAGCTGCCATCGAGGGCTCTCACGCCTCGGTGATCGGGGGACCCCCGGCCGCCGCCGTCGTCTTCGCGGGCGAGGTGAACCGCCGGACCGATGCCGACGAGCGCCTGGTGAGGCTGCGGGAACGCATCGCGACCGCGGAGCCGCTCGACCTGGGTCGGTTGCGAACCACCCTGGCCACGCTGCGCAGCGAGGTGCGCGCCGAGAAGCTCGGCGAGGTCGCAGCGGAGTTCGATCGGATCCACTCGATCGAGCGAGCCCTTCAGGTCGGCTCCGTCGACCACATCGTGGCACCGGGGGAACTCAGGACCTACCTGATCGACGCCGTCGAGCGCGGCATGGCCCGGGTGGGGGGGACCCCGCAAGGACTGGCCAGGGACACGAACTGAACCAACACGACACACGGCGCTGCTGGCAACCATGGCCTGCTGACACACCAAGGGCGGGACCCTTAGGGCCCCGCCCGACGCCAAGGGCGGGACCCTTAGGGCCCCGCCCGACGCGGTCAGTTCTGCGCCGCCTGCCCCTCCTGCTCGGCGATCTGGCGATGCACGTCCTCCATGTCGAGCGCCTTGATCTGCTCGATCAGGTCCAGCAGCGACTCCTTGGGCAGGACCCCGGGCTGGTTGAACACCAGGACGTTGTCACGGAACGCCATCAGCGTGGGGATGGAACGGATCTGGAACGCAGCAGCCAGTTCCTGCTGCTGCTCGGTGTCGACCTTGCCGAACACGACGTCATCGAACGCTTCGGCGGTCTCCTCGTAGATCGGGGCGAACATCTTGCACGGACCGCACCAGTCGGCCCAGAAGTCCACGAGGACGATGTCGTTCTCGTCGATCGTCTCGCGGAAGTCGTCGGAGGTCAGGTTCTGTGGAGTGGCCACGGTGGCTCCTCGGGGGTCAAGTGGGGGGTCAAGTCTCGGGCATCGCTCTGACGTTTCGGCGATCGCAGGGATCGCGGTCCTGCACGAGAACGCGACGTACGGCGGCGACATTCCCCTGCCGCGGAGGCTTCTCGGTCAGGTGTGCACCCACCGAACGGCCAGCGGACCGGTCGGTCGGGGTGCGCCGGTGCCCGGACCGGCGGTATCTGGTCTGCTGGTCCAAGCTGCGAGGAACTGTGCCACCGATGTCGACCAGCGCA
>CAYXJD010000280.1:0-3620 GCA_964465225.1 uncultured Actinomycetota bacterium
ATGGACGCATGGCCGAGCCGTCTGGAGACGACGGTGATCGGCACGCCGGACGCCAAACCGGTAACCCGCAGTGTTGGGGGGTTGTCGAGTGCTGGGTGGTGGTTGTTGTTGGTGGGGCTATTCGGCAGGTTGGTGATCGCGTTGTTGGGCGAGGTCGGCGGCGTAGCGTGACCAGTCGCCTCCGGCGTCGTGGACCCAGGTGACCGCGGCGCTGTTGGAGTAGCCGAGGAGTTCGGACAGGACGGCGGCGGGGAGTTGCGCTGCGAGGTGGAGGAGGGCGGCTCGTCGGCTGGCGCGTCCGTCGATGCCGAGTGTGGCGAGGCGGACACCGAGCCTGGCGGCGCTGAGGGGCTGTCCAGGGTTCAGTCCGGGGAACAGCCATGGGGTGTGGGCGGGGGACCCGATGCCGCTGTAGGGGCGGCCGGTGTCGAGCAGGTTGCGGATGAGTTCGGCGAGCGGTTCGGGGATGGTGGCGGGGTCGGTGCCGAACCGCAGGGTGAGGCTGCCGTTGTCGTGGCGGGTGATCTGGTCGCGGGTGATGATGGTGATGCGCGACAGCGGTTGGGCGTAGAGCAGGACCAGGCAGCCGGCGACGCGGTCGGTGAGCTCAAGGGTGTCGTCGTGGAGTAGCCGGGCGACGATGTTCCAGCGGATGTCGGGGTCGGTGGTGGTCCCGGGGTTGGCGGTGACGGTGGGGATCATGAGGGGAGGGCAGCGGCCGGTCTCTGCAGCCCAGAGGATGAAGTCGCGGGCGCAGGAAGCACCGGGGCCGGTGGCCAGCCAGAGGTCGATGTCGCTTTGGGTGGCGCCGGCGAGGGCGGTGCCGTGCTGGTCGAGCCAGTCGAGCAGACCGACCGCAGCCTTGAGGTTGGTGCGGGCGCCGGCGGTGGCGGTGCGCGGGCCGTGGTTGGTCTCAGCGCGGCGGCGGAGCCGTGGCAGGATCCGCCATCTCGCGTAGGCCTGGAGGGTCTGCCGGTCGGCAGGCCGATCGATGTCTTGGAGGGTGGCGTCGATGAACCGGCGGATCCGGTCGATGTCCTCGTCGCGGCCGACAAGGACGTGGTGGGCCACGAGCATCCGACGCAGGTAGTCCGCGGCTCGGGGGTTCGGATGGTCGTCGAGGATGTCGTGAGAGAGCGCCAGGCGGCCGGCAACGATGTCGGTCAGGATCGCGGCTGCGGCGCCGGTGCGCAGCCAGTTCAGTGCGGAGCGCGGGTTGGGGGCGGCGGCGATCGCCGCGCCGAGCGTGAACAGCGTGTCGGGGATGACACCGGTGTCGTCAGCGAGCAGGACAGTGACACCTCTGGTGAGTGCACAGCGGTCGCAGCGGCCGTCGCTGTAGAGCTTGTCCTCGATGCCGCAATCTGCACAGGTGTGGCCGATCGAGGCCACCCCGGCGCAGTCGCAGCAGCGGGTCGCGGCCGGGCCAGGCGGATCGACGAGCCGACGGTCGGTGTGACAGTCGGCGCAGACACCGCGGCGGGCCAGGGTCGCGTCGTAGCAGCCCACACACACCGGCCCCTCGGGCCAGTGGGCGGTCGGGGGCCGCTCCAGCTGGCAGTGGGCGCAGGGTGCGGTGCGCCGGGTCGCGCAGCCGGTGCAGACCGGTCGTGGGGTGGACGCGAAGCTGCAGGGTCGTTGCCGTTGGCAGCGCGAGCAGGTCGCGGTCGGCAGCTTGAAGCAGTTCACGCACACGTCCGGGGAGCCGACGCGGGCACGGCGCGCGATCGGCCGGATCTGGTGGCAGATCCCGCAGCGCCGCTCGCGCCGAGGGGCACAGCGGGCACACAGCGCCTCGCCGTTGTCGTCGCGGCCGGCGACGGGTTTGACACCGTGGCAGCGCACGCACGCAGTCGCGGTCTGGCGCCGTCGACAGCTGGGGCACATCCCACCCTCGACGGTCCGGATCAGCTCCCGGCCGGTCCTGCGGCAACCCGCGCAGACGGGCAGGGCGAAGGTGGTCGATCCGCGGGAGATGAGCTCGGTCACCAGCCGCCCCACAACCGCAGGAGCACCGATGTGGAGGACGTCTGGGTCGTCATCGAGCGCGGCGGACAGCGAACGCAGGGCCGCGCTGTTGGTGACCACCGCATCGAAGCCGGCCTCGACCTCGGCGGTGGGCAGCGACGGTTCGGTCGCAATGACCGTGGTCAACGCCGAGGTTCTACGACAGGTGAAATCCCGACAGCGACAGCCCTCGGGGTGGCTCACCCGCCGTTGTCGGGCACGATGCGGGCCCGGCGCGGTGTGGGTCGTGCCGCATTGGCGGCCTCACGCCGGGTGGTGCGGCTGGTCTGGTAAGGCTCGACCAGCTCGGCCGGGGTGACCTCGAGGATGTCGCACAGTGCGGCCAGGACCTCCAGGTTGAGTCGCTGCGGGGTCTTGGTCACCAGCCGGTAGACCTGCTCACGTGAGAGGTGCACGCCACGCTCGGCCAGCAGCGGCACGAGCTCGGTGGTCTGGAACAGGCCCCGCTCGGCCATCACCGTCCGCAGATGCCACCGGTAGCCGACCTTGACGCTCACCACGCCTCCTCACTGTCGAATGCCCGCGCAAGCGCATGGTGCAGCATCCGGTTCTTCGCATCCGCGCCGACCGAGGTGTAGATCGCGGTGGTCGACGCCCAGGAGTGTCCCACCTGATGCTGGACGAACAGCGGATCCACCCCATCCTCGATCAGGTGCGACACATACGAGTGGCGCAAGCAGTGGACCGTCAGCTCGGCCGGGAGGCCCGCCTGCAGCCGGTAGCGAGCGAACCGGTCCTCGATCGACCGCGGCGAGATCCGTCCGCCCCGCTCGGTCAACCACACCGCCGGATGCTCCGCCCGGCCGTAACGCGGACGGACCTCGACCAGGTACTGCTCCAGCACCTCCGCCGCCCACGGCATCACCGTCGACACCGATCGCCGCTTGGGCGGCGAACCACGCTGGGACTTGCCGAACCGGACATGGCAGGTCCCCAACCGTCCCAACGACGGCGCCGCCGGGTTCGGCGTGAAGTCGACCACATCCAGCTTCGCCGTCTCCGTCAGCCGCAACCCCCACCCGTAGATCGTCTTCAACATCGCCGCGTCCCGGAACGCCGTCAACCAGCCCTTGCGGCCCGACCCGGACGCCACCACGACCGCGTCATCGACGGTGTCGAATAGCTGCTGCAACTCCGCCCGCGACAGCGGCCGCCGCTCCGGGCGGCCCTCGTAGTCCGCGACATGCACCGCCCGGTTGTCGTCATGGCAGATCTGGCGCGGCAACGCACCAACCCGCTGCTCGCACTCCACCGCCCAGCCGTAACGCGGATCACACACGTAGTCGAGGAACCCACCCACCGCACCCTGATAGGTACGCACCGTGGAGTGCGCCCACCGGTTGGACGCGACCCACGCCTCGAGCTGCTCCTCCCGCCACGACCACGGCCACCCACCCGAGAACGTCGCGAACCGTCCCACCACCCGCTGTCCACCAGCGATCGACGAAGGACGCAACCGACGGGCCGCCTGCCGGTTGCTCCACCCCGCCAGCATCGCGTCGAACAACGCCTCCTCCGGCCGCAACGGTGTCGCCGCACCAACCAACGCCAACCCTGCATGCCCTGCCCGAGACCGCTCCACACGCCATCCC
>CAYXJD010000281.1:0-3614 GCA_964465225.1 uncultured Actinomycetota bacterium
CATGTGTTAGACCCGCCGCCAGCGTTCGTCCTGAGCCAGGATCAAACTCTCCGTTGAGAGATCTTCTGTGGTGACCCGGAGGTCACCACCAAGACCAGAACAACGAAGGTCCTACGGTCACCCTGAGGCGACCGCTGATCCCTTCATCGAAAAGGGTTCTACTTTTGTTCCACTCACCTGAAGACCGCTTCCACCGGTTGGTGTCCGCGGTCGACGGGGTCGTGATCCTCCAAACGACCGAGGTCATCTGGAGGTCACTGGCTTTTGGCACCCTGTGCAGTTCTCAAGGAGCGGTCCGCGGCTCATCCGGGTTCCTGCCCGAGGGGCGAGGCTTCCGGCGAGTGCGCCGCTGTAGTTGCGCAGCTTGACCGCCGCGCGAAGTACCAACGGTACCACGCGGGGGTGTCACTGTCCATATGGCGGCCGTGGGCGTCGGGGCGAGATCGCCACCGGGTCGGACCCCGAGTACCGGGGCCATGGCCTGCCGTGTGGAGCGCGGGAACGCTACCCCGCACCGCTTCGTGCTGTCAACCTCGTGGCGTGCTTCATGCTCGTTGCCACCGAGGTACCCGCCGCCGGCGATGTGGTGCTGCCGGGCTGCGGTGGGCGCAACCTACGGTGTGGCCCTCGAAGGGGCGAATCGAGCGGCCACTGTCGTGCGCGCAACGCTCGTCCAGGCCTCCCCCGGGCCCGCCCCGTCGAGGTAGCCGCTGGCTAGGCCCGTGGCCGTCAGCTCGGCGCACGCGGCGAGCGTCGGTAGGAACTGACGCTGTCGACGCCGAAGAGATGGAAACGCCAGGCGACGTCCGCTGCCTGACTGATCCCGACCCGGGGACCTGCCACCACGCCGGCTGGATCGCGCTGCCAGCCGTCGTCGGCGAGCCGCAGAGCGCCCGTGCCGGTCAACAGCGGCACGTGGTCGTGCCGCGGCCCGTCGACGTCCAGACCCACCGTCAGACGCCCCGGGCCCCTCAGAAGTTCCGCATCTCGACGTGCCGCCGGCCGGCGCTCCCGCACGGTAGCCAGACCCTCGACGACCGTCGCCGCTCGCAGGAGCACCGCAGCCCCGAGTCCCTCGGCCTCCACGCTGACGTTCAGCAACCAGTGCAGCCCGTAGGAGCGGTAGACGTAGGCCGTGCCGGCTGGAGCGAACATCGGTGCCGTACGGGGCGTCCGACCGCGGTGGCTGTGGCTGGCGGGATCGTCCTCTCGGTAGGCCTCCGTCTCCACGATGCGGGCGATGACGCGCGTGTCACCGAACTCCCGGACCAGCAGCGCTCCGAGCAGCTCGACGGCAGCCCGGTCCGCACGCCCATGCAGCCGCTCGGGCGCCAAAGGCTGCAGCGCACCGTGGAGTCGGGCCACGGCTGCGTTCATCCGCCGCGGACCTCCCGCAGCCACGCCAGGAAGCGGGCCCGCTCCCAGGTGTTGGCCACAGCGTCGCGTGACAGACGGGCGCGGCGGGCCTGAGCAGCACCGAACCGGGCCCGGTCCAGCTCCGCGACCGCGTGGGCGTCGGTGGAGATCACGAAGGTGCAACCACGTCGCTCGCCCTCACGGATCACCTCGACCGAGGCGTCCAGACGACCGAGAGCGGCGTTGATCTCGATGGCGGTCCCGACCTCGGCAGCGGCGTCCAGGACCCGATCGAGTTCCAGCTCGATGCCGGGACGCGAGCCGATCCGGCGGCCGGTGAGGTGGCCGATCGCGGTCACGCTGGGGTGGCGGATCGCCGCGATCACGCGTTCGGTCTGCTCCGCCACGCTCCGGGTGAAGTGACTGTGCACCGATGCCACGAGCCAGTCGAAACCCGCCAGGAACCCGTCGTCGTAGTCCAGCGAGCCGTCCACGCCGATGTTGAGCTCCGCGCCGTGCAGCAGGCCGATGTCACCACGCCGCTGCTCCAGTGAGCGCAGCAGTTGCCGCTGTTCGAGCATGGCCTGCCGCGATACGCCGTTCATCCGCAGGTCCTCGGCGTGGTCGGTGATGGCGAGGTACTCCAGCCCCCGTGCCACCGCAGCGGCCACGAGCTCCTCCAGCGGATCGCGTCCGTCGCCCGACAGGTCGGTGTGGTCGTGGAGGTCACCACGCAGGTGCTCGACCTCGACCAGATCAGGCAGCGCGTGGTCCGCGGCCAGTTCGATCTCGCCGTCGTCCTCCCGCAGCTCGGGTGGGATGGCCTCGAGCTCCAGCGCGCGGTAGATCTCCGCCTCGGTCGCGGCGGCCACCACCTCGACCCGCTCGTCGACGGCGCCCCGGGCGCCCGGCACACCGGATGCGTCGTGCACCGCCAGGGCGTACTCGTTGAGGAGCCACCCACGGTCGATCGCCCGTTGGCGCAGCCGGATGTTGTGGGCCTTCGAGCCGGTGAAGTAGAGCAGCGCTGCCCCGAAGCTCCCCGGGGGGACGACCCGCAGGTCGACCTGGACGCCGTCGCGGGTGACCACGGAGGTCTTGGTGTCCCCGGAGCCGAGCGTGCGATCGATCTCCTCCAGGCCGAGGAACGCCGCGTGGACCGGCGCAGGATCGTCGGTGGCGACCAGGACGTCGATGTCACCGATGTCCTCGCGGAAGCGGCGGAGGCTCCCGGCGTAGGCCACGTCGACCACACCATCGATCCCGCGCAGCCGGGCGACGAGGCGCTCCGCGAGCGGCAAGGCCGTGCCGATGGGCACGCGCCGGTCCTTGGAGGTCAGGCCCAGCTTGTCGATCCCCTGGCGGAGGTTCTCTATGGTCTTGGCCCCCATCCCCGCCACCTCCGCGAGCGCGTCCTCGTCCAAGCTCGCCACGAGTGCCTCCACGGATCGGATGCCGAGCGCCTCGTCCAGCAGCTGGACGGTCTTCGGACCGAGCCCGGGGATCCGCAGCAGCGCCACCTGCTCGGGAGGATGTGCCTCGCGCAGCTGATCGAGCCGGGTGATGCTGCCGGTGTCCAGGTACTCGCGGATGCGTGCGGCGATGCTCTTGCCGATGCCCTTGACCTTGGCCAGCTCGCTCGCGCTGCACGTGCTGACGTCCTGGCTGAGACCCCGCACCGCGCGTTCGGCGTTCTGGTAGGCGCGCACCCGGAAGGTGTTGGGACTGCCCTCGTCCAGCTCGGTCAGGGTGGCCAGCTCCGCGAGCAGGCGTGCCACCTCGTCGTTGCTCGTCGCCACCTCGTCCTCCGAACCGCGCTGCCGGACCGATCAAGGGGCACGGTCCCCGGCCCCTACTCCCCCATCGAACCACGGTTGGCGACGGCAGCGGCGCGGGCCCGCTCGAGTTGGGCCGTGACGGCGGCGGTGGCCGTGCCGTTCACACCGTCGCGCCGGTCGATCGCCCGCTGCGGATCGAACCTTGCCGTCACCTCGGCGTCCAGGGCGGGGTGGAGCGCGGCCAGGGTGTCGGGATCGACGCCGTCGAGGTCCACGCCCTGCGACTCGGCGAGCTGCACCACCTCGCCGACGAGCTCGTGGGCCTCGCGGAAGGGGACGCCGCGCAGCACGAGCTCCTCGGCCAGATCCGTGGCCAGAGCGAAGCCACCGACCGATGCGGCCGCGAGACGGTCGCGGTCGAAGGTGAGGGTGGCGACCGTGCCGGTGATGGCCGGCAGGGTGAGCCGAAGGGTGGCGATC
>CAYXJD010000282.1:0-3611 GCA_964465225.1 uncultured Actinomycetota bacterium
GGCGGGTCACCTCAACCAGCTCCACCCCCTGCTCGGTGAGGAAGCGGGCCAGCCCAGCCCCGTAGCTGCCGGTGCCCTCGATCCCGACCGCATCGACCGGCCCGTGCCCGACTATCCACGCCCACAACGCCGCGTAGCCGGCCAGGGTCGTCTCGAACTCCGACACCTCCAACAGCCGGTGGCTGGTCGAGCACACCACCGCTGCAACATGGATGTCGGCATGGGTGTCCACCCCGCCGGTGACACCGGCAGGCTCTGCTGTCATCATGGTCTCGTCTCCCGTGGTCAGATCACGCGGAGATGCCGGACCGGCGCGGACAGAACTGCCACGAGTCTGCTGCTACAGGCTCCTATCAGGTCACGTCGCCGGAACGACACCGGAACCGGTGGCTCCGCTCGAGGACCGACACTTCAAAATCAGGACAGCCTCACGGCGTCGGTTCAAACAGCGGGTCAGGCCCTCAGCAGAGCCACCGGACCGGAGTCTCCACCACCACAGCAGGTGGCCCTAACAGCGTGGCAGTTCAAGCCAGGCGTGGGGGTCATCGTCATCGGTCAGGTGATCCTTCTCGCCCTGGGAGTGATGGTCACTGCACCAGGTGTCTCACCCCAGCCTGACAGACAGGGGGGAAGACTTCGTAGGATCCGGCCGTTCCCGTGCCACACACGGTCACGATCCGTTCACCATCTGGCCTGAGGTAGGAACTCTATGGAGCGAGTCCGTGCCTGCCACCGGCCACCGCCGATAGGGAGTTCATGTAGGACTCGGCCACTTGTTCAAGTGCGAACTCGTGGGCACGTGCCCGCCCAGCCGCGGCGACCTGTTGCCCGTAATCGGAGTCGCGTAGAATGCGGACGACCCCGTCGGCGATCGCACCAGGAGTCTTCACATCGACCAGTACACCTGCTCCACTGGATAACAACCACGGAATCGCCCCACTCTTGGCGCCTCCAACGACCGGGACGCCCGACGCCATCGCCTCCAGGACAGTCATGCCGAAAGACTCTTCCAAGGAGGGGTGGACGAATACCTTCGTCTTCTTGAGCATCTCAGGCAACTCCGCCCGAGACACGGGGCCGTGGAACATGACATCCTGTGCAAGTTGCTTGCCTGCCGACCAGTGGTGGGCAGGCCCGTCCTCTTCGAACCCATGACCAACGAGATGCAGAAGGGTTCCCGGGACTCTTTCAGCGACCTTCGGCCAGTCCGAGAGCAGCCGACGGACGTTCTTGCGCCGATCGAATCCGTGGTTGATTGCGAGCACGTTCGATCCCGGTTCAGCATCGTGGACTGCAGCCAGCCACGCATCGCCGATGCCATTCGGGACCACGGCAACCGACCGCCTAGTGACCCGTTCGACCCTACGGGCCATGTATGGGGAGACGGCAGCGAAGTTGCTACCACGCGCGAACGTCAGGAACTGCATATAGAGACGCACAGCACGATACGGGTCGCGCATCGACCACAGAACAGTGGGCGCCCAGTCGCGAACGGTTATGAGGTGGGGGATGCCCGAGTCGAGCAAGCCCAAGGCAAACTCATACGTCCAGTGCGCCCCAGCCACGTCAGGCTGCCAGTCTCGTAGCTTTTCCGCGATGAAGCTCCGCTCGTCCCGAAAAAGATCTTTGCTCATCGTTCGGATTCTGGTCCGGTACGGACCAGCAGCCAGTCGAACTCTCTCTCCCCGATACTCGTGCGTTTCCTGGATATTTGGATCCAGAGTGACGAGATCGAGTTGGTCCACCATCGAGGGGAGGCCCAAGATGAGGTCGGTAACGGAATGCGCGCCAGACGGCTCAGGAGGTGGAGGATTGCCCCCAATCTCCTCTAGCGAAAGTTCTCGAGCGATCTTGGCGACACTCATCGGGCCAACTACGGCTACATGCAAGATCGACCCCTAGAGCTGGTCTGAAACGTCGGCAGGATAGCGCGCCGCCTGAGGCGTCCTGACCCCTTCCGCGACCCATGATCTCACACCAGCGGCCGGGTCCAACATTGTCTTGAGGGATGCTCGGAACCTTCCGCGCCGATCCGACCTGCACCCGCCGATCGAACCGAGGTTCTCTGGACGCCGTTCAGGGGGCCGGGTCACGGGCGAGGGGGTCACCGTAGGCGGTCCAGGCGCTATGAGGCTTTCAGGTTGTGGTCCATTGTGTGGCGAAATCGGTAGAGGTTATATCGCCGCGAGAGTTGTGGGGACGGTTGCAGTTGTAGTCGATCCGCGAGTCGACGATATGGATGCGGGCCTCGTGTAGCGAGTGGAGGTGCCAGACGTTGATCAATTCGTCACGGAGCCGGACATTGAACGACTCGATCCAAGCGTTCTGCCAGTGAGAGGTCTGGTTTGCATGCAGGCTGTCCGTACGGATGCTGTCGGCATGTTGCTCAAGGCGAAGCGGGTGCTCAGGGCCAACCGGACCTACGAGTAGCTGTCGTTGATCAGGTCTGACCGCGTCGCCATCGAACACTCAGCAGGACAACGATAGCTGCCACGCATCACGTGAGCACGGATCGATAGACAGCCTCGAGACAGTTCCGTGCATACTCATGGGAGTACCGCTCCTCGAAGCGTTCACGGAGCAACTCGCCATGGTCGTCCACGAAGTCATCATCTTCTAGCTGGTCAAGCGCAACCGAAAGGGACCGGATATCCGACGGCTTGAAGAGGAGCCGTTGACTATCCGGAGCGAACATCTCGGTCATGGCTCCTAGGTCTGACAACAAGACTGCCATGCCTGCGGCAGCCGCTTCCAGCAGCACCAGAGGCTGGCCCTCATACCACGTCGATGGGAAGACCAGAGCTCTGGACGACAACATTAGCGACACAACCTGGGCGTGACTCTGCTTGCCCGCGAAAACCACTCCTGCGGGCGCGGCACGCCGCAGTTCCTCCTCCAAAGGGCCCGTTCCAACGATGACGAGCTCCAAACCGCGAGAGCGCACAGCCCAGGCTTCAAGAAGATCTGCGACACCCTTCTCGGTCGACAATCTCCCTACGAAGAGCACGGTACTCGAAGCAGAAGGCGGGGCAGCACGTTCACCGGGGTCATCTGCAGAGTTGGACTTCGTGACGATCTTTTGTGCGGGAAGACCGCCCTCCACGAATTGCTGCCTACCGAAGTCGCTCAGTGCCAGGAATCTGTCCACATTGTGTGTCCAGGTTCCCTGTGATTCGTGAACCGCTATGCCAGCCGCCGCTATCGCAGACTGAGGGCCGGAATCCCGGTAGCACCGATGTCGCACTGCATGCCACGGGTGTGTTCCAACGCACTCCCGACAAGGAGCTCCATCGCGGTACAGCGTGGCAGCGGCACAGATCAGGCGGTAGTTGTGCAACGTCATCACTACCGGGACACCGAACTCGTGCGGTACGGCGACGACAGAAGGACTCATCGCGAACCAGGTGTTGTGAACATGCACGATGTCAGGCCGATAGCGATTGACGACCTGGCGGAAGCGCCTCGCGGCTGCTGGGTTCCAGACGGATGCAGCCAAACTCAGCGCAGCCGTGGGCCCTTCCGGATTAGCTTCTTCCCAAGTGAGCACATCGTTGCCACCACTCCGCAGCAGGCGCGACTCGGTCTCGAGTACGCCATCTTCTCCACCGGAT
>CAYXJD010000283.1:0-3597 GCA_964465225.1 uncultured Actinomycetota bacterium
CTTCCTGCTGGCGGGGCGTCGCGAACGCTCGGCGATCGGGACCACGCTGCTGGAGCGGGGTCCCTCGCTGACCGGTGGCGACAACGTGGTCAACACGATCCTGGTCGACTTCCGGGCCCTTTACAAACTGGGCGAGGTCACGGTGCTGTCTGTCGGCGCGGCCGCGATCGTCGGTCTGGTGCGGTTCGCCTCGTACCGACCGGTCCCGCGGCCCGGCGAGGTCGACGAGGCTGACGAGGACGAGCACGTGCGTCAGTGGGCCGGCAGCGGCGTCATCGACAGCGCCGTGCTGCGCACGGTGGACCTGTTGCTCGCACCGGCGATGTTCCTGGCCTCGTTGTGGCTGCTCTGGCGCGGGCACGACGCCGTCGGCGGCGGCTTCATCGGCGGGCTCGCGGCCGGTGCCGCCGTGGTCCTGCTGTACTTCGCCCGGGGCCACGAACGCATCTGGCAAAGCCGTCTGCTCCGCACGATGCCGCTGGTCGGCTCCGGGGTGGTGATCGCCAGTGGCTACGGACTGGTCGGCCTGGCCTTGACGGGTGCCTACCTGCCCGGGGGCAAGCTCGCGATCCCGCTGTACGGCGAGGTCGCCGCGTCGTTGATCTTCGACATCGGGGTTTACCTGATCGTCATCGGCATCGTCGTGGCGATCATCCGACACCTCGGGCAGGGCTTCCCCGAGGAACCCGAGGCCCCCCGGCGTGCGCCGCTCCCGGACGAGCTCGGGACGCCCACGCGCGAGCGACCGTCCGAGCAGGCCGGCTCGTCGCGCGGCCCGGGGGTGCGATCATGATCCCGGCCCTGATCGTCGGCACGCTCGCCGCCGGCGGCACCTACCTGATCCTCCAGCGGGGGCTCGTGCGGGTCGCCCTCGGCTTCGTCCTGCTGGGCCACGCCGCGACGACACTGCTGCTGACGGCAGGCGGGCTCACGACCCGCGAGATCCCCTTCGTCGGTGCGGACGGACCGACGCCGGAGATGGCCGACCCCCTGCCGCAGGCGTTCGCACTGACGGCGATCGTGATCTCCTTCGCCATCACCGCCTTCCTGCTCACCCTGGCCTTCAGGGGTCGCGACGTGCTCGGCCACGACGACGTCGAGGCAGAGCTCGAACCGGACGAGGAGTCGCCATGACGACCCTCGCGCTCGTCGCACCATTGGGGGTACCGCTGGTGGCCGCCGGGGTGTCGATGTGGCTCCGGCACCACCGCACGGCGCAGCGGACCATCACCGTGCTGGTCCTGCTCGACGGTCTGGTCGCCGGTGTGCGCCTGGTCCTGGCCACCGATGGCGCGACGGTGGCCACCGCCGTCGGCAACTGGCCGGACGGGCTCGCCATCGTGTTCGCCGCCGACCGGTTCACCGCACTCATGGTGACGGTCGCCGCCGGTATGGCGCTGCTCGCCGTCACCTTCGCCATCGCCCGCGGGGAGGACGACCACGACCTGTTCCATCCCGCCGTCGCGGTCCTGGTGGGAGGGGTCTCGGCGGCGTTCCTGACCGCCGACCTGTTCAACCTGTTCGTCGCCTTCGAGGTCATGCTGATGGCCTCCTACCTGCTGCTGACCCTGCGCGGTGGACGGGAGCAGGTCCGGGCCGGCGCCGTGTACGTGACCGTCAACCTGCTGGCCTCGACGGTGTTCCTGTTCGGTGTGGGCCTGACCTACGCCGCGGTCGGGACGGTGAACCTCGGCGAGCTGGCGGCACTTCCGTCCCGGGCACCGACGGCGACGATCGGCGTCGGTCTCGTGATGCTGGCCGCCGGGGTCAAGGCGAGCCTCGTGCCGCTCCACGGCTGGCTCCCGCGCGCCTACGTCCACGCCGGTCCGGCGGTGACCGCGCTGTTCTCCGGGCTGCTCACCAAGGCCGGGGTGGTCGTGCTGTACCGCCTGGCCAGCGTGGTGATGGACGGCGCCCCGGCGGCGCGACCGTGGTGGTTGTTCATCGCCATGGCGACGATGGTGATCGGCGTGCTGGGGGCGGTCGGGCGTGGCGACGTCCGGGGCATCCTCTCGTTCCACATGGTCAGCCAGGTCGGCTACCTGATCCTGCCGCTCGGGATCTGGACGGTGGCCGGGACCACCGCCGGCATCGTCTACCTGGTCCAGTACATCTTCGTGAAGGGGGCCCTGTTCATCGCGGGTGGCACGGCGGAGACGCTGGCCGGCACCGGACGTCTCGCCGAGCTCGGCGGGATGCTCCGCACCCGTCCAGCCGTCGCGATGGCCTTCCTGTTCCCGGCGTTGGCGCTGGCCGGCCTGCCGCCGAGCTCCGGTTTCGTGGGCAAGTTCCTGCTCGTGCTGGCCGCGTTCGATGCCGGCGCGCTGGTGGCGGGTGACGTGGCCGTCGTCGTGAGCCTGTTCACGCTGCTGTCGATGGTCAAGATCTGGAACGGGGTCTTCTGGGGTGAGCCCAGCGAGCGTGTCGCCCGTGAACCCGCCGCGACCCGCTTCGCGATCGCGGTCCCGGCCGGTGGCGCTGGTGACGAGGAGCCAGCACCCGGTCCGAGACCGGCTCCGCTGCACCGGGGCCGCGTGCTGGCGATGTGCGGACCCGCACTGCTGGTCGGGGTGGCCACCATCGCCCTCGGGATCGGTGCCAGCTGGCTCATCGGACTGGCGGAGCCCGCCGCTCTCTCGCTGCACGAACCGGCGACCTACATCGAGGCGGTGCTGCAGCCATGATGCGACGCCTGACCCAGCCGCTGCGCATCCTGCGCTACCTGGTGGTGTTCCTGCGCGAACTCGTGATCGCCAACGCACGTGTCGCCTGGGAGGTCGTGACACCCGGGCTCACCCTCAAGCCCGCGATCGTCCGGGTGCCCACCCGGACCCGGACGCCCTGGGAACGCACGGTGCTGGCGAACACCATCACGATGACACCCGGCACACTGACACTGGAGGTCGACGAGGTCTCCGGTGACCTCTACGTCCACTCGCTGTACGTCGACGACCGCGAGAGCTTCCGCGCCTCGATCAAGGTGCTCGAGGACGTCATCCTGGGAGCCATGCGATGACGATGTTCGTGTTGGCCGCGGTCCTGCTGGCGGTCGCCTTCGGGTTGGCGCTGGTGCGCGCCACGCTCGGTCCGACCGTGGCCGACCGGGCCGTGGCCGCAGATGTCGGGCTCTACGTGCTGATCGGGGCCCTAGCGCTGATCGCCGCGTTCACGGGCCGCGCCCAGTTCGTCGACGTCGCCCTGATCGGCACGCTGCTGGGGTTCCTGGCGACGGTGGCCCTGGCCGCCCTGGTCGGGAGGCAACGCCGATGACGATCGCGGCTTCGGTCTTCCTGCTGCTCGGGTCGGTGCTCACGCTGCTCGCCGGGATCGGGATCCTGCGCTTCCCCGACGTGTTCACGCGCGCCAACGCGGCGACGAAGGCCGCCGGGCTCGGGATCGCGTGCCTGCTGCTCGGAGCGGGCCTGTGGATCGGGACCTGGGAGGCCGGCATCAAGCTCGGCCTCGCGGCGGTCCTGCAGTTCATCACCGCACCCGTCTCCGGGCACGTCATGGGGCGGGCGGCGTACCGCTCCGGCGCCCCCCTGGCCCCGATCACCCACATCGACGACCTGGCATCCCAGCACGAGCCTCAGGCGA
>CAYXJD010000284.1:0-3591 GCA_964465225.1 uncultured Actinomycetota bacterium
GGTCGAGGCGGACGGCACGGAGATCCTCCGCGGCGTCAACCTCGACCTCGACAAGGGCCAGACGATCGCCCTGATGGGCCCGAACGGCTCCGGCAAGTCCACGCTGGCCTACGCCATCGCCGGCCACCCCGCCTACGAGGTGACGGGCGGGACGATGACCTTCAAGGGCAGCGAACTCAACGAGCTGACCCCGGATGAGCGGGCCAGGCTGGGCGTGTTCCTGGCGATGCAGTACCCGGTCGAGGTGCCGGGGGTCTCGCTCACCAACTTCCTGCGCACCGCCGTGAACGCGGTCCGGGGCGAGGACGTACCGGTCCGCGAGTTCATGCAGACCCTGCGAGACGAGATGGCGGAACTGGGCGTGGATGCGTCCTTCCTCCAGCGCTCGGTCAACGAGGGCTTCTCCGGTGGTGAGAAGAAGCGTTTCGAGATCCTGCAGGCGGCCCTGCTCAAGCCGCAGCTCGCGGTGCTCGACGAGACCGACTCCGGGCTCGACGTCGACGCGCTGAAGACCGTGGCCGAGGGCGTCAACCGGATCTCCGGCCCGGAGCTCGGGGTGCTGATCATCACCCACTACACCCGTATCCTTCGCTACATCTCCCCGGACCAGGTCCACGTGATGTTCGAGGGCCGTATCGTGGCCTCGGGCGGCGCGGAGCTCGCCGACGAGCTGGAGGAGGGCGGCTACGAGGGCATCCGAGCGGCCCACGCGGCCGGCGTCTGAGGCCCCATCCCCACCCTGTGAGGCCGACCATGGCCATCGATGTCGCCAGCGTCCGTCGTTCCTTCCCGATCCTGGATCGGGAGATCGACGGGCACCGACTGGTGTACCTGGACTCCGCGGCGTCCTCGCTGACCCCGGAGCCGGTCCTCGATGCCATGGACGGCTACTACCGCTGGTCGCGCTCCAACGTGAACCGCGGGGTCTACTCCCTGGCCGAGGAGGCCACGGACCTCTACGAGGGTGCCCGGGCCAGACTGGCGGCGTTCCTGGACGCTGATCCGACCGGCGTGGTGTTCACCAAGAACGCCACCGAGGCCTGCAACCTCGTCGCCTACGGCTACGTGCGCGCGCACCTCGGAGAAGGCGATGTGCTGCTGTCCACCGTGATGGAGCACCACGCCAACCTGGTGCCCTTCACCGAGGCGGCACGGGCGCTGGGCGCCGAGGTCCGCCACGTCCCGGTCACGGCCGACGGGCAGCTCGACCTGGAGGCAGCGGCCAGCCTGCTGGCGGACGGACGTGTCACCTTCGCGGCCTTCGTGCACGTCTCGAACGTGCTCGGCACGATCAACGACGTCGCGCGTCTGACCCGCATGGTCAAGGACGCCAACGACCGGGCCGTGGTCCACGTGGACGGGACCCAGGCGGCGCCACACCTGCCGGTCAGCTTCCGTGACCTGGGCGTCGACAGCTACGCCGTCACCGGACACAAGATGCTCGGGCCGACCGGCATCGGAGCGTTGGTGGCGCGGCCCGAGGTGCTCGAGCGCATGAGCCCGTTCCTGACCGGCGGTGACATGATCCGCGACGTCACCCTGACCGGCGCCACGTGGAACGACATCCCGCACCGGTTCGAGGCCGGCACCCCCATGATCGCTGAGGCCGCCGGGTTGGCGGCTGCCGTCGAGGTGCTCGACGGCTACGGCATGGAGGCGGTGCGGGCCCACGAGCGCAGCTTCACCGGCCACCTGCTGGACGCCCTGGGTACCCTCGCCTCGGTGACGGTGCACGGCCCCAAGGACGTGGACCTTCGCGGTGGCGCGGTCTCGTTCGTGCTCGACGGCATCCATCCCCACGACGTCGGTGCGATGCTCGGCTCGCGCGGGGTGTGTGTCCGGGTCGGTCACCACTGCGCCAAGCCGCTGATGCGCTGTCTGGACGTGACCGCGACCACCCGGGCGAGCGGCTACGTGTACAACGACCGCGACGACCTCGAACCTTTGGTGGACGGTCTCGAGGCCGCTGCCGCGTTCTTCGCCCGCTGAGGAGGCCCGTCGTGTCGATGGAGGATCTGTACCAGGAGATCATCCTGGATCACTACCGCAAGCCCAAGAACCGGGCGCCGGAACTCGAGGACGAAGCGGTCCACGTCCACCACTCCAACCCGCTGTGCGGCGACGAGATGGACCTGCGCATCCGGGTCGTCGACGACCACCTCGACGCGGTGGTCTTCGATGGTGAGGGGTGCTCCATCAGCCAGGCATCGGCCTCGGCGATGACCGCGGCCGTGAGCGGCCGCGAACTCAAGGACGCCCTGGACCTCACCGAGGACTTCCGTCGGATGATGCACGGGGACGACCCGGGGCGTCCCGACGACCTCGGCGACGGCATCGCCTTCACCGGGGTCGCGAAGTTCCCCGTCCGTGTCAAGTGCGCCCTGCTCGGCTGGATGGCCCTCAGGGATGCCATCCAGAGCTACGAGCGGGGGGCATCCGCCCACACCGTCACCCACGAGGAGTGACCGTGAGCACCCATGACAGCACCGCCACCACCACCCGCGACGACCCGGTGCCGGAGTACGACACCCCGGACGGCCGCGCGCCGGCGGAGGAGCAGCCACGTCAGCGGCACCCCTTCGAGGACCTGCCACTGGAGGAGGACGGCATGCCGTCCAGCCAGGCCCTCATGAACGGGCTGCGCGCCGTCGTCGACCCGGAGATCGGCTACAACATCGTCGATCTGGGGCTCGTCTACGAGGTCACCAAGCCCGAGCGCGGCTACGCCCACGTGCTGATGACCCTGACGTCCATGGGGTGTCCGCTCACCGAGGTGATCCACCAGCAGTGTTCGGTGATCCTCGGCGCCATGCCGGGTGTGGACCGGGTGGAGGTCGAGTTCACGTTCACCCCCCCATGGTCCACCGACATGATCGCCGACTACGTGCGCGAAGAGCTGCGGGCGATGGGCATGAACGTCTGAGCACGTCCCGCCACCGCGGGGTTCGCACCGTTCCCACTGGCGCGGGCTGCGAGGTCGCCGACCACCCGCGACACTGCGGCCCCGCGCTGAGGTGGCGGCTGCTTCGCCGTGCCGCTCACCGCCGAGCCCTCCGAGGAGTCCCTCGTGTCCCGACCGGTCGTCGACCGCCGTGCAGCGCTCTCCCACGAGGAGATCGCCCGCTACTCCCGTCACCTCATCATCCCCGACGTCGCCATGGAGGGCCAGGAGCGGCTCAAGGCGGCAAGGGTCCTGCTGGTGGGTACCGGTGGGCTCGGCTCGCCGCTCGCGCTCTACCTCGCGGCCGCCGGGGTCGGCACGATCGGGCTGGTCGACGACGACGTCGTCGATGCCTCCAACCTGCAGCGACAGATCATCCACGGCACCTCGGACCTCGGCACGCACAAGGTCGACTCGGCGCGGGCCTCGATCCTGGAGGTCAACCCCCACGTCGAGGTGGTGGAGCACCGGGTCTTTTTGACCTCCGAGAACGCGTTGGAGATCATCGAGGGCTACGACCTGGTGATCGATGGCACCGACAACTTCCCCACGCGCTACCTCGTCAACGACGCGTGCGTGCTGCTCGGCAAGCCGAACGTGTACGGCTCGATCTTCCGCTTCGAGGGCCAGCTGAGCGTGTTCTACGCCGC
>CAYXJD010000285.1:0-3555 GCA_964465225.1 uncultured Actinomycetota bacterium
CACGATCGGTCTTGAGCCGCTGCACGATCTCCTCGTACTCCTCCATCCGGCCCTGCCGCTCGTAGAGCCGACGCGGTTGCAGGAGGTCGGGGTCGTCGAAGCCCGGGATGTCCTTGGCCACGAAGTAGCCGAAGTCCGGGTCGACCTCCCACTCGATCGTCCCATCGACGATGCCCTGCTGGACGGCCGCCGAGTGGGGGATCTTGACCTTCTTGGACCGCTCGTCGTCGTCGGGACCACCGACACGGCCGGTGTTGAGCAGGTAGACGTCGAGGTCCATCGTGTCGAGCAACTCGAGGAACCGGTTGCCCATCGAGGACTCCTCCTCGAACCAGAACGGGTTGGTTCCCGGCACCCGGAGGCTCTTCCCTGCTTCGTGTGCCCCACCAGCGGCCGTGCCCTGGGTCTCGCCCAACATGAAGTAGTACGCCGCCTGCTCGGGCTTGAGCTTCGCAACCGCCGGGATGATGTTCTCGTTGCGGTTCAGGATGAAGAGGTAGTGCGCCTTCGGCAGGTCCTTGGGATCACGGTGACGGATGTTCTCCAGACCGAAGGTCACCCGTCCGTTCTTGGTGTAGGAGTCGTCGAAGAAATCGACCTTGCCCTCCTCGTCGACCGACACCGACTCCAACCAGGCATCCGGTCGTGTGGCTCCCCCGTGGATCGTCGGCTCGTCGTCAGGATCGAGGCCATACGACTTCGCGAAGCACCCGTTCTCCGTGGTGTGGACCTCACCGCCCGGCATCAGCGCGATGAAATCATCCTGGACCGGCAGGGACCCCTTGACGTTACGGAAGGTGGTCGTGGTCTTCCCCGTGCCCGACAACCCGATGATCAGCGCCAGATGCTCGGTCCCGTCCGCGGTCTCGGCGGCAGGGAAGGTCTTGGCGCCACAGTGCATCGCCAACCCGCCGTGTTCGTACACGAGCAGGTTCCACATGCGCAGGCCACCCATCTTCGATTCCCCGAAGTAATCGGAGCCGAACACACGGGTCGTCCAGTTCTCATAGTCGACGAGGATCAGGCACTCCTCGTGGTGCTCCGGGATCCGCAACGTCGGCGTGTAGATGACCGTGAAGTTCGGCTCCCAGGCCTCGTCCCTGGGGAAGAACAGCTGTTGCTGCATCGCCGGGATGTTGGCGTGGGCCTTCTCCATGTACAGGCGCGAGGGGGTCCTGAACGCCGGATCGGGGCCGATGTAGCCCTCGATGAGGACCATGTCCTGCTCAGCGATGTGCGCATCCTGCTTGGCTGCGTACTCGGCCGCCTCCGCACGCGAGATCGTCTTCTTGACGTTCGGTTCGTCGGAGACGACGAAGGTCGACGGCGTGAGGCGCGCGAGGATGCGCGCGGTGTAGTTGATGTTGCCGAACTCCGTGACCTTCGTACGGTCCTTCGGCATCAGCTCGAGCACCCAGGCGCGCATCTCGGCCTGCGTGGGGTTCTCGACGACCGACATGGCCGGTGGCAGCTGCCCTGTCACGTTGCTCCTCCTCATCGACGGGAGGAGGCCCGACGGATCGCCTGGGACGGCGACGCTGCCGGCCTCCTCGTTCCGAACCTAGCCGGGGCAGCCCAGTGTGACGGCACTCGGGCCTGCAGACCCGCTCTTTCGGCCACTCCGGCGGTCACCGTTCTGCCTCGAGACCACCCGAAAGCGAGTGATGACAACCGTTCCCGCACGTGATGACAGGGCTCTTCGCAGCAGTGCCGTACCGGCAAACAGGACCGCCAGCGAAGGTAGGGTTCTGCCCAATGGCGGGAACCCGTCCAAGACTCATAGCCACAGCATCGAGCCGCCGTGTTACCGTTCGTGCGTGGCTACATCCATCGGAAAGAGCCATTAAGGACACCACGGGGGAAGTCGACCACCGATCGGAAATGACACATGGCACGCAAGATGAGCGAGGAGCACAAGGCGGCGCTGGCGAGGGGACGGGAACAGGGCCGCGCGGTGCGTGAATATCTGGCCGCGCTCGAGCAGGAGCGCAAGCCCGGGAGACCGGTGGATCGCGACGCGATCGAAGCGAAGCTCCCGGAGATCCAGGGACGTATCGATGCGGAACCGGACCCCGCAAAGCGGGTCGAGTTGATCCAGAAGCGACTGGACCTCGAGGAGCGTCTGGTCGAGCTCGGCGAAGCCCCCGACATGGAGGCTCTAGAGCAGGCGTTCGTCGACGCCGCCGCCGACTACTCCGAGCGCAAAGGCATCAGCTATCCCGCCTGGCGCGAGGCCGGCGTCCCGGCGGCGGTCCTCAAGCGGGCCGGTGTGAAGCGCACCCGGCGCGTCGCCAGCTGAGACCCATCCGACGGGTCGCTGCTCAGACCCCCGACGGGCGGGATGCCCACCGGTACCCGACCAGCCGATTCGACCGGCTGCTATCCGACCGCGGCGAGGGGTGTCCGTAACGCCGCACGGGCGTCGGTCGCGCAAGCCTCGAAGGCCTCGACGAAGCGCGCGGCGTCGCGCCGTTGGGCCTCGAGCGCCTCGGGGTGTTCGCTGATCGCCTGGACCACCTCGAACTGCTGGTAGAGGTCCGCGGCGAAGGCGCGACGTCGCCGCTGCACCGCCGAGCGCACCGTGGCCACCGCTGACTCGACCTGGTCGTCGACGTCGCGGAGCATGGCCGCCGAGATCTCGTCGAGGCGTGAGGCGATCGCCTCGCGGGCCTGCTCCAGGCTGCGGTGCCCCCCGACGAGGCTCGCGAGCTTCCAGCCGACCAGCGCCCCGCCGAGCAGGCCGAGCGGCCCCAGCAGGGTGGCGGTGCCGGTGGCCAGCAAGGTGAGCCCACCGCCCGAGAGACCACCGACCATGGCGGAGGTCTTGGAGGTCTGCTCGGAACGGCGCTTCGCCGCATGGAGCTGCTGGAGCTGGTCGGGGGTGACCAGCAGTGCGTTCGGTGACAGGCGGATCTGGGGAAGGTTCGGCGCCAGGTCGGTCATCACGGCCTGGAAGCGCTCCTGCAACTGGAACTGCAGGCGGTGCACGATCTGCCCGAAGCCGTCCGTGAACTGGCGGGAGGCCAACTCGCCGGCGACCTCGAGCTGGCGGCGGAAGCGGGAGGCGAACTGCTCGAGTTCCTCCAGGGTCTCCAGCTGCGCCAACTCCTTCTTGGCCCGCGTGAAGGGGTTGAGCACCAGACCCCGGATCCGCATCCGCAGGGGAGGGACCTCGGTCAGCGCCATCGACACGGCCGCGTCGAAGCGCCGCTCGAGATCGACGATGTCGTGGTCCAGCTGTCGTCGGAAACCCTGCAGCTGCTCCGGGTCCTCCAGCAGTTGCTGGCGGACCTGGACCTCCGCCCGGGCGAGCTCGGCGATACGGGCGATGCGCTCGGCGGAGTCGTCCAACATCTCCTGGCCGGCATGGTCCGAGAGGTAGTTCTCGACATCGCGCAGCAGCCGGTCCGCACCGGAACGCTTCCACTGGTCGATGTCGTCGTGCTTTCGTGCCTCCCAGGCCTCCAGCGCACAGACCGGGTAGACCCGTACCTCCCCGGTGCGGCCGGCCCGTTCGGATGCCTCCACGATCCGCATGCCGATGTACTCGAGCAC
>CAYXJD010000286.1:0-3523 GCA_964465225.1 uncultured Actinomycetota bacterium
GGAGTTCGACCTGCTCGCCTACCTCGTCGAGCACGCCGGGCGGGTCCTGACCCGGGGACAGCTGATCGACGAGGTGTGGGGCAGCGACTACGTCGGCGACACCAAGACCCTCGACGTGCACATCCGGCGGCTGCGTACCCGGATCGAGCAGGATCCCCACGAGCCGAACCGCATCCAGACGGTGCGTGGGGTCGGCTACCGGTTCTCCGACCGGTGAACCAGCCGCAGGCCCTGGGGATCGTCGTCGGCGCGCTGACCGGTGTGCTCGCGGGGCTCGCCCTGCCGAGGACGGCGGCGATCGGCCTGACCGTGCTCGTCGCGCTGTCGGTCGTCGTGGTCCTGGAGGCAGTGGAGCGGCGCCGGCTGAGGCGGCTGACCGCCCAGGTGAACGCCTGGCTGGGGGCGGGACCGGGAGCACCCGTCGCGGTCCAGGGTTCGGCTCCCTGGCAAGAACTCACCGTGACGCTCAACGCGCTCTGCGCCTCCCACGCCCGTCGGGGTGCGCGTCTCGACCAGGAGCGTCCCTGGCGCTTCGAACTGGTCGACTCCCTCGTCCAGGCGGCGTTGCTGTTCGGCCGGGATGGCCGGCTGCAGGCGGCCAACGAGGCGGCACGGGAGCTGCTGTCGATCCCGATCGACATCGGGGAGGCGACGGTCCTACAGGCGGTGGGCAGTCCCGCCATCGCCGACGCGGTGCGCGAGGCCCGCGTCCACCGCCGCCCGGTACGCATCGACGTCGAGCACAACGACCGCGATCTGAGGGTCACGGTCTCGATGGTCGGCGACGAGACGCTCGTCATCATCACCGACCGCACGCGTGAGCGCCGGGTCGAGGAGTTACGGCGCAACTTCGTCGTCAACGCCTCGCACGAACTCAAGACCCCGGTGACCAGCATCCAGACCCTTGCGGAGGCGCTGGCCGTCACGGTCCGCGACGACCCCGACCGCACCGCCACGCTCGTCGCTCGGCTGGGGATCGAGGCCGAACGTCTGGCCCGCCTGTTGCACGACCTGCTCGACCTGCGCCGGCTGGAGGAGCGGGGGCCGCTCGAGCGGGTGCCGGTCGATCTCGCCGAACTCGTCCGGCTCACGATCGCCGAGCTGATCCCCCGCGCCGAGGAGCTGGAGATCACGACCGACCTTCAGGCCCCTGACCACGCCGTGGTCGCCGGCGTCCCCGGTGACCTCGAGGTGATCCTGAAGAACCTCGTCGGCAACGCGGTGCAGTACAACCGCCCCGGCGGCACCATCAGCGTGTCGATCGAGCCGCGACGGGGACAGCAGGTCCTGACGGTGAGTGACTCCGGCATCGGGATCCCCCAGCAGGACCTCGCCCGCATCTTCGAACGCTTCTACCGGGTGGACACGGCGCGCTCCCGCGAGAAGGGTGGCACCGGGCTCGGCCTGTCGATCGTCCGCCACGCCGTCGAGCGGCATGGTGGCAGCATCCGGGTCGACAGCCTCCTCGGCGAGGGCACGACCTTCACGGTCACGTTGCCCGTGGAGCCGCCCCGGTGAGGGCCCCGGTCGGTGGCCGCCGGGTAGCGTTGCGACCGGTGGACGCCGAGGAGGGTGTGGTGGTGGACGACGGCGGCAGCACCGACATCGAGGTGACGGGGGCCGATGCGGGGGCCGATGCGGGGGGCGGTGCGCTTCCACCGGGGCTGACGCACTCCCGGGGCAAGACCCTGCGTGCACCCGTGATCCTCGACCTGCTCGCCGAGGCGCTGCCCGACGCCACCATCGCCCTGGAGTTCACCGACCGGTGGGAGCTGTTGGCGGCCACCCTGTTGTCGGCACAGTCGACCGACGTGAAGGTCAACGAGGTCACCGCGGTGCTGTTCCGTGAGCTGCCGGGCCCTGCAGCGGTGGCGGCGGCCCCACTGGCGCGGATCGAGGAGCTGATCGGCTCGCTCGGCCTCTACCGGCAGAAGGCCAAGAACCTCAAGGCCACCGCGGCCCTACTGCTCGAACGCCACGGCGGAGAGGTACCCGGGACGATGGCGGAGCTCGTCGCCCTGCCCGGTGTCGCTCGCAAGACCGCCAACGTGGTCCTGTCCAACGGCTTCGGCCGGCACGAGGGCATCGTCGTCGACACCCACGTGGCTCGACTGGCACGACGCCTGCGGTTCACCCGTGAGCGCGATCCGGTGCGGATCGAGCGCGACCTCATGCGGCTCTTCCCCCGCGAACGGTGGTTGGAGGTCGCCGATCTGCTCATCCACCACGGCCGACGGACCTGCCATGCTCGCGCGCCCCGGTGCGGCGCGTGCGTCATCGAGCCGCTGTGCCCGTCGTCGCAGGTGGCCGGCCTCACCGACAAGCGTTGACGGCGGCCGGGCATCGTGGGTCAGCGGCGCCGGGCCCGTCCCGCCCACAGGGTGGCGGCCAGGGCCAACACGGACAGCATCCCGGCGACGACCACCTGGAGCACGTGGAGCGGCGGGTCGATCTCCAGCGGCGGCGCGAGTGTCTCCAGCTCGGTCGCTCGCAGGGTGATGCCGCCGCCGTCGTCGGGATCGGCCCGCAGGATGGTGCCGCGCAGCAGCACGACGTCGCCGCGCAGCGCGGGCCGCCCCGGTCGCTCCACCCGCTCGGCCAGGTCCTCGGGCAGCCACACCGACAGGCCGGTGTTGAAACCTGCCCGTTCGCGGTGGCCGACCAGGGGACCGGTGAGCAGGGCGTAGTCGTCGTCGTTGACCTGCGCCCAGGCACCACCGTCGCGGGGGAGCAGCTCGCCGACGACCTCGCCGACGTAGGTGACCTCCGTCCCGTCGTAGGCGCTCGGACAGAGGAACACCTGGGTGGAGCTGATCCGGCCACCGCTCGGGAAGCCCTCTCGGATCCGGTCGCGGGCGGCCTCCGAGGCCAGGCGTTCCCGGATGTCCACGATCGGGGTCTCGTCGACGAACCGCCGGCAGGTCGGCTCGTCCTCCAGGGCGAGCGGTGGGACGCCCGGGACGGCGTTGTCCGTGGGATCGAGCTGGGGATGTACGGCCTCCAGCCAGACCACGCCGCCGAGCAGTGCCGCCAGGACCACGACCACGCCGAGCAGGAGCCGTCGTGTCGGCGCGCGTCTGCGCTCGTGGCGAGGACCGTTCATGTGCTCGCCCGTCCCCGTGCGAGCGAGAACAGGTAGCCGAGGAGGGCGAAGGCGGCCACGAACTCCAGGCGTCCGACCCACATCTGCAGGAGGTAGACCAGCACCAGCCCGTCGGGCATCCCGGGGTTGACCACCCCGATCGAGACGCCGATGTTGGAGCCCACCGACACCGATTCGAAGATGGCCTGGGTCAGGTCCAGCTCGCCGTAGGCCAACGCCGCCACGATGCCGAGGAGGTAGCTGGCGATGAACAGGAGCAACACGGTGGTGGCGGCCCTGGCACTCTCGTCACGGAGCACCTGACGCTTGCCCGCGTGGTAGGTGGTGACCACCAGCGCGGCTTCCGGCAGCAGGATCCTGCGGATCTCGTGGGTCAGGGACTTGAAGGTCACCCCGACCCGCATCGCCTTGATCCCGCCG
>CAYXJD010000287.1:0-3377 GCA_964465225.1 uncultured Actinomycetota bacterium
CTGGCGGGTCGAGGACGGCCGGGCGCCGCGTCTCTACACCCAGCAGGAGGGGTGGGAGCCGCTGCGCCTGTTCGGGATGGGCATCGCGAGCCACGATCTCACCGGCGATGGCTACCCGGAGGTGTTCTTGACCAGTCAGGGTGACAACAAGCTGCGGACCCTGCGCGACGGTCCAGAACGCCCGACCTACGAGGACATCGCGATCCGGCGTGGGGTCACCGCGCATCGTCCGTTCGCGGGCGACGAACCTCTTCCGTCCACCGCCTGGCATCCGGAGTTCGCGGACGTGAACAACGACGGGCTGATGGACCTGTTCATCTCCAAGGGCAACGTCGAGGCGCAACCGGATCACGCCACACGCGACCCCAACAACCTGCTCCTCGGGCAGGTGGACGGGACCTTCGAAGAAGGGGCCGAGGAGGCGGGGATCGTGCACTTCGATCGGACGCGTGGGGCGGCGCTCGTCGACCTCGACCTCGACGGAGCTCTCGACCTCGTCGAGGTGAACCGTCGCGAGCCGGTGCGCGTGTGGCGGAACCTCGGCCTCCGCCGTGAGGACGGCGCCGACGCGCGAGGCTGGCTGCAGTTACGCCTGGTGCAGGACGGTCCCAACCGCAACGCGGTCGGCTCCTGGATCGAGGTGCGCGTCGGCGATCGCGTGATCCGCCGCGAGGTCACCGTCGGCGGTGGCCACGCCGGCGGCCAGTCGGGATGGATCCACCTCGGTCTGGGATCGACCGCTGAGGTGGAGTTGCGGGTCACCTGGCCCGATGGCGAGGTCGAAGGATGGATGCCGGTCGAACGCGACGCCTTCCTCCTCGTCGAACGCGGTGTCACACCGCCGCAGTACTGGAACCCGGCACCGTGAAGGTGGACGTCGCCATCCACCAACGACGCGGTGGCCGCCGCCAACGGCTGATCAGTCCGAGCACATCGTCAACAGTGAGGATTGAACCATGGAGTCATTGAACGGCAACGTCATCGCCATCACCGGCGCCAGTGCGGGGATCGGCGCCGCCAGTGCGCGCGCCCTCGTCGCGGAGGGCGCCTCGGTCACGCTCGGGGCTCGTCGGCGCGAACGCCTCGAGGGGCTCGCCGACGAGCTGGGAGATCAGGTTGCGGTCGTCGAGATGGACGTGCGTGACCCGGCGGCTGCGCAGCAACTGGTCGAGACCGCCGTGGAGCGCTTCGGACGCCTCGACGCCCTGGTGGCCAACGCAGGGATCGGCGCCTACGGGGGGATCATGGACCTCGATGACGACACCCTGCGCGAGATGATGGACACCAACATCGCCGGAACGGTCTGGCCGATCCGGGCTGCCGTGCCCCACTTCCTCGAGCAGGGGGCGGGCGACATCGTCATCGTCGCATCCGTGGCAGGTCTGCGGGGCGGGGACGACGAGGCGGTGTACGCCGCGACCAAGTTCGCGCAGGTCGGGCTGGCCGGAGCGCTGGATCGGGAGCTGCGTGAGAAGCAGATCCGGGTGAGCACGTTGTGCCCGGGGGGGACGGCCACCGAGTTCGCGATGGGAGCGGGGCGCACCCCGGACATGCCGGGCTTGGCCGAGATGCTGCGCCCGGAGGACGTCGCCGAAGCGGTGGTGACCGTGCTCCGCCAGCCCCGCTCGATGCGGACGCTGCTGTGGTCGATGCGGAGCATCCACGAGGCAGACTGAACCGCCGGATCGGCGCACCCAGGCGCTCACGGCCGGTCGAGTGACGCCGGCGGGGCCGGTGAGCTGGCCCTCGAGGGCCAGCTCGCCAGCCCCGACGAGCACGGCCTCGTGTGTGAGCTCGCTCGCGACGATGGTCACCGGTTCACGCGAGCCCCACAGGCCACGTGAGGACACTCCCTCCCGGAGCGACTCCCCCAGCCTCGCGAGCAGGCGAGGTGGCCCCCGAAGCCGACGTGGCCGAGAGGCGCAGATGGTCCTCCATCCGCTTGCCGGCCACGATCCGGTCCGGATCGTCGACCCGGAACGCGAGGCCCTCCCCAGCTGCAGTTCCACTGCCCGCGGTGGGTACCTGGTCCGGGACCTCGGCGAAGGATCCCGTCATGACTGCTGCCTCCCACGGTCGCGGCCGGGATAGGGAGGTACCAACCGATGGACTACACGCCCTCGATCTCCACCGGCGCCTCGTCACGGGCGGACACCAGCGCCGCATGGAGCACGCGTTGGGTCTTCACCGCATCGGCGAAATCTGGCAGTGGCACACGGGGCTCGCCACCTCCGATGACGCTCAGGATGTCAGCAGCCTGGTTGACGAAGGTGTGCTCGTAGCCGATCCCGTGGCCGTCCGGCCACCATGCTTCGAGGTAGGGATGGCCCGCGCCCTGTTTGGTGACGTCGATCGTGGTCCAGCCCTGGATGGCCGCGTCGGGTGTGAGGTCGTAGAACCCGAGTTCGTTCATCCGCTCGAAGTCGAAGCGCAGCGCGCCCTTCTCCCCATGGATCTCGAAGCGGTTCGCGTTGTGGTAGCCGGTCGCCAGACGCGACGCCTCGAAGCTCGCGAGTCCACCCCCGCTCAGACGCCCCAGGAAGAGCACCGCGTCATCGACCGTGCTCTTCCCCGTGCGCTCACCCGCCTCGGCACCGGAACCCGAGATCTCGCCACCAGCACCACCCTCGATCAGGGTCCGCTCCTCGATGAAGGTGTGCTCGATCGCTCCATCGACCCGGACGATCTCCTCACCGGTCACGAAGCGCACGGCATCGATGATGTGGGCATTGAGATCGCCGTGGGCACCGGAACCCGCGATGTCGCCCTGGAAACGCCAGAGCAATGGGGTGTCAGGGCCACCCCAGCTCTGGAGATAGCTCGCACGAGCGTGATAGATCCGGCCGAGCGCGCCCCCGGCGACCAGTTCGTGGGCCAGGGCGACGGCGGGGACGCGGCGGTAGTTGAACCAGACGAAGGTCCGCGACCCTGCACGTGCGGCCGCAGCGGCCATCTCCTCGGCGTCCGCCAGCGTTCCTGCCAGCGGCTTCTCACAGGCGACGTGTTTGCCGGCCTCGAGGGCCGCGACGGCCTGCTCGGCATGAAGGTGGTTGGGAGTCGCGATGTCGACGAGTCCGACGTCCTCGTTGGTGACCGCGGCCCGCCAGTCTGTCGTCGTGTTGTGCCAACCCCAGGTCCGGGCGAACTCGTCCAGCTGTGCCACGTTGCGCGCCGCGACGGTGTGCAGCACCGGTGTGGGGGCAACGTCGAAGAACCTGGTGACGTTGAGCCAGGCGTTGGAGTGGGCACGGCCCATGAACTTCGAGCCGAGCATCGCGATGTTGAGATGATCGGTCATGCCTCGTGTCCTTTCCTCGCGCCCCCAGGGTGGGGCTCGTCCACGTTCCCGCTCCCTCCGACGCCGAGGTAGCGCTGTT
>CAYXJD010000288.1:0-3336 GCA_964465225.1 uncultured Actinomycetota bacterium
AGCCAGCACCGCGGCTTCAGCGTCCTGCAACGCGATCAGCGCCCGGCCCCACACCTGGTCGGCCCGCTCACTCACGCCGGTACGCCCCGAGGCCTGGTCGGCACGGTCTCCCATGCCGGTACGCCCCGAGGCCTGGTCGGCCCGCTCGGCCACGCCGGTGAGTCGCCACACCTGATCCGCAGCACGCATGGTGCGCTGGGGGTGGCCGCCGGTGAGCTCGAAGATCTGCCCGGCCACCGCACCCGGATCGCGACCGCTCGCGACGAACCCTTCCGTCACGATGGCGTGGACCGCAGCCGCCTCCAGCGGCTCGATCGTGACGAGATCCGCCTGGTTGAAGAACGGCTGGTCGTGCCGGGTGAACACATCGCGCATCGCCGACGGTGCCGACCCGGCGAACACCAACCCGAGACGGGAGTAGTGCTGCTGGAGGTGGGTGCGCAGCACGGCCGCCGCCCCCTCCACCGAGGTGATCGACTGGAACTCGTCGAACACGACCAGCAGTGGCGTGCGCCGCGCCAACGCGACCAGCAGCTGGGCCAGCTCATCGAACAGCTGGCGGGCATCCGGACGCTTGGAGGGCGACAGCGCCAGCTTGGCCTGTAGCCCGCCGAGGTTGATACCGGCCTGCACCGACAGCTCCACGGCCGGATCACGGACCTCAGGCACGGCCTCGCGCATCGCCGTGGACAGCCGCACCACGACATCGGCGTAGGTCTGCACGCCGAACAGGTCCACCTGGATGGTCGACACCTCGGTGAGGTCCGCCGCCAGCCGGCGCAGCACGGAGGTCTTGCCGAAACGACGCGGGCCCAGCAGCGCGGTCACCCGGCGCTCGGTCACCCGCCCAGCCAGGTCGGCCAGCAGCCCGTCACGACCCTGCACCTGGTCGGGAGCCAGGGGTCCCTGGTACGGGAACGGTGACACCTCCATGCCTACCCTCCACGAGACAGTCGCATGAACCCACTGTTCTACAGTGCCCATAGTAATCGCCCGGGGAGCGGCCCGGCATGACACGGGTGGTGATGTGACCGGCCGGGCGGGGATCGTCGGCCGCCCTGCGCAAGGCGGCAGCTACCTTCAGTTGGCCATGCTGCCGGGCACCGACAGGGCACCTCCGCCTCGTCACGAGCCACCTCGGCGGCTACGACCCCGGAGCCCCCTTGCATCCACACCGCCCCGCTGCCATGCGCCTGTTGGCGTGCCTCGCCGCGCTCGCCCTTCTCGGCGGAGCCTGCACGAGTGACGAGGGGGCGACCGACGGGTCCGCCGCAGAGGAGGAGCCGACCTCCGAGGAGGAGCTGGCAGCCGCGGCCGAGCTCCGCTTCGACGGTCCCGGACCGGGCGACCTGGTCAACGCGGAAGCGCTCGCCGATCTCACCTTCACCGTGACCACCACCGGCGAGGAGTCCAGCCTCGAGGAGCTCGTGCTGCTGCTCGACGGCGACGACGTCACCGCCGATGCGCGGATCGCGGCGGACACGCTGACCTATACCCCCGGCACGCTGTCCGACGGTGAGCGCACGCTGGTGGTCGCCGAGGCGCCGCCGGCCGAGGACCCCGAAAGCGACGGTGCCGCTACGGCCAGCGCGCAGGACGAAGCCAGCGCGGCCACCGACGGCGACAACGACAGCAACGCGACCGCCGCAGCCGACAGCACCGCGGATGCCGGGGCCGACAGCACCGCGGCCGCAGACACCCAAAGCACCGCGGCCGCAGACACCGGCAGCACCGCAGAGGCAGACACCCAAAGCACCGCGGACGCGAGCACCGACAACCCAGCCACCACGGCACCCGACCCGCTGCACACCTGGCGCTTCGAGGTCAAGGCCGAGCCCCCGAGCCTGGAGCTGACCGCTCCCGATGGTGCGGTGGGCGCTGACGATCCGGTCACGGTGGCCGGCACCACCGACCCGGGCGCCACCGTCACCGTCGGCGCCGACAGCGTCACCGCGGACGACACCGGGGCCTTCGAGCTGCAACTCGACGACCCCGGCGACGAACTCACGATCGTGGTCGCTGACATCGCGGGCAACACCACCGAGGTGACCGAGCCACTGGTCCGCGTCGCTTCCCGCGTCCACGTGGAGCAGGTCCGCACCGTCCACGCCACCTTCTGGGCCTGGGCCACCCCGAGCCTGCGCGAGCCCATCGTCGAGATGATCGACGACGGCCGCATCAACGCCCTCCAGCTCGACCTCAAGGACGAAGGCGGCCAGATCGGCTACGACTCCGAGGTCCCGCTGGCCGGTGAGATCGGCGCGGACATCGGCCCGCTCGACCTCGAGCAGACCATCGCCGACCTGCATGAGCGCGACATCGCCGTGGTCGGCCGCATCGTCGCCTTCGCCGACCCCACGCTGGCGTCCTGGGCGTGGGAGAACGACCGGCGTGACTGGGTGATCCAGACCAACGACGGCAGCGACTACTACCGCGGCTCCTACGCCGGCTTCTCCAACTACACCCACCCCGAGGTCATCGACTACCTCCTCGACCTGGCGGAGGAGGCGGCGCAGGCCGGGGTCGACCACATCCTGTGGGACTACATCCGCCGTCCCGAGGGACTGGACAACTACACGGTGCCAGGACTCGAGACGACCCCGGAGGAGGCGATCGCCACGTTCACCCGGCAGGCCGACGAGCGGCTCGCCCCCTACGGCGTGCAGCACGGTGCGTCGGTCTACGGCATCGCGGCCGACCGCCCGACCCAGATCGGTCAGGACATCTCGGCGATGGCCGAGCACCTCGACTACGTCGCACCGATGCTCTACCCGTCCCACTGGGGCGTGGGCGAGTACGGCGTGTCCGACCCGAACCGCCAGCCCTACGACATCATCACGGCCACCCTCGAGGTGTGGGCGGAGGTCACCGACGGCAAGCGGGCCCGCGTCGTCCCGTGGTTCGAGGACACCCCCTACCGCGCGTGGGATCGTCCCCTCCAGATCCGCGAGCAGATCCGCGCCGCCAACGACGCCGGGATCGATGAGTGGCTGATGTGGAACCCCGGCTCCACCTTCACGCCGGATGCCTACCCGCCGCGCGACTGACCGCGACCGCACGACCAGCGGCCGGACCACCTCGACGGCAACGCGACGGAGCGACGCCAACGAGCGACGCCAACGAGCGACGCGACCAAGCGACGCTTCGAACCGACGGGACCGCGGAGGACCCCCACTCCGAGGTGGCGTCCGGACCCACCGGTGGAGCCGAAGGACCCCCCGCGTGCCGGGCACGGCTGTGGCAAGATGGCCGCCGGCTCGGGTCCGTGATCCGTGTCCACATCAGAGCGACACCGGCACGACGTCCACCCGGGCTGCCATCACCATGGGAGAGCCG
>CAYXJD010000289.1:0-2877 GCA_964465225.1 uncultured Actinomycetota bacterium
GCTTCACCCTGGTCGGCGCCACGACCCGCACCGGGCTGATCTCCTCGCCGCTGCGGGACCGGTTCGGCTTCTCCGCTCATCTCGAGCACTACGAGGTCGCCGAACTGGAGCGGATCGTGGTCCGCTCTGCCGGGCTCCTCGGCGTCCCGGTTGCCGCGGACGCCGCCGTGGAGATCGCCAGCCGCTCGCGAGGCACACCACGCATCTCCAACCGGCTCCTGCGACGCGTCCGCGACGTCGCCGAGGTGGAGGGGGACGGCCGGGTCGATCTCGTCCTGGCGCGCAGCGCGCTGGAACTCTTCGACGTCGATGAGCTCGGCCTCGACCGGCTCGACCGCCGGGTGCTGGAGGCCCTCGTCGACCGCTTCGGCGGCGGACCGGTCGGGCTGACGACCCTGGCCACGGCCGTGACCGAGGAGCCCGACACCCTCGAGGACGCTGTCGAGCCGTTCCTGCTGCGCTGTGGTCTGCTCCAGCGCACCCCCCGGGGACGGATCGCCACGCTGGGGGCCTATGCCCACCTCGGCCGTCCGGCCCCAGGGCCGGGTGCAGCGGTCGATGCGCGCCGGCCGGGTGCCGTCCCCCTGTTCGAGGCGGAGCCGCCCGGGGGCTGACCGTGTGCAGCCACCGCCGCTCGGTGACCGGCGATGCCAGCCGCCGGTAGCGTCCCGGTTGCCCGTGGCCACCGTCCCGTCACCGCTCCGTCCGGTGGCCCGCAGGAGGCGCGTTGCACCTCGAGCTCGGCATCGACCCCCTCATCCTGCTCGCCTCGGGCCTGCTGTTGGGCGCGGTGCTGATCGCAGCTCTCGCTGCCACCCCCGGTAGTCGGCTCCGGATCCCCGGCGCCCTGCTGTTCCTGGTGATCGGCATGGTGGTCGGCGACGACGGGCTCGGGTTCGTCTCGCTCGACGACACCTCTCTGGTCCGTGACCTGGGGATCCTGGCCCTGCTGGCCATCCTGTTCGAGGGTGGCCTGACCACCAAGACCACCGACCTGCGGCTCGCCGCGGTCCCGGGGCTGGCGCTGTCGACGATCGGCGTCCTGGTCACCGCCGGGCTGACCGGCCTGGGCACCTGGCTGCTCCTGGGGCTCGATCCGCCCACCGCGTTGCTCGTCGGTGCGGTCGTGGCGTCGACCGACGCCGCCGCGGTCTTCTCCATGATGCGCACCACGCCACTGCCGCGCCGGGTATCGGCACTCCTGCGGATCGAGTCCGGTGCCAACGATCCCATCGCGGTGATGCTGACCGTCGGGCTGCTCACGACCTACACCAGCGACCCGGCGGGACCGCTGGAGTGGTTGCGCTTCGCGGTCGTGCAGCTCGGCGGGGGTGCGTTGCTGGGACTGCTGGTCGGGGCGGCCGGGGTCTGGCTGCTGCGGCGGGTGGCCCTCGGGGTGCTCGGGCTCTACCCCGTCCTGGCCGCGGCGATCGCTGGCGTGGCCTACGGATCAGCGGCACTGGTCGGCGCGTCCGGTTTCGTGGCGGTCTACCTCGCCGGGTTCCTCATCGGGGGCTTCGTCCCGCGGCAGCGCCGGGCCATCCTGGGGTTCCACGAGGCCGTGGCCAACGGTGCGGAGATCGGCCTGTTCCTGCTGCTCGGCCTACTCGTCTTCCCGTCCCGGCTCCCCGCCGTGCTCGTCCCGGCACTGTTGGTGGCCGCGGTCCTGATCCTGGTGGCACGGCCGGCCGCGGTGTGGCTGTGCACCCTGCGTACCGGGCTCAGATGGCGGGAGCGGACCGTGATCAGCTGGGCCGGGTTGCGGGGAGCGGTGCCGATCGTGCTGGCCACGTTCCCGTTGACGGCGGGCGTGCCGGGATCGGCGGCACTGTTCGACGTCGTCTTCTTCGTGGTACTGGTCTCGGTGCTCCTGCAGGGCACGACCCTGCTCCCGCTGGTGCGACGTCTGGGCCTGGAGGAGCGGCGCCCGGCCTGGGCGCCGTTGGCCGAAGCGATGCCCCTGGAGGACGTGGATCTGGACCTGGTCGAGCTGCACGTCACGGGGGAGTTGCCCATCGTCGACCGGCAGCTGAAGGAGATCGGACCCCCCGGGCCGGGTCGGGTGATCGCCGTGGTCCGCGACGATCGCATGCTGGTGCCCACCGGCGACACGCGGCTGATCGACGGTGACGTGCTGCTGCTGACCTGCACACGGCAGGGGGACCGTGACATGGCGGCCCTGGTGACCGCCTGGGCCCGGGGTGAGGACGAGGAAGGGACGCGTGGCGCCGGCAGGGGTGGCGGGTAGGATGCGCTCGACACCGCCCGCCTCAGGCGGGCGTCGTCGCGTCCGGCGCTGAGGCGCGCCTCGGGCCGAGGTTGCCGACCGTTGCCCACCTGGGTGGCCACGCGAGTTGACGCGACGAGTACGCCACCCGGATCCGCGTGGTCCGCGACGGAGGATGAGACGTGGAAGAGCTCACGGGCCTGCTGCTGCCCATCGCGTTCCTGGCCGTGCTGTACCTGCTGCTGATCCGCCCGCAGCAGAAGCGGCGCAAGGAGCAGGAGCAGATGGTGCGCTCGGTCGAGGTCGGTGACGACGTCGTCACGATCGGTGGGCTGCACGGCCGGGTGGTGGCGCTGGGCGACACGAGCATGGACATCGCGGTGGACGCCGACGAGGACGTCATCGTGCGCTACGAGCGATCCGCGCTGGGGCGCATCGTCGACGAACCCACCTCCTCCGACGAGCACCCGCCCGAGGATGAGGACGACGAGGCGTGAGCTCCCGTTCGAGGCAGCGACCGCCGGCCGACGACCCCGTCGACCCGGCGGCGGCTGAGCGTGCCGATGCCGAGGTGCCGGTCGACCCGGCGGCGGCCGAGCGTGCCGATGCCGAGGTGCCGGTCGACCCGGCGGCGGCCGAGCGTGCCGATG
>CAYXJD010000289.1:2977-3301 GCA_964465225.1 uncultured Actinomycetota bacterium
CCGAGGTGCCCGCTGACCTCGACGATCGCTCGCCGTCGGCCATGACCGAGCCCGCCACCGCGATCCGGGGCTCCGCCGAGGCGGCGCTGCTGCGCGGGGTGGGTGCCGCCGATGCGGTCGAGGAGGCCAGGACCGTCGCGCTGGACGCCGAGCGTCGCACCGGCTCGCAGGTCGACGTACTGACCGGACTCCAAAGCGACGAGGTCGTCAGCGCCTTCATCAAGCTCGCCGATCAGTTCCTCGGCAGCCTCGGTTTCACCGAGCACGGGTTCCGGCACGCCAACCTCGTCGGGCGCATCGCCCACAACGTCCTGCACCACCTCG